>DATNAM010000001.1:0-4057 GCA_035572595.1 Gemmatimonadaceae bacterium
CACGTTAGCATCGCCAGGTGGAGATAGTGGGCACGGGCATGGTGGCCTTCCTCGCTCTGGTTGACACGGATCAGATCGGATAGCTGCACGGATCACAGCGGATCACTCGGCTGCTCGGCGCCTGGCGCATCGACCGTGGGCGCACTCGCCCTGTATCGGACAACTGCCAGCCGTCAATGCTTCGGGTCGCGTTGCTCGCGCGTCGCAAGCCGTCACCACCAACGCCGGAGACGAGGCGCCGCTCCGACCTCGCCGCCGCAGCCGACCGATCCGCTGTGATCCGTGCAGGTATCCGATCTGATCCGTGTCATCAGAGCGAGGAAGCCCACCATGCGCGTGCCGGCACAGAGCAGAATTCACCAGGCGCCATCGACCCCATGCATTTCAGACTGACCCACTACTGAGTGCGGCGTTCGCGGGACGTCCAACACCTCTGTGGAGGACTCCCATGTCCAGCACCTCTGTAAAAGCTTCAAAGGATAACAACGAGGAAACAAGCGATGACTGAAGGGATCGCTCCAGGCGTGGCGCGAGTCCAGGTTCGCCATGTCACCTATCTCTGTTGATTGTTAGGCGAAGGCGAGGCGCGCTCGCAGCTCGAGCGATCCCCTCAGTTATCCCTTGTTTCCTCGTAGTTATCTTTTGAACCCTTTACGGAGGTGTCTGACATCCGCACGGCGCGGCGCGGCGCCTAGATCCGGTCCGCTTCGGCGAAGAAAAAGGCAGCCTCGCGCTCCGCGTTGTCATCGGAGTCAGAGGCGTGAATCGCGTTTCGCTCTTTGGACACGGCGTACAGCTTGCGCACGGTGCCCGCGGCCGCCTCGGCCGGATCCGTCGCGCCGATGGTCGCCCGCAACGTGCCAACGGCGTCGGCGCGCTCGAGAATCATTGGCATGCACGGGCCCGATGTCATGAACGTGGTGAGCGGAGTGAAGAACGGGCGTTCCCGGTGGACGGCGTAGAATGCCTCGGCCTGCGCCTGTGTGAGACGCAGCACGCGCGCGGCGCGAATTCGAAAGCCGGACTGCTCCAGATGCGCGATGATCTTGCCGGTTTTCCCTGCTCCGAACGCATCCGGCTTGATGATGGTCAGCGTGCGAGTGCCAGCCATGTGGTTACGATCCTATGAGTTTGCGAACGATGTCGCCGCGCGTGAGGAATCCGACCAGGCGGCCGTCCCACACGACAGGTACGCGTTCGACGTCTTTGTTGGACATCACCGAGGCGACGTCGGCTAACGGTTGATCCGGCGACACGCACAACACCTGCCGCGTCATCACGTCGCGCACCGTCCGCCGTGCGTGCTCCGACGCCGTGCCGTGCCGGGACGGTTCGCTCCGCGCGCCGCCGCGGCCGCCGCCTAAAAACGCCGCATTGGCGAGCATGTGTCGCATGAGCTCGCGCTCGCTCAACATGCCCACCAGCATCCCGTCCGCGTCGACGACGGGCAGCCCGCCGACGCCGGCGCGCACCATGTCGCGGGCCGCGTCGCGCAGCGCCGTCTCCGGCCGCGTGGTGTGCGGGCGCATGGTCATCACATCGCGCACCGACAGATGCGGCGCGATCTCGACTTCGCCTAACGCAGGCAGCGACGCGATGTCGGCCGGCGTCTCCGCCGCCAGCCACGCTTCCACCACGTCCGGTCGCGACAACAGCCGCGAGAACGCGCCTAACACAGACAGGTAGCGCGCCGCCTGCCGCGGCGGGGCCACGATGAGCACGATGAGCCGCGCCTGCTGCGACTCGGCGTCCGCCTCGTCGCGCGCGATCGGCGTCGCCGCCACGCCCACCGCCGCCACCAACTCGACCACCGCATCCGAGCGATAGTGCGTGAGAAACGCGCGGTCGCCGAGCATCACGAGGTCTTCGCCCCGCCCTTCTTCGACGCGACTGCGCAGCTTGTCCGGATCATCGACCACGCCGGTCGCCGTGATGCGTTCGACGAGCACCAACGCCGCACTTGCGAGCGTGGTGGCCTCGAGCGGCGTCACGACGCGCTCGGCGCGGACGAGATCCGACAGCTTCACAGCCGCTCTTGCAGCAGCGTCACGAAATCGGCCGGCCGTTGGGCAACGCCCATGCCCGCCGCCTTGAAGGCGTCGAGCTTTTCGGCGGCCGTGCCCGCGGAGCCGGAAATGATGGCACCCGCGTGTCCCATGCGACGTCCCGGCGGCGCCGTCTGGCCCGCAATGAATCCCACCACGGGCTTGGACATGTGCGCGCGCACGAACTCCGCGGCCTGCTGCTCGTCGGTACCGCCGATCTCCCCCATCATCGCCACCGCCTTCGTATTCGGATCGGCCTCGAACGCCGCGAGGCAGTCGATGAAGTTGGTGCCGTTGATCGGGTCGCCGCCGATGCCGACGCACGTGGATTGTCCGATCCCGGCGCGCGTGAGCTGGTAGACCACCTCGTACGTGAGCGTGCCCGAGCGGCTCACCACGCCGACGCTGCCGGGCGTGCAGATGCGTCCCGGAATGATGCCGACCTTGCTCGCGCCCGGCGTGATGAGGCCCGGACAGTTAGGCCCGATGAGCCGCGCCTGCCGATCCTGCACGTAGGGGTACACGCGCGTCATGTCCAACACCGGTACGCCCTCGGTGATGCACACCACGAGCGCGAGGCCCGCGTCGGCTGCTTCCATCATCGCGTCGGCCGCGAACGGCGGCGGCACGTAAATCACGGAGGTGTTGGCGCCCGTCGCCGCGACCGCATCCGCAACCGTGTCGAAGATCGGGACCTTGTGCTCGAACGTCTGGCCGCCCTTCCCCGGCGTGACGCCGGCGACGACACAGGTGCCGTACTCCATCATCTGCTTGGCGTGGAACGAGCCGTCGCGCCCCGTGATCCCCTGCACCAAGAGCCTGGTGTTCTGATCGATGAAGATGCTCACGCCGCCTTCCCTCCCGTCGCCAACCGCACGGCCTTCTGCACGGCGTCGTCCATGTCGGTCATTGCGCTGAAGCCGTGCTCCTGCAGGATCTGCACGGCGATCTCCTCGTTGGTGCCGGTTAGGCGAATCACCATCGGCACGGTGAGCGGAGTGTCGCGCGTCGCGGCGACGATGCCGTTGGCGACGTCGTCGGTGCGCGTGATACCGCCGAAAATGTTGAACAGGATCGCTTTCACATTGGGGTCGCGCGTGATGATGCGGAGCGCGTTCACCACCTTTTCCGGGTTGGACGAACCGCCGATGTCCAGGAAGTTGGCCGGCGCGCCGCCGTAGTACTTGACCAGGTCCATCGTCGCCATCGCCAGACCGGCGCCGTTCACCACGCAGCCGACGTTGCCATCGAGCTTGATGAACGTGAGGTTCGCGCGGCGCGCGGCGACCTCGCTCGGATTCTCGGCCGTCTCGTCGCGCAGCGCGGCGATGTCGGGTCGTCGATCGAGCTCGTTGTCGTCGATGACCATTTTCGCATCGAGCGCGAGCAAGTCGCCGCCCGTGGTCACGACTAACGGATTGATCTCGGCGAGCGAGCCGCCGCTGGCGAGGAAGGCCTGCCACAACTGGCGCATGATCTTGGCCGCGTCGCGCGCCAGCTTCGCGTTCTCCTTGTACAGGAAGAAGCCGAGGCGCGAGGCTTCGAATGGCAGCAACCCGTACCGCGGATCGACGGGCAGCCGCATGATCTTGTCGGGCATCTTCTCGGCGACCTCTTCGATGTCGATGCCGCCGGCCGGACTCACCATGAACACCGCGCGCTTCGATGCGCGATCGACGATGATGCCGGCATACGCTTCGCTCGCGATGTCGGCCGCGGGCGTCACCAATACTTTGGGCACCGTGAGGCCCTTGATCTGCATGCCGATGATCTGTTGGGCCGCGGCGCGCGCGTCGGCGGGCGTGCGCGCGAGCTTCACGCCGCCCGCTTTGCCGCGTCCGCCGGCGTGCACCTGCGCTTTCACGACGACGCCGGTGCCGTACGCGCGCGCGATGCGCTCCGCTTCATCGGGTGTGGTTGCTACGTCGCCGGGCGGAACGGGAATTCCGAACCGGCGGAAGATGTCTTTTGCTTGATACTCGTGGATGTTCACAGACTCTCCAAGGTGATCG
>DATNAM010000002.1:0-2021 GCA_035572595.1 Gemmatimonadaceae bacterium
AAAGCTGGCGAAGCACCGACGCGATCCGTATTCTGGCGCGCCCCTTTCCGCAGACGCCTAACGAGTGGTTGGCCTCGGCGGCCACGACGGCTTTCGACCGCGGCGAGTTTGCGAACGTACCGGCGCACGCGGACGCGGGCACGCTGCTGACGGGTCCCATACAGGCTGCCAGAGGACCGTCGATCCGCCCCGATCGCGAAGTCATCATTACGACGCGCCTGATCGGCGTGGCATTCATCGTTCTGCTCATTGCGTGCGCGAACGTCGCCAATCTGCTCTTCTTGCGGGCGCACCGGCGGCGTCGTGACGTCGCCGTTCGGCTGGCGCTCGGCGTCTCGCGCGCCCGACTCGTCGGTCAGGTCCTAACGGAAGGCGCGGTGTTGGCGGTCATCGCCGGTACGGCGGCGCTGCTCATCGGTGCATGGGGAGCGCTGGCGCTGCGCCACGCGGTCTTGCCGCCCGGCGACGCGGGCGGCGCGATCTTGAATTGGCGAATCGCGATGTTTGCGATGTTTGTAGCAGTCGTCACCGGACTCGTTGCCGGCCTGATTCCCGCATTGGGTGCCAGTCGCCCTGACTTGACGACGGCGCTGAAGTCGGGATTGCGCGAGGGAGGCACGAGCGAGCAGTCGATGTTTCGTGCGGCGCTCGTGTTGGTGCAAGCCGCACTTTCCGTGGTCCTGCTGGTTGGCGCCGGCCTGTTCGTTCGCAGCCTCGACAGCGCGAGCGCCATCGATGTCGGATTCGATGCCGATCGCCTCGTATCGGCCACGGTGTTTTTCGCGGATCCGCAAGGTCACTACGTGAGCTACTTCGACGAAAGTCACATGGTCGAGGTGAACGCCGGTCTCACGAGGGTCGCGATGCGTATGCGTCAGATACCCGGCGTGCAATCGGCGGCCGTCGCGACGTCGCCGCCGATGCTCGGCTTCGTCATGCCGGCCTTGTATCTCGGTGACGGCCGACAGGCGCCTGACGTCTTCGGCGTTCCGCCCACGGTGATTACGGCGACTTTCGATTACTTTCGCACGGTCGGCGCGCACCTGGTACGCGGGCGCCTCTTCACCGAGCGTGATGACGCCCGTGCGGAGGCTGTCGCGGTGGTGAACGAGACGGCCGCCCGGGCGTTCTGGCCAGGGCGCGACCCACTCGGCCAGTGCCTAACGATGACTCACGCGACAGGACCGTGCATGCGAGTGATCGGAGTGGTCCGCGACGTCCACGTTATGGGGCTTGTCCAGAAACCAATCGCGAATCTGATCCTTCCCTCCGCCCAACAACACGGCGATGGCATGTTCGCGCATCCCGGCTATCTGCTCGTCCGCGTGATACCCGCACAGCGGGCAGCCGTGATCGCCGCGCTGCGCCGGACCGTGCAGGATGAATTTCCCACCGCCGAGCCGCCGTGGATCGAGTCGAGCACGACCAACATGCGGAATGAACTCGCGCCCTGGCGTCTCGGCGCCTCCCTCTTTTCGGCCTTCGGATTGCTCGCCCTCATCGTCGCGGCGCTCGGGATGTACAGCGTGCGCGCCTATTCAGTGAGCCAGAGGACGCACGAGATGGGTGTGCGGATGGCGCTGGGCGCGCGGGGTGCGCAGATCATGTCGCTCGTGATCCGGGAGGGTGTGCGCGTGGTGCTCGTCGGGATTGCGATTGGCGTCGCGGCGTCGCTTACGTTAGGCAAGCTCGTTGCGTCGCTCTTGTACGGAACATCGCCGCGCGATCCGCTGGTGATCGCCGTCGTGGCGGTGCTGCTCACGGTCGTCGGCGTACTCGCGAGCGCGGTGCCGGCACGGCGCGCCGCGCACACCGACCCCGTCGTCGCGCTACGCGCGGACTAATCCCGGCAATCTGCGATCCTAGCGCTCGTCGAGAAGGTGCGCGGCGAGTCGCAGCGCGAGCGCGACGATCGTCAACACCGGATTCGCGAATCCCGCCGTCGGGAAAACCGACGCACCCGCAACGTACAGGTTGTCGGTGCCGTGGACGCGCGCGTGACGATCGACGACGCCGAGCGC
>DATNAM010000003.1:0-12387 GCA_035572595.1 Gemmatimonadaceae bacterium
GCTGCTCGCGGCGGCGTCGTACAAGACCATGGAAACGACGGTGTTGTTGAAGAACGGCGTGAGCTCGAACTACGGGTTGGGCGTCGAAGTCGGCCAGATGGCGGGGCATCGCGCCATCTCGCACTCGGGCGAGGTGTCGGGCTTCACGGCCGAGAACATCGTGTTCCCCGACGACAGCGACGCCATCGTGGTGTTGACCAACCAGGATGCGGCGCCGGCATCGGGCGCCATCGCCCAGCAGATCGCGCGCGTGCTGTTCACCACGCAGGACACGCTCACCGCAAGCCGCGCCGCGCGGGCGCGCGCCATTTTCGACGGGCTGCAGAAGGGGACGGTGGACCGGTCGCTCTTCACCAGCGATGCGAACGCGTACTTCAGCGCGCCGGCGCTGCAGGACTTCGCCGCCGGGCTGGCTCCGTTAGGCACGCCGACGGGGTTCGTGCAGATCGGGCAGTCGAGCCGTGGCGGTATGATCGAGCGCGTCTATCGCGTATCGTTCCCCGGGCGGGTGCTTCGGGTCTGGACATACGAGATGCCCGACGGGAAGCTGGAGCAGTACCAGGTGGCTCCCGCGACCTGAGTCCCCAGGCCCGTCACCATGCCGGATCCCCGCCGCCCTACGCCGCCGTTCGTCCTGTCGCCCGACCTTCGGGATCGGCTCCGACCGGACCTCGACTTCGCGGCATTCGAACGCCTGCTCACGGTACTGCCGGAGCAGGCGCGCGAGCTATTGGTCCGCCTCGCGGCACGCCAACCCGACTTGCTCGCGATCTGGGAAGCCGCGCCGGCGTTGCGCGTCGAGGAACGGGGCAGCGCCACGCCCTCCGAGCAGTACCGGAACCCGCGGCTCCAGATGCACGTGGTCCCGCGACTCGAGGATGTGTCGCTCTCGGACCCGGTGCTCCAGCGCATGCTGCGCGAGGTACTCCCGTCGAAGAAGTAGGCCGCCCACCGACGCCGCGGCCGGATGCACGACGGCCCGCCGGAGGGCGGGCCGTCGTTCCATCACTCACTGCCTAACGAGCGGCGCTCATGCACGCCGCATCGCACGCAGCCGTCCGTCCGATGCCTCGTCCAGGCGCAGCGCCGGGCGCGCCGGCTCCTCGTCGCGCACCGCCTCGGCGGGACGACGACGGTACTGCACCAGGTCCTCGCCTAACGTAACCAGCGCGCGCGTCACCACGGTGCTCGCGAGCGGCTCCGGAATCCCCATCACGCGCACGTAGCTCTCGATCGCCCGGTCGAACGGCAGATCCTCCGCCAACGTGTCGACGAACATCATGGCGTTGTCGACGTGCGCCCGAATCACCAACTCTTCAGCACGCGCCTGCGCCAACCGCAGCCGCTTCTCGGCCGCTGCATTGAGCTTGCGCGCGAATATGCGTTCAGGGAACAACTTGCCCAACATGGAATGCTCCGACGGTGGAGTGGAGAGACCGCCAACCGCGGCGGCCCGGGAGTCCTCGACCCCTCGTTCAAGCAGAGATCGTACCAAGAGGCCCCCTGTCAAAATATGACGTATGGAGGCCCTCTCTGGATTCATCCCCGGGCGTCGCCGCGTATTGAGCCGCCCGCGACGCCCTGCGGCGGAACGGCCTCCGGCGAATTGGCAGCTTCCCCGCGCCGCGCGCGTCCCAATTCGAGCAGGCTGGCGAAGAAGATGAGCGTCATGATCGTGGCGGACGTGACACACCAGATGCAGATCGCGTGTATGACGAACAACTCTTTCGACGTCAGCCACGCCGAAAACCCCACGCTCCACCCCGACAGCAGAAAGAGCGTCCACGCGATCGGTCGCTCGAGATCGTCGCGCTGCACCGAGACCAACGCCAGCACCAACAGCACGAGGTACGTCGCGAGTCCCCACGCGGCGACCGGCAATCCCAGGAACGTTGCCCAACGGGAGGTGTTCACGCGCTCGCACGAGCCCAAGTTGCACACGAGCTCGCCGATCACTCCCACCTTGAACAGCGTGAGGTAGAGGGCCACGAGCGCGCCGACGAGCGCCAGCAGCGCGATCATCATGCGCGCACTGCGCGTCACGGCTTTGCGCTCGCTCCTTTGGCCGGCGTGCTGTCCTGCGCCGCGACCTTCCCCGCCTCCATCGCCGCGGTGTCGACGTACGCCTTGAACATGTCGTACGGAATCGCACCCGGGATCTGCTTGGTGCCGATCACGAACGTCGGTGTCGACTCGACGTGCCGGCGCAGCCCTTCCTCACGATTGGCGTTGATTTCGGGCATGTGCTTCTGCGAGTCGTAGCACGCGTCCCATGTTTTCATGTCGAGCCCCAACGACTTGGCGTACGACTCGAACACGCCTTTGGGATTGCCCTCGGCGCTCCAGTCGGGTTGGCCCTGGAACAGCTTGTCGTGCATCTCCCAGAACTTGTTCTGATCGCCCGCGCATGCAGCGGCGTTGCTCGCCGGAACAGAATTCTCGAAGTGCGGCAGCGGGAAATCGAAGTAGCGATAGCTCGCCAAACCTGCGTCGATGATTCGTTTGCGCACGTCGGGCTCGGTGATCGTGGCAAACTCGCCGCAGTGCGGGCACTCGAAGTCGGCAAACTCCAGGATCTGCACCGGTGCATTCGGGTTGCCGAGGAGGTGGCCCTGCGCCTTGACCGGCGTGAGGGAGACGTTTGCGATACCGGGTCGCGATGCGTCACTATGCTGCGCGGATCGCGCGATGAGCGCGATGCCGATCAGCGCAACGACCACCAATCCGTAATAGAAGGGCTTGAGCGACGCCGCCCGCTGCGCGCGAACGACATTCGACCGCTGGGCGCGGGCGCTTTTCTGGGACATGTACCGGTCAACTCGCTGGGGATGAGGCTGAAAGCTAGCGCCGGGCTTCCATAGCAGGTACTGGCCCGCCGGTGCGTAGCCCCGGAGCGTTAGGTCCTGATATCTTGTCCCGCTCCGCGTTCACCGCAACCGACCACCCGAGGGCGTTCCAATCGATCCCGATGTAATGCGCGTGCCCGTCGGCGCGGGCGCACTGCACGTCGAGCGTTACGGGCATGGTGGACGTGCCGTGCTGTTGGCGCACGGCTTCGCGACGTCGAGCTTCGTGTGGCGGACAGTTGGCCCATTGCTCGCGGCAGCCGGACATACCGCGTTTGCCGTCGACCTCCTCGGCTACGGCGAATCCGATCGGCCGATCGAGGCCAACTACTCCATCGCCGCGCAAGCGGAGTATCTGGATCGTGCGCTGGCCTCGCTTCGCGTGCCGCGCGCGACCGCGGTGGGGCTGGGTGTGGGCGGCGGCATCGTGCAACGGCTCACGCTCAGGCATCCGGCGCGCGTCGAGGGACTGGTGCTCGTCAACAGCGTGGCGTTCGGCGACTGTCCCGGTCGCGACGTGCGCGCCGTGCAGCTCGGTACGGCGCGTTTCGCGCTGCGCGTGGCGCACGGCGTGTTGGGAGCGGCGCCGTTGTTACGACGCGTGTTGGAAGACAGCGTGGCGCGCAAGGAGACGATGCCGGCGCGGCTGGTCGCGCGCTATCTCGCGCCATATGTGGGCCCCGAGGGTGTCACACATCTGCTCACGATTGCGCGCGCACTGAAAGCAGACGACGTCGAAGAGCTCGACTTGTCGCTCATTCGCGCGCCGGTGGCGATCGTGTGGGGCGAGGAGCAGCAGTGGCTCGACAGCGGACTGCCGGAACGGCTGCAGAGTGCGATCGCGGGGAGCAGTTTGGTGCGTTTCAATGGCGTCGGGTCACTCGTGCCGGAGGAAAATCCCGATGCACTGGTGCACGTGATCCTCGAGCTCCTGGACCGACAACGTTCGCCGGCAGCGTGACGTATTCGTATGGGCAGCCCAATGAATTCGACGGGTGCGCGCAAGAGGTACAATCCCGGCGCGAGTCGAGATATATTTGGATTACTTCAGCCAAACAGGATTGAATGGGCAAACAGCGCAATCGTCGCCGTGAGACCCCTGCACCGACACCGTTCGAGCAGGCACGCGACGAGTTATTTCAGCACATCATGCGGTGTGGCGTGATACAGGCAGTGGCGGAGCATCAGGAAGAGTGGTTCAACGATACCATGCCGTATTTGCAGGACCGTTATCCCGAGTTGTCCGACGCCGAGCTTACGGAATTGCGCACGCTTGGATCGCGGTTCTGCCGGCCTCCCAAGGCCAAGAGCGAAGGCGAAGCAGCAGAACCAGTTGACGCAGTTTCGGCCGCCTGAGCTCGCGGCTCGGCGCCAGTCTACCGGCCGGCGCGTCGCGTCGCCCGGAACCCGACGCCGAGTCGCACGCCGCCGCCGAAGCCACCTTCGACGAACGGCACCACTCCATTCCAATTCGGCCCTTCGACGCCCAACACGGCGATGACCGTTCCGCGCCAGTTGCCAATTCTGTCGTAGCGGATCCCAAGGCCGCCGCCCGCGTACGGCGCCCAACGCATCGAAAAACCCGGGTCCAGCAGGAAGCGGCCGACGAGGTCAGCGCGCGCGCTCACGCCCGTGCGTCCGCGCGACCACGATTCGCCGCCCGCCATCGTGAGCGCCACGCGGATGTTGCTCGATGCCGCGGTACTTAGCTCGACTCCGGCTTGCACAGCGGTGATCGTGGAGGCCAGCACGTCGAGACGTGCGCCCGTCTGGATGCGCGACTCGAGCTGCGCGGCGGCTCTGTGCGGCGCCACTGCACCGAGACAGCACGACATGACCAGCCAAGCGACGGATCGTCGCATTCACGACCGAACGCGCTGACGGTGCAACAGCAGCGTGTAGTCCGCGATTGCCGCTGCCGATGCAACCGCGATGAGCGGGACCAACACCGGGAACACCGTTGGGCGAAGCAGCAACACGAACAGCGCCGCGAGCTGCAGCACGGTGACCACCTTGCCCGGCCACCGTGCCCTGAATGCGCGCGGGTCGAGGCCGGGCAACAGCCAGGCGACGATGAATCCGACGGCGGTCGCGAGATCGCGCGAGATCACGATCAGAAACTCGCCCACGCTCACGACGCCTTCAATCAAGAATGCCGCGATGGCGATGAAGACGAACGTCTTGTCGGCGATCGGATCGAGCAACGCGCCCAACTGCGACGTCTGACCGCGGCGGGCGAGCCAGCCGTCCAGGAAGTCCGTGAGCGACGCGATTCCGACGAGTGCCACACGCGCGGTGCGTCCATCCACGAGCAGGAACGCCGCCGCCAAGGGCAGCCGCGTGAGTGACAGAAGGTTGGGGACGGTGAGAACGCGCGAGTTTTTCACTGTGAAAAACATAGGGAACAAGGAACACAGCTTCCAGCGCAACGTGCGCTCGAGCCAGGGCATTTCACAACGACAGCCGGGCGCCAGGGGTTTCGCGGCGCGTCAGGCGGTGTAGGTTGGAGCGACTCACCGAGTGAGGACGGCGATGGCAGCGACGATCGACGTGTTGCGCAACTTGCAGATCTTCGGCGGCCTGTCGAACGACGAGCTCGAGCGGGTGGCCGAGCTCTGCGAGCAGAAAACCTATGTGTCGGGGGAGCAGATCTTTCGCGAAGGCGAGCCCGGCAACCGGCTGTTCATCGTGGCGGAAGGCGAGGTGCGCATCAGCCGCCAGATTCCCGGCGCCGGCGAGGAAGCGCTCGCCGTGCTCAAGGCCGGCGCGATGTTCGGCGAGATGGCGGTGTTCGATCGCAGCGAGCGTTCGACGGACGCGATCTCACACGGCGGCACGCGCGTGATCACGATCAGCCGCGCCGAATTCGAAATGTTGTTGGATTTTCATCGCGACCTCGCCTATAAGGTGTTGTGGTCGGTGGTGCGGGTGTTGAGCGGTCGATTGCGCGCCACCAACGACTCGCTGCGCTCGGTGCTCGCGATGTCGATGTTCTGAGACACGACACGGTGTTCAAAGCCGTGACCGCGGCGCGTCGTTCCGCGTCCCGAAGGGGATGAGCCGCCTCAGCGCATGGCACCACCTGGCGACGGCGCACCTGGTGCTGTGCGCGTTGGTGTTGATCTGGAATTTGTGGGTCGCGGGGCGCGCGGCTCGCGTCCAGGGTCTTCCGCAAGCGCTGGCGTTTCTCAGTGCGTTAGGCGGACTCCTTCTGTTGCCGGCGCTGGTGGTGCTGCTCGTTTCCACCTCGCTGCTCACCGGCGCCGCGCTTTTTTCGGTGGCGTGGATCTGGCCGGCCACCGTGGCCCTGGCCACCGCACAAGCCGCGTATTCGCTGGGACGCCGTCGCGCTTCGATTCCGGTGGGCATCGCGATCGTCGCGTACGACTTCGTGCTCACGCTCATCGCGTTGGCGCACTGGTTGGACTTCGTGGGCGCCGCGCCCGGCACGCCGCTGCTGACGCTCCTGGCCGCCGACCGGTCGGCCATCGCGCTCTCGGCGCAATCGATGGCGCTGGTGATGCCGTGGTTTCTGTACCTGCCCATCTTCGCGCCGGTCACCCCGGGACGGCCTAACGGACGGATGCTGGTGCGGGGAACGATGGCGCTGTTGGCCGCGGCGTGGACCGTGGTGATCGTGTCGCAGATTCCATCGGGGGCGCGCGCGGTGCGCAGCTACGATCGATATGCGCGCGAACGACTGCAGGAACATCCCGACAGCGATTTCGTGGTGGGCGTGAAGGTGTTCCCCACCCTGTCGGATCCGCCGACGCCGGTGTCGCTGACGAGCGACCTCGGTCTTGCCGATTCGATCGGTGCCGGTGCCCTCACGATCTACTTCGCGCCGCACGGCGCCAGCGCCGCGACGCTCGACAGCGTGGAGCACGTGATGGAGGACGCGCGGGGAACGCGGCGCGTGATTGCGGCGCTCGACCTCTCGGGCGAGCGCGTCGTGCCGGCCGCGCAGCGCGAGCAGTATCTGCGCGAGCGCGTCGCCGACGTGGAGCGCATCGCACGGCGGCTGCATCCCGATTTCGTGGTGCCGGTGATCGACCCGAATGGCGCCGCCGCGCATGCGATCGGTCCGATTCCGGTGGCGATGTGGGAAGCCTACCTCCGCGCCTCTGCCGCGGCCGCGCACGCCGACAGCACGGCGGACAGCGCGTCGGTGCACGTGCTGGCGCACGTGGGGGGATTCGGCGCCGCCGACAGCGCGCTCTATGCGTGGAGCGCGTCGAGCGCATCGCCGGTGGATGGCGTCGCGCTGTCCTTGTATCCGTGGTTAGGCGGCGCCGCGACGCTGGACGCGCACATGCGCACCGCCGATGTGTGGGCGCGCGCCGCGCGTTCGCCCAAGCCCGTGTGGGTGCTCGAGGCCGGCGCGTTCCCGTTGTCGCACGGCGAAGACAGCCAGGCGCGCGCCATGTGGGGCATGTTGGCCTGGGCCACGAGCCGCGCGGCGGTCAAAGGCCTGATCGCGTATCAGGCGTCGGACTATCGCGTGCCGGTGGGATTGCGGACGTCGGCGGGCCGGCTCAGGCCGGCGGCGGCGGTGCTCCGCCGCGCGACGGCCGAGCTGCAGCACGGCGGCAGTTAGGCAGACGGTCCCGCCGCGCCGGCGACCACCGCTTCGACGCGGCGCGTCGCATCCAGGTAGCGATGGGCCACGCGCTGTATTTCCGCCGCGCTCACCGCGCGCACGCGCGCCTCGTACGCCTCGAGCTCGGCCAGCGAGCGGCCGAACATCCACGCATCGAGCAGCTCGCCTAACACGGAAGCGCCGCTCTGCTCACGGATGGCGTGCATGCCGATGGCGTAGGCCTTGGCGCGGGCCAGCTCGCGATCGGTGACGGGCTCCTCGCGGAGCCTGGCCAGCTCGTCGAGCATCGCGCGCCGCGCTTCCTCTTCGCGGCTCGGCGAGACGGCCATGAAGGTGCGGAACACGCCCGCGCGCCGGTGTTCGACCACGCCGGCGCTCACCGTGTAGGCGAGCGACCGCTTGTCGCGCAGCTCCTCGAAGAACCGGCCGCCTAACCCGCTGCCGACGCCGGCGAGCAGGTGCATGGCGAACCGCGCATCGTCACCGCGATCGGGCGACGGGAACGCCATCGCCATCGCCGTCTGCGCTTTGTCGCGCGACTCGCGCACCATCACCGGCTGCCGCGTCCACACCGGCGCGTCGGGCGCGCGAGGCGTGGCACCGCGGAGCTCCGCGAAGCAGCGGCCGGCGCCCTTGGCCGCTTCGTCGGGATCCACGTCGCCGACGATCGCGATCACCGACGGTCCAGCGAGACACTGGCTCTCGTGCCACGAGCGGAGGCGCTCGGCATCGATCGTCGCGAGGCTCGCCTCATCGCCCGATGCCGGGACGCCGTACGGATGCCCGCGAAACGCTGCGCGGACGAGGAGACGCATCGGCCACTGCTGCATGTCGTCGCGGAGAAGGGCGAGCGCGGTGATCGCGACCTGCCGCTCGGTCTCGAGCGCGTCTGCGGCGAGCGACGGGTATTGGGCGACGTCGGCGAGAAGCGCCAGCGCGTCGTCGACGCGCGAGGTGGGCACGGAGATGGACCAGCCAAAGCTCTCGGTGCCGGCCGTCGGGCTCAGGCTGCCGCCCAACAGCTCGGCATCGGCGGCGATGCGGGCGGCATCGCGATGGGCCGTGCCTTTGACCGCGGTGCGGACGAGGAGCGACGTGAGACCGGCGTGGGCGGCTGGTTCGTCGCAGGCGCCGCCGGTGACGAAGACCGCCAGGTGGGCGAGGGACGCGCCGGGAATTCGCCTAACGAGAACCGGGGTGCCGCGGGCGGTGCGGTAGCAGTGGACGCGGGCTTCGACGCGCTCGAGGGCGGGCGCGGGGGCGGCAGCCGCCGATGCAATCGGCGGCGCCGCGGGCGCGCCACCCACGGGTGTGGGACGCGGGGGCGCCTCGACGCGATCGCGCAGCGCGCCGCCTTGGGCGGCGAGCGGCGCGATCGCGTCGGGGCGGTAGGAGACCACGCCGGCGGCGTCGAGATCGAGCCATCGCGTCGCGACCCGGGCGACGTCGCGGGGCTCCACCGCCATCCGGCGATCGTAGTGGTCCAGGCCTAACGTCCAGTCGCCGAACGCTTCCCAGTCGGCGAGCCAGTTGGCCTGGCCTTCCATGGTTTCGAGCGCGCGCGCGAACCGCGCCTCGTAGAGCCGCCGCGCGCGGAAGAGCTCGTCGGGCGTGGCGCCGTGCTCGCGGAGGTCGCGCACTTCGCTCCAGACCGCGCGGGCGACGTCGATCGAGAACTCCGGCGGTCCGTCGGCGTGGATCGTGAACACGCCGAGGTCGGTGGGCGCGTAGTTGGATGCGCCGATCGACGCCGCGAGGGCGCGGTCGCGGACGGCGCGGTAGAGGCGCGAGGCGCGGCCGCTGCCTAACACGGCGGCGGCGGTCTCGAGGCGCGGCGTGTCGTCGTCGAGCGCGGGCGGCGTGCGCCAGCCCATCACGAGCTGCGATTGGGTGACGTCGCCCGAGAGGTCCTCGAAGCGGAGGCCGGGCGCGTGCGCGGGCTCCGCGGGCCCACGGTCTCGCCTAACGGGGTGGTCCGGCAGGCCGCCGTAGGCGCGGTCCGCGGCGGCGAGCGCGGCCTCCGGATCCACGTCGCCGACGATGGCGAGAATGGTGTTCGAGGGTTGGTAGTACGTGCGATAGAACGCGAGGACGTCATCGCGGCCCAACCGGCGGAGCCCTGCTTCGGTGCCGATGCGCCAGCGCCGGATGCGGTGCCGGTCGTGGAGCAGCCGGTAGAGCGTCTCGACGGCCACGGCGCTCGGCGTGTCGGCCTTGCGACGGGCCTCCTGGATGATCACCTCGAGCTCGCGCGTCAATTCGCCGGCGTCGACGAGCGAATGCGCGTACGCATCGGACTGGATGTCGAGGCCGTCGAGGAATCCGCTCGCCGGGAGGACCGTGTAGTAGCTGGTGCGATCGTAGATGGTACCGGCGTTGAGGTAGCCGCCGGCCGCCTTGGTGGCGCGCGGGATTTCGCCGACGCCGCGGGTGGGCGTGCCCTTGAAGTACATGTGCTCCATGACGTGCGCGATGCCGGCGACGTCATCGGTCTCGTCGAAGTAGCCCGCTTTGACGTGGGTGACGATCGCGACCACGGGGGCCGAGGTGTCGCGGCGGACGAGCACGGTGAGGCCGTTGCCTAACGCACTGCGATGGACGCTGTCCGGCCGGATTCCGTTCGGCGGCGTCACGGCCTCGCGGGCGCGGGGGCGGCCGCCGGCGCCGCCGGCGCCGCGGTGCAGCTGGACCACGGGCCGTTTCCGGCGCGCTTGAGCCACGTGGCGGCTTCGTCCGCGCGACCGAGGCGCGTGAGCGCGCACGCCAGATAGCCTTGGGATGCGGTGTCGGCGCCATCGATCTGGATCGCGCGGACGTACGCGCGGCGCGCCGCGTCGTAGTCCTGCGCCGCGAGGTCCTGGCGGTTCTGCGCCGTGAACGTGCCGCCGCGCGCCAGGAAGAACGCGCCTAACTCGCGCTCGCCCGCCGCGCCGTTGGGATCGAGCTGGATGGCGGTGCGGAGCTCTTTGCCGGCGGTGGTGTAGTCGCCGTCCTCGCGCGCCATGCGGCCGAGGTAGAGGTGGGGCAGCGCCGCGTGCGGATCGGCGGCCGCGGCGCGGGCAAACGACGCGCGCGCGCTGTCGCGCCGGCCCGCGGTGTACGCGGCGACGCCGGCGTCGAGCGCCGTTGGCGCGCGCCGCGGGCCGAACCAGTAGTAGGCGCCACCGCCTAACGCAACCACCACCAGAAGCAACACCAGCACCGGCGCGCGGCGCGGCGCGTGATCGGGTGCTGCGTTAGGCGAAGCGGCGGATGCGTCGGCCGCCGCGGAATCGGACACCGCAGCGATGGATGGGGCCGGCGTCGCCACGCCCGGCGCGACGGCGGTCCGGGCCGATGTCGCCGAGCCGCCCGCGCCGGCGGGCGGCGCGGCGACCGGCGGCGCGCCCGGCGAGGACGGCTCAGATGGCGCACCGGATGCCGCGCCGAACCCGCGCGCCAGCGACCCGTAGGCCTCGCGCGCCACGTCCAGATCGGCGGTGGTGAGCTCCTCGCCGGGCACGCCTAACCGATCGCACACGGCGAACAGCTCGAGCGCCGCATGCGCCTGCTCGAGCGAGATCAAGTCGCGCTGCCGCGCCTCGCGTACTAGCGGCTGTCCCGACAAGCCGGCGCGGCCGACGAGCGCGCCTAACGCCGATTCGACGCCGGCGCAGACGGCCGCCACATCCGACGCATTGTCTCGTGCCGACCGGCTGGTGGATAGCCGGTCCGCCGCCGGCCGAACCGCCTCGAGCGCTTGAACCGCGCCGCCCGAGGCGGAGGACGGATCCGTCACCGCACGATGCGCAACAATCCCGCGTTGGCGCTGCCGCGAATGAAACTCTCCGCGTCGCCAATGGGGATCTTCACACCGGTGATGGAATACCCGCGGCTGGCTTCGGTGGCCATGAACTCCTGCACCGAGCGTCCCGTCATCGCCTTGTTCGCGTCGCGCATCGCGCGCACGATGCGATCCCAGCTGCCGACGTAGATGCGGCCGTCGTTGAGCAAAATGCGGTGCTCGAGCGTGTCGGGGATCTTCTGCCCCGCGAGATCCGAGAGCAGCGCGCCGAACAACTCGAGCTGGCCGCGCTCGCGCGCCGCTTCTTCCTCGTTCACGCGCGTCTCGATCTCCGACAACATCTCGTCGATGTCATCGGGCTCGCCGGCGAGCTCCGACAGACGGTCCTCCCACGGCGCGAGCTCGGGATCGTCGTCTGCCAAACGATAGAGCGACTTCTTGAGCTCGATGAGCCGCCAGATGCCGAGCTCCTCCCAGTGATCGTCGGGCTCGGTGCGCTCGAGCTGCGAGAGCGAGCCCTCGTAGTCGCCGCGGTCGTACAGGATGTTGGCGAGGTAGATGCGCGCTTCGGCGTGATCGTCGTCCAACTGCAGCGCGCGCTTGAGCGCGCCGATCGCGCCGTCATCGTCGCCGCCCCGATGCCTAACGTAACCCAGGCACGCGGCTGCTTCGGCCATCTCGGTTGCTTCGCGCGCGGCGATCTCGAAGAACTCGCGCGCTTCGCCGATCATGTCCTCGCGG
Source organism: Gemmatimonadaceae bacterium (assembly GCA_035572595.1). Taxonomy (GTDB): domain Bacteria; phylum Gemmatimonadota; class Gemmatimonadetes; order Gemmatimonadales; family Gemmatimonadaceae; genus JADGGM01. The sequence goes on from DATNAM010000003.1 coordinate 11,972, forward strand.
AACAGCGCGCGACCGATCTGCAACACGAGATCGATGTCGTCCGCGTAGCCGAGCTCGAGAATGTGGCGGAAGCGGCCCAGCGCCTGATCGCGCGCGCCGAACTTGAGCAGGGTTTCGCCGAGTCCGGCGATCGCATCCTCGTGATCGGGATCCAACACGAGGGCCTTCTCGAAGCTCTGGCGGGCCCACGCGTACTCATCGCGCGCCAGGCGTGCATAGCCTACCCCAATGTGCAATTCGACCGAGTTCGGATAGAGCGCGAGCCCTTCGCGCAACACCTCGAGCGCTTCGTCGTACTGCCCTTCGTTGTAGAGCTGATGTGCGCGCTCGTCGTACTCTTCTGAACTCAGAAATGGGGTAGGCATGGCGATTCGCACCTCCGACGTGTCGATGAAGACCGATGTCGGTCAGCCTAT
>DATNAM010000004.1:0-16569 GCA_035572595.1 Gemmatimonadaceae bacterium
CCGAACGCCATGGCGGGCTCGATGATCACCGGACATTCGGCGTCGGCGATCTCTCCGGCGCGCCACGGCGGTGCCACGGCCACGCGACCGATGCGCTGCACGCCGACCGCGGGCGGCCACGTGCGCGCGACGTCGATGTGGCCCGCATCGCGCGCTTCGAGTGTCGCGCTCGCGTCGGCAATGGTGAGGCTCGCGCGGAGCGCGGGCATGTTTGCGCCCGTCGGTAGGTGTGTGACGAGGGCGTCACCCAAGTCCTGCACCGCCGGCGCGCCGGCCTCCACCAGCAGGGCGACGACGGCGTCGCGCGTGGCATCGCCGGCGTGGTGCACCCGCACCTCGGTCCAGCTCACCGCGCTCCGGCGTTAGGCACACACGCCGGGTCGGCGCGCTCAGGCACCGAGGGCCTCTTTCATCTTGGACCAGAGGCCCTTGGACCGCGTGTTGCCGGCGGGCATGTCGCCCTCGAGCTTCTGCAGCTGCTGCAGTGCGGTTTGATGCTCGGGCGACACGCTTTGCGGCGTCCACAATTGGACGCGCACGTGGAGGTCGCCGGTGCCCGACGCGTTGACGCGCGGGAGACCGCGGCCGCGCAACTGGAACACCTGGCCGCTCTGCGTCCCGGCCGGCACGCGGAGCGAGATGACGCCGGTTACGTTAGGCACGTCGACGTCGGCGCCGAGTACCAGTTGGGCGTATGTGACCAGCACTTCGGTGTAGAGGTCGGCGCCGTCGCGCTCGAAGCGCGCGTCGTCTTCCACCTCGAACACCACCAGCACGTCGCCGCGCGGTCCGCCCTGCGGACCCACGCTGCCCTGCTCTCGGAGCGACATGTACTGTCCGGTGGCGACGCCGGCCGGGATGCTGACGCTGAACGTGCGCTCGGCGCGCGCGCGGCCTTCGCCCTTGCAGCGCTTGCAGGGCGTGTCGACCGTGGTGCCCTGTCCGGCGCACGTCGGACACGGCGCGACGCTCACGAACTGGCCGAAGAACGAGCGTTGGGCGCGGCGCACCTCGCCCGATCCGCCGCACGTCTGGCAGCGTTTGACCTTGGTGCCCGGCTCCGAGCCCGACCCGTCGCAGCGCTCGCACGGATCGAGGAGCTTGAGCGTGAGCTCCTTGTCGACGCCGCTGGCGACTTCCTGCAGCGTGAGCGGCACGGTGACCTTGATGTCGGCGCCCGAGCGCGGTCCGCCGCGCTGGTGTCCGCCGAACATGTCCTCGAGTCCGCCGAAGCCGCCGAAGTCGCGCATGCAGATGCCTAACGCTTCGGCGAGGTCCACGTGGTGGAATCCGCCGGATGCCGCGCCGCGCAGGCCGGCTTCCCCGTACCGGTCGTACGCGGCGCGCTTGCCGGGATCGCGCAGCACGTCGTACGCCTCGGTGATGTCCTTGAACCGCTCCTCGGCTTCCTTGGAGCCGCCGTTGCGGTCGGGGTGGAACTGCATCGCGAGCTTGCGATACGCTTTCTTGATCTCGTCGTCCGGCGCATCGCGCTGGACGCCGAGTACCGAATAAAAGTCTGCCATGACAGTCCGGGTCAGTTCGTTAGGCGCATCAGTCGAGCAGGTCGCTGATGAGACGGGACGTGTGCGTCACCAGGGAAACGACCTTCTCGTACGACATCCGCGTGGGGCCGATGACGCCGATCACGCCGGCCAACGCGCCGGCGTGATACTCGGCCGTGACGACGGTGAGGCCCGAGAGCCGCGGATCCGCGTGCTCGGCGCCGATGGTGATCGAAATGCCGGGCGCGGTGTTCTGCCGCTGCAACATCGCGCCTAACGCTTCGGGGCGGTCGGTGAGGGCGAGGAGCTTGCGCAGATTGTCGCCGGTGGCGAACTCCGGCTGCTCAACGAGCACCGACGTCTGCCCCAACACCACCTGCGGATCGTTGAACGCGTGACCGACGTCCAACATCTGCTCCGCTTCCTGAATGAAAATGTTGATCAGCTCGCCGGCCTCCGAGCCCGCGCGCTGGTCGCGCAGCCGCTCCGACAACGTGCTGCGGAGCTCGCGCCACGTGCAGCCGGCCAGCCGCTCGTTCAACACCTCCGTCACTTCGGCGATCGCCTTCTCGGCGATCTCGCCGGGGACTTCGACGAAGATGCTGCGCGCGGCGCCGCCCGTCAGGCGCAACACCAGCAGCAATCGCTCCGCGCTCACCTTGATCAGCTCGAGCCGCTCGAGCCGCGCTTCGTCCAGCCGCGGCCCCAGCGCGATGCCTAACTCCTGGGTGAGCACGCCCAACACCTGGGCCGCGCGCCGCAGCACCGCCTCGATCGCCGTGCCGCCCCCCGACAGTTGCTCGAGCAGCGTGCCGCGTGCTTCGGCGTCCAGCGGCGCATAGTGCATGAGGCTGTCCACGTACGTGCGATACGCCATGTCGGTGGGCACGCGGCCGGCCGATGTGTGCGGGTGAAACAGGAAACCCTTGTCCTCGAGGTCGCTCATCGTGTTCCGGATCGTCGCCGGCGACAAGTCGAGCATGTACCGACGCGAGATCATCCGCGATCCGGCAGGCTCGGCCGTCTCGACATATGATTGAATCACGGCGGCCAACACGCGACGCTCACGATCCGAAAGTTGGGCTAGCGACATAAGTCTAAAATTACGAATGACTTGACAGCGTGGTCAAGTCGGTTGCCAGCGCATCGAGTCGAAGCCAGCCCGTAGGGGTGAGGCGAAGCCGGGTTTCCGTACGCTCAGCCCAGCCCTGATCGGCCCACCGGTCGAGCATCTCTGAATCGGCGACGAGACCCGACGCGCGGAGCTCCACACCCTCGTTGGTACGGAGCGCGAGGTAGATGCGTTCCGTCTCCAGGTTTTCCTCTGTGAGGACCTCGCGGCCGCCAACCGGGTCACCGCCGTCGTGCACACGACGCATCCAATCGGCGAACTCGCGCGCGTTCCAGCGACGCTCGCGTGCGTCGAACGAGTGCGCGCTGGGACCGAAACCACTGTAGGGCACGTGCTGCCAGTAGGACGAATTGTGCCGCGCGCGATGCCCCGGACGCGCATAGTTGGACACCTCGTAGTGCTCGAATCCGGCCGCTCCGAGCATCTCGTGCGCCGCGAGGAACTCTCGTTCGTACAGCTCGTCGGGCGCTTCGTCCACCTGGCGCCGATCCCGCCACCTCGCGAGCGGTGTGGCGGGCTCCACGGTGAGACCGTAGAGCGAGAGATGTGCCGGCTCGAGCGCGAGCGCGCGGCGAAGATCGTACCGCCAGTCGCGGCCCAGCGATTCGGGCAACGCGAAGATGAGGTCGAGCGACAGATTTTCGATGCCGGCGGCGCGCGCGGCGGCGACCGCGACTTCGATTTGCGTGGAGTCGTGGGTGCGATGCATCCACGCGAGCGCGCGATCGGCGAACGATTGCGCGCCGATCGAGAGACGGGTCACGCCGGCGGCGCGCCACGCGTTGGCGGATTCGACGCTCACGTCATCCGGATTGGCCTCGAGCGTGACCTCGGCGCCGTTGCTCAAGCGGAATCGCTCGCGCAGGCGATCCATGAGTTCCGCGCCGCCATCGCCGCCTAACAGAGACGGGGTACCGCCGCCGAAGTAAAGCGTATCGATGTCCAGCGGCACGCGATCGGGATGGCGAAGGTCGATCTCGCGCGCCACGGCGTGGATGAACTCGGATGCGGGGACGTCGCGACGGACGGCGATCGCGAAGTCGCAGTACGAACATCGGCGGCGGCAGAACGGGACGTGCACGTAGATGTGTCTAGGCGGCACGTGGGTCACGACTGGGGGAAGGCGGCGAACGATCGGCGTGTGGGGCACCAGGAAAGATATCGTGCGCGCTACGGGTGTGCTCGTCATCTGCGGCTGATGTCGCCGTTGAGCGCGCATTCGATCGCGCCGCGCACCTCGAGCGCGGTGACGGCGGCGAGACACGCGCGCGCGGGCAGTCGCGCGCGCATGGCGAGCAAGTCGATGTCGGCCGGACCCTGACCGAGTGCATCCCACACGGCGCGTTCGTCGGGATCGTCGATCGCGGGGGCGGCGCGCGGCGGTGCGTTGGCGTGAATCAAGCCGAGGGCGTCGGCGACGCCGGCGATTGCGTAGGCGCCGTCGCGGAGGAGACAATTGCTGCCGGCGCTCTGTGGCGAATCGATTGGACCCGGGACTGCCGCCACGGAGCGTCCCAGCTCCATGGCATAGCGCGCCGTGATGAGCGCGCCGCTCTTGACCGGCGCTTCGGTGACGATGGTGACGTCCGCGAGCGCCGCGATGATGCGGTTGCGTTTGGGGAACGAGCCTCCGTTAGCACGGTCGCCCGGCAGCTCCTCAGAGAGTAACAGCCCCGCGGCGGCGATGCGATCGCGCAGCGCGCGGTGCGCGACGGGGTACACCACGTCCACTCCGGTGCCGAGCACCGCGATCGTCGTTCCGTTAGCCGCGAGCGCGGCACTGTGCGCGGCGGCATCGATGCCGCGGGCCATGCCGCTCACCACACAGGCGCCGGCGCGCGCGAGCGCGGACGCGATGTCGCCGGTGACACGCTCGCCGTACATCGTGGCGCGGCGAGTGCCCACGATCGCAACGACAGGACCGCGCATCAGATCGGTATTTCCAATCGCGAACAACACCGGCGGCGACAGCGGGTGATCGGGCGCGATGTGGTCGAGGGCCGAGAGCGACGACGGATACGCGCTGTCGCCGGGCAGTATCAGTCGCGCGCCGGCGTTCGCGGCATTGGCGAGCACCTGGTCGGCGGCCGTGAGCGCGAGGGCATGAGCGGCGGCGTTGGCGGTGGCATCGAAGGCGTGCGAGGCGGACCCAAATCGTGCAACGAGCTCGTGGTACGTTTCGATCCCGACGCGCGGCAGGAGCGAGAGCGCGAGCGCACGGCGCCGCGCATCGGGATCAAGGCAATGTGGCGTCGCCGATCCGCGTGGCCGCGGCGGTTCGCATGGCGAGGAGGCGCGTCCACAATCCGGCGAGGAGCGCGTCGAGACCGAGGCGGGCCGCGGCGCTGATGGCGAAGATGCCGAATGCGTCGGGCGCGTCGATGGGCGGCGCTTCGAGCTCGCCTAACAGATCCATTTTCGTGAACACGACACAATGCGGCTTGGCCGCCAGCTCAGCCGAGTAGCTGGCGACTTCGCGGCGGAGACCATCGTATTCGGTTTGCCAATCGGCCGCATCGATCGGCACGAGGAACGCGAGCAGCCGTGTGCGCTCGATGTGTCGCAGGAACGTTAGGCCGAGTCCGCGGCCTGCGTGGGCGCCCTCGATGATGCCGGGGATGTCGGCGACGACGAAGGTGCGGTGGTCCGACAATTGGACGACGCCCAGATTCGGCGAGAGCGTGGTGAACGGATAGTCCGCGATCTTGGGGTGGGCGGCCGAGATGACGGAGAGCAGTGTGGATTTTCCCGCGTTAGGCTGGCCGACGAGCCCGACGTCGGCGATGAGCTTGAGCTCGAGCTCGATGCGCCGCGCTTCCCCTGCTTCGCCCACCTGCCAGTCGCGCGGTGCCTGATGGGTGGCGGTGACGAAGAACGAGTTGCCGCGGCCGCCGCGGCCGCCGCGCGCGACGAGCAACTGTTGGCCGCTCTCGAGCACTTCGCCTAACAGCTCGCCGGTGGCGAGATCGCGCACGAGCGTGCCCGGCGGCACGGGCAGGATGATGTCCTCGCCCGACCGGCCGGTTTTGTCGGAGCCCATGCCGTGCTCGCCACGGTCCGCCTCGAAGCGTGTGCGGTAGGTGTAGTCGAGCAGCGTGCTGAGGTTGCTGTCGCCGCGCAAGAACACGTCGCCGCCGCGGCCGCCGTCGCCGCCATCGGGTCCGCCCATGGGGACGCGGTGTTCGCGGCGGAACGATACGCATCCGGAGCCGCCGGCTCCGGCTTCGACGTCGATCTCGACGCGATCGATGAAGGAGCTCATGCGGCGCGCACCCGGGCCCAGAGCAGGCGATATCGGCGGCTTGCATCATCGCTCACGCGCGCGGCGACGAGACCCAAGACGGTGTCGACGTCGGCGGGCGACGCGCCGGCATTGATGGCGCCGTGGAGATGCGCGTGCAGTTGGCGATCCTGCTCGCCAACCGCGCACACCGCAACGATGCAGAGCTCGCGTCTCCGCAGATCGAGCTGGGGGCGGCCAAGGACTTTGCCGTAGCCGTCGACCACCATCCAGGCATCGAGGGCCGGGTGGAGCTCGCGGATGTTAGCGCGGAGCCGCTCGTAGGTGGCGCCGTACACCGTGGAGCAGGTGGCTTGTCCGCGGGCGTACCAGGCACGGACGCGCGCCGGCGCCGGGTCGGCATCCGGGTCTCCGTTAGGCGCGTGCCGCCCCGATGCGCGGCGCCATTCGCGCGCCGCGTTCAACGCGCGCGGGAATCCACTGAACAGATGCGATTGCAGAATGAGCTCCTCCACCCACACAGGATCGATGCGCGCCGCCACGGTGCGCACCATGGCCTCGCGCAAGGCCAGCTCGCCGTCGACGGCGATGGACATTGCGAGCTCGACCAGGCCGCGGGTCGCGTCGTCGAGTGCGGGGATGTTAACCCCGGTTGGGGGAGAAACCGTCATCGAAAGGCCGGCGGTCGGATCGTTTGATTGCGGGCATCAGGCGGCCGGATGGACGTCGCCGACCGTCGCGCCGCGCGTGTTGATGATGGGCGTGGTGAGGAAACCGTGCAGCCGCGCCGGCAGATCATTCGGCAAGACGCCCAGAATCTGCAGCGCCCGCAACACCGCCGGATGCTGCGCGCGCGACGCGCCGTCTTCGACCTTGATGGCGAGGCCGAGCCCTTTGGCGGGGATCGCGACGCTGTGAACGCCTTCCGCGCCGACCTTGGACAATACCGCCCCGTCGGTCTCTTCCATGAGCACCGTGTCGAACCGGTCGGTGCCGCCGATGAGGAACGGACGCGTGGTCATCGCATGCACGATGCGTTGCGGGACGTCCACGCCGCGATGCGCGGCGTCGCCTAACCGTGCGAACGCGAGCGCCATGGCGCGGAGCGGTAGGCCGAACGCGACCACGCCGCAGCCGTCCACCATCTGCGCGATGCGGTCGGCGGGGACGCCGCTCCACCGGGCGACCTGTTCCAGCGCGGCCTGCTGCACCGGATGGCACGGCGTTTCGTAGCCTAACGTTGGCCAGCCCGCGCGACGCGCGTGCGCGAGCATGGCGGCGTGCTTGCCCGAGCAGTTGTTGTGGAGCCGCGTGGGCGCGTCGCCCGACTGCTGCAACAGGCGCGCGCCGCGGCGGGTGAGCGGATCGTGCGGGCCGCACGCGAGGTCGCCTTCCTCGAGTCCGACGGTGTCGAGCATGCGGCGGGCGAGCTCGACGTGCTCGGGTTCGCCGCCGTGCGACGCGCACGCGAGCGCGAGCTCGTCGTCGCCCCAGCCGAGGTCGTCGAACACCGCGGACTCGAGGAGCGGCATCACCTGGAACGGCTTCGCGCACGAGCGCCACACCGTGATCAGGTCGATATCGCCGCCTGCGTGCACGACGCGATCCTGCGCGTCGACCACCACCGCGTGCACGCGGTGGCGCGATTCCACGAGGTCGCCACGGGTGGCGACGACATCCAGATCAAGCTGCATCACGAACCGCCGTCTGCTTGGGAACGATCGCGGTGCGCAGCACCGCGAGGAGAACTCCGCCCAACACGAACGTGCCGCCGACGAGCGTGTACGCCGACGGGACTTCACGAATGCTGGGGACGAGCGCCGCGATGAGCGTGGCACCGACGGGCTCGCCGAGCGCCGTCACGTTCACCACGTACGCGGGCAGGTACTTGAGCGCCCAATTGAGGCCGGTGTGGCCCACCAGCATGGGGCCGGCCGCGAGCGCGACGAAGATCGCGATCTCGCGGGAGGGCTGCGGCAGGAGCGGCGCGCGCGTGACGAGACAGATGCCTAACAACACGACGAAGCACGCGCCGTACACGAGCGCGACGTACGGCCACAGGTCGAGCGTCTTGCGCAGGCGGCGCCCAACGAGATAGTAGAGCGCCGCCGCGACGCCGCCGCCCAACGCGAGCGCGTCGCCCAACACGGCCCGCGCGCCCTGGGCGGACGCGGCGAATCGCGCGTCGCCCCAGGCGACGACGCACGCACCAGCCATCGCGAGCGCGATGCCCAGCCATTGGCGTCCACTCGGCGCTTCGTGCAGCCAGACGACGGAAATGAGCGCGACGATTACCGGTTGGATGTTGACCAGCACGACCGAGGCGGCGATCGACGTCATGTCGACCGAGGCGGTCCAACTCCAGAAGTGGAGCGCGAGCATGACGCCGGCGCCCAACGCGAGTGCAATGCCGCGGCGATCGAGACGCTTCCATTGCGTCCATCCGCGCCGCGGGATGAGAATCGCGGCGATGACGACCACCGAAAAGAAGAGGCGCCACGTTGCGATGACGAGCGGCGTGGCGTGCGACACGCGCACGAGCGGCGCAGCCATCGAGATCCCGATGATTGCCGCCAGGAGCACGAGTAGCATGTGTCATAAGCTATCCGATCACTCCGGCAAGAGGTATTGGGTCGCGCATCGGGTCACGCGGCCGGTACACTGCGGCGCCGGGTTGCGCCGTGTACATTATGGGCCATGTCTGGCCCGTCTCGTGCGGCCGCGGCCGCACAGTCGCTCACGCGCGACCGCCTCGACCACCTGCTCTCGGCGGCCGCGCGCGTCCGTATCGCGATCGTTGGGGATGCGATGCTCGACGTGTATTTACGGGGCGACGTGGAGCGGATTTCGCCCGAGGCCCCGGTTCCCGTGGTCCGGGTGCGCGAGCGGCGCTCGGCGCTGGGCGGGGCCGCGAACGTGGCGCAGAACGTCGTTGCGTTAGGCGCGCGGGCCGAGCTCGTGTGTGTGGTGGGGCGCGATGGCGGAGGCGCCGAGCTCCGGCGGATGTTGGGCGCGATCGGGGCCGACGGGCGGTCGGTGGTGGACGCAGGGCGCGCGACGACCACGAAGACGCGCGTGCTGGCGCGCGTGCAGCAGGTGGTGCGGGTGGACGAAGAGGAGGACGCCGACCTGGCCGGCGACGAAGCCGACCGGCTGCTGGCCGCCGCGCGGCGCGCGGTGGACGACGCGGACGCGCTGGTGCTCGAGGACTACAACAAGGGCGTGCTGGTGGCCGGGCTGATCGAGGAGGTGATCGCGCACGCGCGGCGTCGCGGGATTCCGGTGGTGGTGGATCCCAAGTACCGGAACTTCTTTGCGTATCGCGGGGCGACGGTGTTCAAGCCCAACCGGCGCGAGCTCGAGGCAGCGTTAGGCGCGGCGGTGGACCTCGATCATCCGGAGGCGCTGCCGGCGGTGCTGGCGCGGCTCGACGTGGAGCAGCTGCTGCTGACGTTAGGCGAACGCGGCATGGTGCTGGCGGGCCGGGACGGTTCCCTGCACCGGATCGCGGCGACGGCGCGCGAGGTGTACGACGTGGTGGGCGCGGGCGACACGGTCACGGCCTATCTCGCGGCGATGCTCGCCGCGGGCGCGTCGGCGCGCGAGGCGGCCGAGGTGGCGAACCTGGCGGCGGGCGTGGAGGTCGGGAAGTTAGGCGCGGCGTCGGTGAGCGCCCGCGAGGTCCGCGAGGCACTTGCCGCCCGGCCCCACGCGAACGGACCATCGAGCGATCCACACTGAGACCATTCCGCTGCGCGGCTTTTTGAGGGCGGAGTAGTCGCATCGCGAGCGACCCCTCGCGGGTTCAGCTCCGCACTACCGTCGAGCGGTTAGGAGTCTCCTCGACCAAGGGTTCAAAGGATAACAATAGGGATGCAAGGGGATGGGGACGATTGTTCCCGAGCACATCCGGGCTTCGTCGTTCACGCACATGGCGTAGGCCATGCGCGCGAACAAGGCACCGTGTATAGCATTGGAGCGATCGTCCCCATCCCTGGAATCCTTTTTGTAATCCTTCCGAGCTTTTGGTCGAAGAACCCGCGGCGTTCGCACAGGCCCGCGCCGCTCGTGCCTAACGGTGGACGGGCCGCGCGGCCAATGAATCAGACGCCCAGGTGTTTTTTCAGGAACGCGACCGTCCGCGGCCACGCATCCTTGATCGCCGCCAGGTTCGCCTGCTCCTCCACCGTGTCGCGCTGCGCCTTGGGGTCGTCCTGCGCCCGCGCAAACCCGTGGATCGCACCCTCGTAGTTCTTGCCGAAATACTCGAGGTGCAACGCGTGCATCGCCGAGTCGACCGCCGGCATCGCGGCGCCGATGCGCGCATCCTTGGAGCCGCTCAGGAGCATCATCGGCACCTTGATCTTCTTCAACGAATCTGCGTTAGGCACGGCCTGATCCATGTACGGCAGGCCGTAGAACGCCACGCCGCCCGAGAAGCCCGACATGCCCTCGTTGGTCGCGTACCCCCACGTGGTGTAGCCGCCCCAGCAGAATCCGATCACCGCGTACTTGTGATCGGCCGACGGCTGCGACATCGCGTACTTGGCCGCGGCCGTAATCCCCATGTTGCGCTCGGCCGGCGCCACGCCGCGGATCAGCTTCACGGCAGAGTCCGATGTCAGCTCATCGGCCGACGCGCCGCCACGCACGCGCGAGAGAAGATCGGGCGCGATCGCGATGAACCCATCAGCGGCAACCTGATCGGCCACGCCGCGAATCCAGGTGGAGAGCCCGAAAATCTCGTGCACCACGACGACGACCGGCGTGTGCGGCCGCGACGTTTCCGGGTACACGATCCACGCCATCAGCGAATCCTTGGAGCCCGGCTCCCACGCGATCTTCACCCATTCACCATGACGCGGACTCGCCGCGATGCGCGCCTTGGCGGTGCTGGCGCTCGGCGGCAGGCCGGGCACGCCCTGCCGGTCGGCGCGCCTAACGATACGTGGCGCCGCCATGTCGGCTGCGCTCATCCCGGCCATGTGACCGTCCATCGCCAAATGCGAGGACTGGGGAACGCGGCGCTGCATCGTGCACGCCGTCCCCGCGAGGACAGCCACTCCGGCCACACAAAAAATACGGCGGACAAGCATGGGTCTGCTCCGGTCGGATGTTGGGTGACCGGTACGCTAGCCGGTGTCCGCGCCGCGCGGAAGACGATGCCCGTGGCGACCCACTGTGGCCTACTCCTCGCGGATCGCGATCATCGGATCGATGCGCGCCGCGCGACGCGCCGGAAGCCAACTCGCGAGCGCGGCAACCGCTATCAAAACCGTGGTGGTCGCCAGGAATGTCGCGGCATCCAGCGCACCCACGCCAAAGAGCAGCGAGCCCATGACACGCGTGAGCGCCACGGCGCCCACGAGGCCGAGCGCCGATCCCCAGATTGCCGTGGCGAGCCCATCCCGGAGCACGAGTCGCACGATACCGCTCGCCGTCGAACCGATCGCCAAGCGCACGCCGATCTCGCGCTGTCGCTGCACCACCGAAAACGCAACGAGCCCCGACAGACCGACCGCGGCTAACAGAAGCGCGAGCGCGGCGAACGCGCCGATGAGCAAGAGGTCGAACCGCCGCGCCGCCACGGATTGCGACACCAGCGATTCCATCGTTTGCACGTGCGTGATGACGAGCTGCGGATCGACGGCCCGCACGGCGCTCGTCACGCGCGCCGTGATCGCGACGGGCTCGCCATCGGTGCGGACCACGAAATTCAACTCGCGCAGCGCGGCGTCCACGAAGCTGCTGTCCACCGCCAATTGCTGCGCGGGAAAGTACAACTCGGGGAGGCTCGTCTTGTCCAAGCCACGCTCGGGGACCGTGCGCGCCACGCCGACGATCGATTTCCACGGATCCGTGGATGTCGGCGAGCCCCACTTGAGACGTCGCCCGATCGGGTTCTCGTTTGCGTAGAATTGGCGCGCCAGTCGTTCGTCGATGATGGCGACGTCGCCCGATGTGGCGACGTCCCGCGCATCGAATGCCCGTCCGCGCACGATGCGGATATCCATCGTGCTGAAGTAGTTAGGCAGCACCACGAAGTTGGCGGCGAGCGGCACCGTGGGCAGCGCCTCGCCCTCCGGACTGAAGGCAATCTGCCATCCACCCAACGTCGGAAGATTGACGGCGGCCGTCGCGCCGCGCACACCCGGCACGTGCGCAAGCGAATCGACTAACGCACGCTCGACGTCGACGACGCGCCCGCGGCCATACCGGTATGACGGGAAGGCGATGCGGAACGACAGCAAGTGCGCCGGCGTGAACCCCGGATCGACCCGCATCACGTTCTCGAAGCTGCGCACGAGCAATCCGGCACCGGTCGTGAGCACCAGCGCGAGCGCGATTTCGCTCGCGACCAACATGCGGCGGCCCCGCTGCCGGCTTCGACCGGCGCTGGTGCCGCGTCCCTCGTCGCGCAGGGTGTGCGCGAGGCCGATCGCGCGGCCGCCCAACACCGGCACCAGCGAGAACACCAGCACGACGAGCACCGTGATGCCCACCGTGAACGCGAGCACGCGCCCGTCGAGACCGACGCGATAGCCCGACAACATGCCGTCGGGCGCGACGCGCGCCAGCGCGACGGTGCACCAGTGGGCCAGCACCAGAGCGCCTAACGCGCCCGGCACCGCCAGCACCGCGCCTTCGATGAGGTACTGCGCCACCAGCCGGCCGCGCCCCGCGCCTAACGCCAGGCGCACCGCCAGCTCGCGGCTGCGCGCGGCGGCGCGGGCCAGCAGGAGCTCGGCGACGTTGATGCAGGCGATGAGCAGCACCAGGCCGACCGCGCCCAGCAGCACGATGAGCGGCCGCCGCACATCGGACACCAAACGCTCCCTGAGCGGCACCGCCGAGGCAACGATGGGAAATGCGGCCGGGTAGTACTCTTTGGACACGCGCGCCGCGGCGGTGGCGATACCGGCGGACGCCTGCTTCACCGTGATACCGGGCTTGAGCCGCGCGATCATGTAGGTGTTGAACGAATTGCCGCGCACTTGCGCGGCGGGGGTCATCCGCAGCGGCACGAAGAACGTCGCCGGGTCGGCGCCGAGTCCGGGGAGCGGGAACGCGAAACCAGCCGGCATCACGCCGAGCACGGTGGTCGGGCAGCCGTCGAGCTCGATCGTGCGGCCGACGATCGAGCGGTCGCCGGCGAATCGCTGCCGCCAGAGCGCATCGCTCAGCACCACCGCATCGGCCGATCCCACCGCATCGTCACCGTCACGGAACGTTCTGCCTAACGCAGGAGCAATGCCCAGCACGCGGAAGAGCGACGGCGACACCTCGATGCCCGCCAGCCGCTCGGGGTCGCCCGCGCCCGTCAGCGTGAGCGACGTCGGATCGAACGCGCTCGCCGACTCGAGGATCGCGCTGTCCAAGGTCACGTAGTCGCGGAAATCCGGCGTGGTGATCGTGCCCATGTTCAGGACGCCGATCGCCGGCAGTCCCTCGCCTACCATCACCAGACGGTCGGGACTCGGGAACGGCAGCGGGCGAAACAACACGGCATCGACGACCGAGAAGATCGCCGTGTTGACGCCGATGCCTAACACGAGACAGGAGATGGCCGCCGCCGCGAACGCGCGCTGCCGCGCCAGCTGGCGCAGGGCGTAGCGCAGGTCCGCGGCCAGGGCCGAGAGCGTGTCGGTCATCGATCGTCTCCGGGCATATTGATCTTCTATCCGCTGACAGTCATCGCGGATGCGCGTCAGATCGCCTAACCGCTCGGCCGCCACCTTGCGCGCGTCGGCGCGCGTGAGGCCAAAGGCGACGTACTCGTCCACGCGCGCCTCGAGATGGAACGCCAGCTCCTGCTCGAGCTCGGCACGCGGGTCGGCTCGCCAGAACGTCACGTAGCGAAACCACGACGGATTGGTGCGGCGGGCGGACATCGTCGGTCGCCGGGCTAGGCCAACGCGGGACGCTTGGTGCTCGTGAGCACCTTGCCCACGGCCAGCGCGAACGCGGACCACGACGTGGCCTCGAGTCGCAGCTGCTGCCGACCGCGCACCGTGATCCGGTAGTACTTGGCCTTCCGGTTGTTCTCGGACAACCCCCACGATGCGTCGACGAACCCGCGCTTCTCGAGTCGATGCAGCGCCGGATACAGCGAGCCTTCCTCGACGCGCAAGGCGTCGTCGGTCACATCCTGCAGCCAGCGCGCGACGCTGTATCCGTGCGCCGGCCCCCAGGACAATGCCTTGAGCACCAACACGTCGAGCGTGCCCTGCAAGAGCTCCACAGTATGCGCGTCCGATGGCATGAGATCGGTGTGTCTCGAGAGTGGACGTCCAGCGCGCGGCCATCCGCGCGCCCCATAGAATGACACAGGGAAGCAACTCTCGGTCCCCTAGAATGTCAATGGGGCACCCTGGCCCACCCAACGTGAGACACGCCGACCGTGCCGATCGGATGCCGCGCCCCTAGCGAAGCGCTGCATTGGCGAGAAATTCATGCTGGCCGCATGACGACGGTTCTGGCCGGTCCTCTCGCTCACGATGCTCATGAACGGACGCATGCTCACCGTCGCGCTGTGCGCGATGCTCGTTGCGCAGGGGGCGGCGGCGCAAACGCCGGTCGATTCGGCACTGGCCGCATATATCGATGGCATCAAAGCAATCGATAGCCACGCGCACCCCATGCTCCCGGTGGCACCCGGCGCGCCGCCCGACACCGAATACGATGCGCTTCCGCTCGACGGCGTGCCGCCCTTCCCGCTCCAGGCACGGTTGCGCGCCGACAATCCGGAATGGCGCGATGCCCAACGGGCGCTCTATGGCGTGCCATCCACGGACACCGGCGCCGCGTATCGCGATGCGCTTGCTGCTGCCCAACGGAGCATCGCCCAACGCGAGGGCGACCGGTTCCCGTCGTGGGTGCTGGATCAGGCCGGCATCGATGTGATGATGGCCAATCGCATCGCACTCGGCCCCGGGCTCACGCCGCCCAGGTTTCGCTGGGTGGCGTTCGACGACCCGCTCATGCTGCCGCTCGACACGCGCGGCGAAGCGGGGCGCACGCCCGACACGCGCTCGCTCTATGCCAAAGAGACGAAGCTCCTGCGGCGCTATCTCCACGACCTGCGCCTAACGACAGTCCCGCCGACGCTCGATGCCTACGTGGCGCGCGTGGTGCTTCCGACACTCGACCGCCAGCGCGCCGGCGGCGCCGTCTCGATCAAGTTCGAGGCGGCGTACTTGCGTCCGCTCGATTTCGACGACCCCGACCCCGCCCTCGCGCGCCGCGTATACGCACGATATGCATCCGGGGGAACGCCCACGCGCGCCGAGTACAAGGCGCTCGAGGACTACCTCTTCCGCGTGATCGTGCGCGAAGCCGGACATCGCGGGCTGTCGGTCCAGATTCACTGTCTCGAGACGTACGGCGGATTCTACGACGCCGCCGGCAGCGCACCGCACCTGCTCGAGCCGGCGCTCGATGACTCGACGCTCCGCGGCACCACCATCATCTTGATCCACGGCGGATGGCCCTTGGTGGACGAAATGCAAACGCTGCTCGCCAAGCCCAACGTCTACACCGACATTTCCGCCATGACGCTGATCCTCGGGGCGGCCCAGGTGGCGCGCGTGCTGCGCCAATGGTTAGGCGAGTGGCCGGACAAGGTGTTGTTCGGCACCGACGCCTTCGACAACGCGCCGGTGTACGGCTGGGCGGAATCGGCGTGGTTAGGCGCGAAGACGGCGCGCCGCGCGCTCGCGATGGCCCTCACCGGGATGATGCGCGACGGCGAGATCGACCGCGCCCGCGCCGAGCAGTTGGCACGAATGGTGATGCGCGAGAATGCGATCGCCGCGTATCACCTGCACCTCGACTAGGCGAGCGCCATGCCCCGAGCCAAGAAGAAGCGCGCCGACGTAGCGCCGCAGTCACGCGGACTCGATGCCCGCCGCCTCGCGACGGCGTCGCATCCGGCCGCCGTCAGTGCCCTCGCCGAGCGCATCGCGAGCGACGGCGGGTCGGTGCTTGCCGTGTATCGCGATCCGTTGGGCAGCCACTGGCAGATTCTGGCCGCGCTCCCGATCGATCGCGTCGAACCGACGCCGTATCAGCGCGACCTTTCGGAGGCGCACGTCGGCCGCCTCACGGACGCGATCGACCGGCTCGATCGGTTCGTGGATCCGGTCACGGCGGTACCGGCCGACAACGGACGCTACTGGACGCCCAACGGCTATCATCGGTTAGGCGCAATGCGCAAGCTGGGCGCCAAGTCCATCGTCGCCCTCGTCATTCCCGACGCCGAGGTCGCGCATCGGATCCTCCTGCTCAACACCGAGAAGGCGCATAATCTGCGCGAGCGCGCGCTCGAGGTGTCTCGGCTCGCGGTCGCGCTCGCCGAGCTCGACGACCGTCCCGAGCGCGACTACGCGATCGAGTTCGAGGAAGCGGCGCTCCTCACCTTGGGGTTCTGCTACGAGCAGAACGGACGCTTCGCCGGCGGCGCGTACCACCCGGTGCTCAAGCGCTGCGACAAGTTCTTGGGGATCAAATTGTCGCGCGCGCTCGAGGTGCGACGCGAGCGCGCGGCCAAAATGCTCGAGCTCAACGATGCCGTCACCGCCGCCGTGGCCGGTCTCAAGTCGCGCGGATTCGAGAGTCCGTATCTGCGCGCGTTCGTCGTGGCGCGCCTCAATCCGCTCCGATTCAAGCGCGGCGAAGCCGACTTCGACGAA
>DATNAM010000005.1:0-9689 GCA_035572595.1 Gemmatimonadaceae bacterium
GCATGAGGAAGCCCCACTCGCAGATCACCCAGTCCAGGTCATCGGCGTGCTCGCCGAGTGACGCGAGCGAATTGTCGTCCCAGTTCACGTAGAAGCCGGCGACGATCGGCTGGCCTGGTTGCGGCGTTTTGCCGATCACCGTGCGCGCGTGCACGGGCAGACGATCGGCGTGCATCGCCGGCAGCGCATGATTGCGGCGCAGCTCGAACCACAGCTGCAAGCGCTTGTCGAGGCGGCGGCGTTGGGCCTTGCTGGTGATCAGGTGCGATTGCGTGGGTGGCGCGGCCGACATCGGGAAGGACGCAGGCACCGGCGGCGTCAGCAACTCGTACACGACCACCGCCGCGACCATGGTGCTGATCATGCCGACGCCGATGGCTAACAGACGCAGATAGCGCCAGCGCCGTCCGCTCTCGTCGAGAAAGACGGGCTTATCGCGCACCGAGGGTGCGCGGCGCCTATTGCCGGCCGGTGATCTCATGCCGGCAAAAATATACCCCGCACCGCCACGCCCTGCTGCGGGCGCGACTTACGCCTAAGCCCCTCACTGAGGGCGCGTCGAGGCGGGCGCGACATGAGCCGTCTTTAATTGCTCGCGATCTCAAGGCACCAATGGGCCTCACGATACTCCTCGATGTCAGCGTAGGCGAACTCGAAAATAAATCGCAGTCCCATTGAACTCTCGAGGAGCACTTCCATGTCCCGCATGAACTCTCCACTCGTTGGTCCCGCGCCGCGTGCGTTCGCGGTGGGTTGCGCGGCTCTCCTGGCCAGCGCGTGCTCGAGTTCCTCGAGCCCTCTGGCGCCGCAGCAGCAGCGCTCCCAGTCGGCCGCTCCGGTCGCCGATTTCGTATATGCCTCCGATGCGTCGGGCACGCCGCAGATCTACTGGAGCCACAACGGCACCAGCACGCGGCTCACGTTCGACAACTCGACGGACAACAATCCGAAGACAGCGGCGGGACACCTGGTCTTCACGTCGTATCGCGATCTGAATCCTGAAATCTATATCTCCGGCATCGACGGGTCCGCGCAGACCCGCTTGACGAACAGCGCCGGCCTCGATGACGAAGCGGCGATCGACCCGACCGGCGCGCACATCGTATTCGTGAGCGACCGCAGCGGCACGCTCCGCCTCTTCACCATGGACATTTCGGGCGCGAACCAGACGGCGCTCACGACCGGCTCGGACACGTGGGTTCCCGAGCGCGCCCCCACATGGAGTCCCTCGGGCTCGCAGATCGCGTTCACGTCGACGCGTTCGGGTATCTCGCAGGTGTTCGTCGTGCCGGCCGCCGGCGGTCAGGCAGTGCAGGTCACGCACGAAGCAGGCGGCGCGTTCGACCCGGCGTGGTCGGCCGACGGTACGCAGATCGTGTTCGTCTCGGCCACCGGGACGCCGTACCTTCGCCAGGTGACCGTCGCCACGGGTGAAACCGTCGACTTCGCCACGGACACGGCCGCGCTCGGACAGCCCTCGTGCAACGCGCAGATGTGTCTTGCCGTGAGCGGCGCGTACGGCGGCACCGGCAACATCGTCTCGGTGAAAACCGCCGGCGCCTCGGTTACGCCTGTGGCCGCCGTGTCAGGCAGTGAGACCAGCCCGGCCTTCGTCCAGCACTAGCCATGGCTACTGTACTGGCCCCCTCCCCCTCTCAGTCGCTCCGCGTGTCTGGACCGATCTCGCGTCTGGACACCGGAGTACCCCTCCGGGAGGATGAGCGTCGCGCCACCCGCGTGCTGATCGTGGACGATGAAGAGCCGATCTGCCACGCCCTGGGCCGGTTCCTCACGCTCCGCGGATTTCAGGTCGAATCGGCGACCTCGGCAGCCGCCGCGCTCGATCAGTTAGGCAGGCACCCGTTCACCATCATGTTGTGCGACATTCGCATGCCCGGCATGTCGGGGTTGGAGCTGGTGCCGCATGCGTTGCAGGCGAACCCGGACCTCGCGGTCATGATGCTGACCGCGGTCAGCGACGCGGCCACGGCCACCGCAGCCCTGTCGCACGGCGCGATGGATTACCTCACCAAGCCGATCGACTTGCAGACGTTGGAGCATGCGATCGAGAAGGTGCGGAGGAAGCGCGAGTTGATGCTGCACCAGCGCTCGGTCGATCGCCTGGTGCGCGATGAAGTGGCGAGTCGCACGGTGGAGCTCGAGCGCGAGCAGCACGCGCTGCGCACGCTCACCGTGACGGTGACGGAGACGCTGATCAACGCCATGGAAGCGAAGGACCGGTATCTGCGCGGGCGCTCGCACCGCGTGGGCGAGCTGGCGGCGTCGATCGCCAACGAGATGGGTCTCTCGGAGGACACCATCGAGGCGGTGCGTCTGGCCGGGCGGTTGATGGACATCGGCCGCATCGGCATTCGCGAGGAAGTCTTGAACAAACCGAGCAAGCTCACGCCCGACGAATTTGCGCACGTGCGCGAGCATGTCCGCGTGAGCATGGACATCCTGGCGCCGCTCAAGCACCTCGGCGTGGTGCTCGACTACATCCACGACCACCACGAGCGCTACGACGGCACGGGCTATCCGCGCGGACTGGCGGGCGAAGCGATCTCGTTAGGCGGCCGCATTCTGAGCGCGGCGGACGCGTTCGATGCGGTGACGGGCGGCCGCGCGCACCAGCGGCCGATGCCGCCGGACCAGGCGATCACGTACCTTCGGCAACACGTGGACACCTTGCTCGATCCGTTCGTGTACGAAGCGATGCGCGCGGTGGTTTCGCGCGGAAAGAATCTGCGGTTCATCGCGCCCGCGGCCGTGGCATGACGGCCGCGTAGGTCCACCACACGCCGGCCACCAGTACGGCGGCCGGCACGAGCAGCACGGCGCGCCCCAGACCCACGTGGTCGGCGAGCGCTCCAATGAGGTAGGGCGACGGCACGTCGCCCAGGATGTGAATCATGAAAATCGACGCCGCCATGGCCGACGCGCGCATCACCGCCGGCACGGCGTCGACGATGGCCGAGTTGATGGGCCCAGTGGACATGAAGATGAGGACCTCGGCGGCCGCGAGCGCCGGCCAGTAGACGGCGTGGTTGGGCGACGTGAGGGCCACCCACGCCAGCGGCGCGGCGAGCAGCGTCGTCACGCCCGACACCAGCAGATTTGCGTTAGGCATCCGCTCGTGCAGCGCGTCGGCGAGCCATCCGCCCACGAAGGTGCCCGCGAATCCGGTCACCACCAGCACCGCGCCCAACGACACCGACGCGCTCTGGGTGGCCAGGTGCCGCTCGCGGATGAGAAACGTCGGCATCCACGCCGCGATGCCGCCGGTGGCGAACGTGTAGGCGGCGTAGCCGAACACCGTATTGCGGTACTCGCGGATGCGTGCGACGTCGAGATAGGCCCGGAACCCGCGCGAACCTCGGGCGGCGCGCGGCGCCGACGGCTGGTCCTGCACGCCGCGCGGCGGATCGAGCAGGCGCAGCGCCACGATCGCCAACAGCAGGCCGGGCGCGCCGGCGACGAAGAACGCGGACCGCCACCCGTAGTGCGCGTCCATCGCGCCGCCGACCACGTAGCCCAGCGCCGATCCCACGGGAATGGCCATGTACATCACCGCGAACACGCGCGAGCGCTGCCGCTCCGGGAAATAGTCGGCGAGCAGCGCCGGCGCGATGCTCCCGTATGCGGCTTCGCCGATCCCCACCGCCGCGCGCGCGCCCAACAACCACACATAGTGCGAGGCGAGGCCGGCGAGCACCGTGGCGATGCTCCACAGCCCCACGCCTAACGCAATGAGCCGAGGACGCGAGCGCGTGTCGCCTAACACACCGAACGCCGGCGCCGCCAGCATGTACACGAGGATGAACGCGCTGGCCAGCGCGCCGAATTCCGGATCGGTCACGTGCAGCGACGACGTGCGCAGACTCTCGCCGAGCGGCGGGACGACGTTCCGGTCGAGGTAGTTGAGCAGGTTGATCAGCGTGAGGACGCCGAGTCCGAACCACGCCGCGCCGCGCGCGACGGTACTCGATTTCGCGGACTCGCCGGCGTGTGTCACGATCGATGCGCGAAGGAGAAGCGTGAGGCGGCACCCGCCGCGCGCGGAATGCGCGGCGCCGCAAAGCTACACGCGCCCACCTTGACGCGCGAGCCTCGCCCGATCGACCTTTGCGTTCTTCTCGATCGTGGAGATGTTTTCGTGGGCGCGATGTACGACGTGATCATCATTGGCGCGGGACACAACGGTCTCGTCACCGCCGCGTATCTGGCGCGCGCGGGACGTCGCGTGCTGGTGCTCGAGCGGCGAGACCTCGTGGGTGGCGCGTGCGTCACCGAAGAAGTGTGGCCCGGCTACAAGGTGTCGACGGCCGCGTACGTGACCAGTTTGCTGCGGCCGGAGATCATCCGCGACCTGCGTCTCGCCGAGTACGGATTCGAGATGCTGCCACGCGATCCGTCGTCGTTCACGCCGTTTCCCGACGGACGCTCGCTCCTGCTGGGCCCCGATCGCGCGATGACGCAGCGCGAGATCGCGAAGTTCTCCGAGCGCGACGCCGCCGCGTATCCGGCGTACGAAGCCATGCTCGAGCGGGTTGCCGATCTGATCGAGCCCACGCTCATGCAGACGCCGCCGGCGCCGTGGTCCAACCGTCCACGCGATCTCTTTGCCCTCGCCAAACTCGGATTGCATTTTCGTTCGCTCGGCGCCGACGCGTCGCGGGCGATCGAGATTCTCACCGCCGATGCGCGCACGGTGCTCGATCGGTGGTTCGACTCCGAGCAGCTCAAGGCGACGCTCGCCACCGATGCGATCATCGGGGCGTTCGCCTCGCCGTCGATGGCCGGTACCGCGTACGTGCTCTTCCATCACGTGATGGGCGAGTGCAATGGCGTGCGCGGCGTGTGGGGCTACGTGCGCGGCGGCATGGGCGGCATCACGCAAGCGCTCGCGAGCGCCGCGCGCGACCTGGGCGCGGGCATTCGGCTCGAGTCACCCGTGTCGCACATCATGGTGCGCGACGGACGCGCGCGCGGCGTGGTGCTCGCCGACGGCACCGAGTTTCTGGCGCATCAGATCGCGTCGAGCGCCGATCCCAACGTCACGTTCCTCACGCTCATGGATGCGGCCGACCTGCCGGCGGACTTCCGGCGCGCGGTGGAGCAGATCGACTACCGGAGCGCGTCGCTCAAGATCAACGTCGCGCTGTCCGAGCTGCCTAACTTCAGCGCGCTTCCCTCCTCGGGCGCGGCCGCGGGTCCGCAGCACCGCGGCACGATTCACATTTCGCCGACGCTCGACTACATGGAGCGCGCGTACGACGACGCGAAATACGGACGTCCCTCGGCGTCGCCGATTCTCGAGTGCACGATTCCGTCGGCGGTGGACTCCACGGTGGCGCCGCCGGGAAAACATCTCATGACGATGTTCATCCAGTACGCGCCGTACGCGCTGCGCGAGGGCTCGTGGGACGATTTGAAGGAGCGGTTCGCCGACCGGTGCTTCGACATCCTCACCGAGTACGCGCCTAACTTCAAGCGATCGGTGATCGATCGGCAGGTGCTGTCGCCGCTCGACCTCGAGCGGCGGTTCGCCCTCACCGGCGGCAACATCTTTCAGGGGGCGATGACGTTCCCGCAACTGTTCTTCTTGCGGCCGCTGGCCGGCTATGCCGACTATCGGACGCCGGTGGAGAACCTCTACCTGTGCGGCGCGGCCACGCATCCGGGCGGCGGCGTGATGGGCGCCTGCGGCTACAACGCGGCGCGCGAGATGCTCCGCGACGCCTAACGGAACGTCAGTCGCCGACGCTGCGTCGCACTTCGGCGTCGAACGCCACGGCCAGACTCTCGCGCGCCGAGTACGGACCGGGCGTGTACGCGGACGACGACACGCCCAACTGGCTCAGCTCGACCACGTGCCAGTCCTGTGCGTTAGTCATGTCCCAGAACGCGATCGCGTCGGCGGGATCGAACGACGCATCGGCGAACGTCGCCGGATTGAACAGCCACTCGCACGTGACGAGCGTGCGCTCCGGCGACTGCGGCCACAACGTGTGCGCCATCACATAGTCGGGATGCAGGCTGAGCAGCATGTTCGGGAAGATCGAGTAGTAGTACACGCGCTGCAGATCGTCGCGCGGCAAATCGCCAACGGGGATGCCGCACGCGCGCCCACTCAAGCTCATGCTGCCGCCGGGCTGCGTGATCACCATGAAGCCGCCGAGGAACGGACCCTCGTAGAGATCGTTCTCGCCGCTGTTCGCCGGCGTGAGGCGCACCAACGCCGGATGCACGGGCGAGCAATGGTAGCACTCCGAGTAATTCTGATGGATCAGCTTCCAGTTGGCGCGCACGTCGTACTCGATGCGCCGCGCCGGAACGAGCGTCGACAACCGGAAGCGCGCGAATCGCGAGATGAGCGGAGCGAACGCGTGTGCAAATGCCTCGGCCTCGCGCGCCAGATTGATGAACACCCAGCCCTCCCACTCGGCGATGGCCACCGCGTGC
Organism: Gemmatimonadaceae bacterium; assembly: GCA_035572595.1. Taxonomy (GTDB): domain Bacteria; phylum Gemmatimonadota; class Gemmatimonadetes; order Gemmatimonadales; family Gemmatimonadaceae; genus JADGGM01. The sequence goes on from DATNAM010000005.1 coordinate 6,466, forward strand.
AGCGGCCACTCGCCGCGATCGAAGCCCTGGGTGCCGCTCATGTGCGGCGCGCCGATGAGACGTCCGTCGAGCGAATAGGTCCACGCGTGATACGGGCACTGGATGTCCGCATTGAAATGTCCGGTCGACTGCTCGCAGATGCGCGTGCCCCGATGCCGGCAGACATTGTGAAACGCGCGCGGCGCGCCGCTCTCATCCCGCGTGATGATCACGCTCTCGGTGCCGACCGTGCGCACCACGTAGTCGCCCGCGCGAGCGATGTCGCTCGACCGGCAGGCGCAGAGCCACCGCCGGTGAAAGATCCGGTCGAGCTCTCGCGCGTACGTCACGGGCGATGTGTACCACGACGCGGGCGGCGTCATGGCGCCGTGCGTCGGAATCTCGGTCGCTCGCAGGAACGTGCTCACTCGCATCTCCTTCGTCGGCGGGCAGTGACGGTCAAATGTGGCGCGACGCAGCCGCGGGCGGCAACAGGTAGTGCGAGCCCGTTGCACCCGCTAGACTATGGCGGGCTTGCCCTGCCCTTGTTCCTCGCGTTTTGCCAACATGCCCGTCCACGACATCACGATACTCCTCTTCCTGGGGGCACTCGCCGCCGGGTTGTTGGGCGCGCTCACCGGACTCGGTGGCGGCGCCATCATCGTTCCGCTGCTCACGATCCTCTTTCACGTCGACATTCGGTACGCGGTCGGCACGTCGCTCGTGTCGGTGATCGCCACGTCATCGGGCGCGGCCGCCGCGTACGTGAAGGAGGGATACAGCAACATCCGCGTCGGCATGCTGCTGGAGATCGCGACGACCATCGGCGCCATCACCGGCGCGTACATCGCCGCGCTCGTTTCGCCGACCGCGGTGGCCGTCATATTCGGCATCGTGCTCCTGCACACCGCGTGGACGTCGACGCGGCCGCGCGTCGAGCACATCGCCGGCGGGCCGTCGGATCCGATCGCGCTCAGGCTGCGACTCGACTCGACGTACCCGACGCCCGACGGACCACAGCACTATCAAGTGCAGCGCGTGCCGCTGGGATTCGGCCTCATGTACATCGCCGGCATTCTCTCGGGCTTGTTGGGCATCGGCTCCGGCGTCGTGAAAGTATTGGCGATGGACCGCGCGATGCACTTGCCGTTCAAGGTGTCGACGACCACGAGCAATTTCATGATCGGCGTCACCGCGGCCGCGAGCGCGGGCATCTACCTGCATCGTGGATACATCGTGCCCGGCCTCGCATTTCCGGTATTGCTGGGCGTGCTCGCCGGAGCGTTAGTCGGCGCACGCATGTTACCGCACCTTCACACGCAAAAGCTGCGCGTGGTCTTCAGCCTGCTCGTCGCGGCGTTAGCGGTCGAGTTGCTGCTCAACGCATTCACCGGGAAGATTTGACATGAGTGCCCCGCATACGCTCGTCACCGGCCATTCGAGCGCCGACGACCGCACGGAGCAAGTCGTGGGCAACGTGCTTCGTGTCGGCGTGCTCATCGCCGCCGCCGTCACGTTGGTGGGCGGTGTGTTGTACTTGATGCAAGCCGGTGCGACGCGACCCGACTATCACACGTTTCACGGCGCGAGCTCGCGGTTGCGATCGTTGGCGGCGGTGGCGCACGGTGTTGCCGCCGGCAACGCGGAAGCGATCGTACAGGCCGGCGTGGTGTTGCTCATCGCGACGCCGATCGCGCGCGTTGCGCTCACGATGGTGGCGTTCGCGGTTCGCAAAGACCGATTGTACGCCGTGATCAGCGCGCTGGTGCTGGTGCTGTTGGCGTGGGGTTTGTTAGGCGGATGAGCGCGTGCGCCCGGCTCGCGGCCGGGTCCGCCGCAACGGCGGGCCGGGGCGGCGGGCTTGGGGCGCCGGGACGCCTGTGCTTGAGGGTCGACGACGCGTGCGCCATTGTTGTGGCGCGCCGGGAACGCCCGGGCGACAAAGATGGCCGGGCACGCCTGGTCATCTGGCGATAACTTGCAACTGTGCTCGTCTCCCCCAGCCGAGGCTCGAGGGATTGACCCGATACGTGCGACGGTCGTGATCGCGTCCCGCCCTGGGTTCGCGAAGCCGCAGAGCCGCTTGCTCTCGCGGCGCAGGTTCATGGTGGCCACGCGCTGTATGGCGGCCGCTGCGACCGCCGCCCTAGCGGGTTGTCTCCCTCTGATCGGCGCTCGGCCGCTCGTGCCCGGCGCGCTCAAGCCCGGCGACTCGTACCATACGATCACCGTCGGCAGCACCGCGCGCACATACCTTCTGCACTTGCCGCCGGACTACGGTCGCAAGGGCAACCGGCCGCTGCCTATCCTCATCGTATTGCACGGCAGCGGCACCAACGGAAGCTGGCTGGCACAACAGTCCGAGCTCAACGACGCAGCGGACGACCACCACTATGCCGTGGCCTACCCGGACGGCAGCGGCACACTCGGCGTCGAATTTCTGGACTGGCCGACCGGCGACACCACGTTCGATGGTCGCGCGACGGTGTTGAGCAACGTCCATTTCATTTCGGCGCTGATCAAATCGCTCGCGCGCGTCCCCGCACTCGATCAGACGCACGTGTTCTTGGCCGGCGTGTCGAGCGGCGGCATCATGACCTACACGCTCGCGTGCGACATCGCCGACAAGTTGTCCGGCTTCGCCGTCATTGCGGGTGAGATGCCCGACTCGGCGTGCGGGACGACGCGTCCGCTGCCGGTGATGGTGGTGCATGGCACGGCGGACGATGTGATTCCGTACGACAATCACGGCGAACGGATTCCGGGCGCGCCGGTATCATACTTGTCGGCGCCCGAGGCGGTGGCGTTCTGGGCGCATCACGACGGGTGTTCGACGCCCGTCAAGCGGTCCAAGAGCGGCCAGGTGGTACGCGACTTCTACGGAGATTGCACCAACGGCACGGTTGTGGTGTTCTACACCGTAATCGGCGGCGAGCACGAGTGGCCGGGGGGGCGGCGGAGCTGGTTGTTCGGCCACCTTCCAACGCGCGAGCTCTACGCGTCACCGACGATGCTCGATTTCTTCGAGCGGTACGGGGTGCCGGCTGAGCGAGGGGTCGTCAATGAGGGCAGCGAGGGACGCAGGGTGTTACGTTAGGCATGCGCGCGGCCGGTGTGCGATGCGCCGGGTGTGCGGCATCGTGTGCGCGGCCCTGGCGATGCCGATTGCGTCCGCGGCCGCGTCGCAGTCGGCCACAATCACTTCCGTGGCCGTGCTCAAATCCTCGTGGATGGCGATGATCGTG
>DATNAM010000006.1:0-8984 GCA_035572595.1 Gemmatimonadaceae bacterium
AGGCCGTGCTGCGCGCGCCACGCCTCGAGCGCGAACGCCCAGTCGTGCAGCCGCATGCCGCCGACGCCCAATGGGTTTTCGATGCTCTGGTCAGGTCCGGCGACGAACCCATCGAGCGAGATCGAGATCACGAATCGAAGCTTGGACACTGCCTTTCCCCCTCCACTTGGACTATTCGAGAAGATCGGACCGATACCGCCGGTAAATCACCGAAGCACGCCGCGGGATCAACGGCGGCCCTGCCCGTCGAGCCGATCGCTTCTGGCATCTTTGCTCCTCACCGATACACGAGATGCACCGCTGTCGACGACGATGTCGAACGATTTCGGCGGACGGATTTCCGTAAAATAGTAATCTTCCGCGGCGTCCCATCGCTCGTGCCACGTCTCGGGTACGCGAGGTCCGCATCGCCGACTAACGCCATGTGCTCGACGAATTGACGCCAGGCGATCGGCGTCCCAGGCCAACAGGCCGCGCGGCGAGTCCCGAAAATAGTACTGCTTCCGCATGGCACGCGCCTCCCCGCTCCCCAACGCGCTCAGTTAGGCGTGGACGCGTGCGTAGCGGCAGCCGGCGCCGGCGGCGCAGGCCCCAGGTCGCTCACTGCATACGAATAGGGGACTTCGGAGCGCGAGGTACTGACGGGGCCGTACTGATGCGCTGTCGTGAATCCCACCTGCACGCGCGCCAACTGCCCGTACCCGACATAGTGGGCACGGACGAACTCGGCCACGCCGTGCGCCAGAGCCGCGCGCTCTGCTTCCGGGAGCGATGCTCGCTTCGAATTCTGAAAGGTGACCGTGAGCACGCTGTCGCTGACGTTCACGGTCACTGCCTCCCGGTACTGCAGCATGAGCCCCTGTTGGAGCGCCAGGATATCGTGAATGGTCTGCTGCATGCCGCAGCGCGCGAGGACACACGCGAGCAACATCGCAAAGACAGCAGTGCGAACGCGGGACATCTGGAGTGTGCGGGACATGGTCTCGTTCGGGGGAAAGGACGTTGCCGTTAGGCAGGGCAGCTCGAGAGCCGACATGTGGCCGTTGACGCCGTCATTTCCGGAACACGATCCGGCCGTCCTCCACCACGATCTCGATCTTGCGGATGTCGCCGATCGTCTTGAGCGGATCGCCGTCGACAATGATCAGATCCGCGCGGTGCCCCACCGCCAACGTGCCGAACTCGGCATCCTTCCCGAGCCATTTCGCGCCGTTGACCGTCGCGGCCTGGAGGATCGCGGCGTTAGGCACGCCGACGCTGTCGTAGGCGTCGAGCTCGTCGAACAGATTGCCGTCGTCCGTGCCGGCGAGCAGAAAGACGCCCTTCTGCTGAGCGAGCGCCACGAAACGCCCCATACGCTTGTAGCTTTGCTTGGCCGCGGCGAATTGATCGAGGCCGACCGTCTTGCGCATGTCGTCGCCGATCTGCTGAATCGAGAGCGTCGGATCGAATCCCACGTGCGTCGTCGCCATCTTCTCGATGAGCGCCGCCACGCGCGGCGAGTCGGGATCGATCTCCCGCCAGTCGGCCTGCATGCGCGGAATCTCGGCCTTGTCGGCGTCGAGACTCTCGTTCTCGCCTTGCGGCTGCTCGCTCGCCGGCAGCATGTCGGCCCACACGCGGATGTGGTTGAGTCCGTCGATGCCGCAGTCCATCGCGCGGCCCCAGCTCGTGTGCACGCCGATGTGGCCGGTCACGCGCAAGCCGACCTTGTGCGCTTCTCGGACGACAGCGCACAACACGTCCGGCTTGAGCATGAAGTACACTTTGAGCAGGTCGACGCCCTGCGCTTTCAGCGAGCGGACGAGCGTCGCCGCCTGCGCCGTATCGTCGATCATCACATCGACTAACGGATGGTAGTCGCCGAGTCCGTCGATGAGCGGACCGGCCGAATAGATGTGCGGTCCAGGGAAGAGGCCGAGCGCGATGGCTTCCTTGAAGGACATGCTGAGCGAGAGCGGCGCACCGGGGTCGCGGATGTTCACGATGCCGCGACTCAGCAGCATCGGCCCCTGCTCGTAGTCCCAGAAGTGATAGTGATTGTCCATGAGCGCCGGCATCACCGTGCGACCGTGCGCGTCGATCACCGGGACGCCGGCCGCAGCGTTAGGCGCACCGCCGCCGATCGATGCTACCATGCCGCCCCGGATCACGATCGTGCGATCGCCGAGGGGCGCCGACCCCGTCCCGTCCCACACGCGCGCGTGCGTGATCACCAGGTCGGGCGCCGACTGCGGCGGCAGCTCGAAGTGCGCGGTGAAGGCGATCGGCGTGGTCGCGCCGCTCGCGAGGTCGAGCCGATAGAGCTTGCGTCCCGCGCAGAGCACGGCGGTCTTGCCGTCCGGCGCGAGCGCGAGATCCTTGTCGTCGTAGGGGCTCGAGAAGATGCGGCGCGGCGTCCCGCCGGCGGCGGGCATGGCCATCACGGAATCCGTCGCGTTCACGGATTCGATGTAGTAGATTGTCTTGCCGTCGCCGCTCCAGGCCACCGCGAACTGATTGCGCGGCGTGTCCGTTAGGCGGGCAGCCTGGCGGCCGGGGAGATCGACGCGATAGAGATTCGCGCCGCCGTAGCGTCCGGACGCGAGCACCAGGTGCTGCGCGTCGGGCGAGAGCGCGAAACTCCACTCGTGCCAGTCGTGCGCCTCGGTGACGGGCTTCGCCTCGCCGCCATCCAGCGGCACGTGCATCACGTGCGCATCCAGCTGCCCGCTCTCCGCGACGAAATAAACTTCGTCGCCCTTGGACGTGAACGCGCTCTGACCGATGGTCTTGTCGGTGTGGTACAGCTCCGATGACGTGCCGGTCGCGAGGTTGGTGATGACGAGATCGCTCCCGTCGCCCTCCTCGTGCGCATAGATGAGGAACTGTCCATCGGGCGACCACGCGGGATGCGTGTCCCAGCTGAAGCCGTTAGACACCTGTCGCGCGTCGCCGCCGGCCGCGGGCACGATCCAGATTTTGCCGAGTATGCTGAGCGCGATCTGTGCGCCATCGGGCGACACGGCCGGATCCGCCGCGCCATCGGTCACCGCAACCGCTCGGCTCCCTTGCTGCGCGTACGCGCTCGGTGTCTGCGGTTGGGCGACCGTGAGCGCGAGAAGAACCAACGACGAAGCGCCGAGGCGACTCATGATGTCTCCACCGATGGGGGCAGGGATCGCGTGGTGCGTGGACAATTGTGTCTCTCGAGCCCGCTATTCACAAGGAACGGCCAGGGAAACCGGTTCGCCGGCGTTGTATATGTCTTGACAAGCATATACTCCTTGGGTTATATATGAGCCATGACATCCGTCTTCGAAGTCATCGCCGAGCCGAACCGGCGCGCGATCCTGAGTCTGCTGGTCGGAACCGAGCAGTCGGTTGGGGAGATCGAGCGCCACCTACGCCTGCCACAGCCCGCGGTGTCGAAGCACCTCCGCGTGTTGCGCGACGCAGGCTTCGTGGAGGCCACCGTGGATGCTCAACGTCGTGTTTACCGTCTCACGCCGAAGCCGTTGGAGGAAGTGGATGCATGGCTGGAGCAGTTCCGTCAGTTCTGGTCGGCTCACATCGATGCACTCGAACGCCACCTCGATCGCATGGATCGATCACCCCGAACGAAGAAGAGACCACGGAGGAAGCCATGATTACGCACGAGCAGTACGTACCGGGCCCCGCCAGAGACGCCTCGATCCAGAAGCGGGAGGGCGACAAGTGGACGCTCGTTCTCGTTAGGCAACTGCGGCAGCCCCCGGAGAAAGTCTGGAAGGCGATCACCGATCCGGCGGAGCTCAAGGAGTGGGCGCCGTTCGACGTCGACCGGAACCTCGCGACCGTCGGCGCGACCTTCAAGCTGACGTGGGTGGGATCGCCGACGCCGATCGAGCTCACGGTAACGCGCGCCGACGCGCCCACGGTGCTCGAGTTCACCGACATGCGCTGGGAGCTCGAACCCGTCGCCGGCGGCACGCGCCTAACGCTGTGGTCGAGCCTCGATCGCCGCTACGTGGCGATGGGCGCCTCGGGATGGCACATCTGCCTGGATGCCCTGGACCAGTTCGTCGCCGGAACACCCATTGGCCGCATCGCCGGGCCTGCCGCGATGAAGTCCGAGGGCTGGAAGGAGCTCTTGCGCGACTACGCCAAGCTGTTGCGCGCCGAAGTGCCGAGCTGGTGATACGACGGAGGCGCCACGGCTTCAGGTCGTGGCGCCTCGCTCGTTCAAGCTCTTCTCGACTAGTTGCCGATGCCGACGCCCTTGGTCAGTGTGCTCACGATGCTGCTGCCGCTCAAATACACCGACAGGAACAGTCCATTGTGGGTCCCCTTCGCGATTCCCGCGCGGCCACCGAAGGCAATCTGAAACGGCAGGCCCTCGGCAGTCGGACCCAGAACCAGGGAATTGAGCTGCAGGCCATAGAAGATATCGTGGGCGTCGCTCGTTACTGCGGCGACAGCTCGGATGCGATCGAGCCAGCTCGGGAGTCCGTGAGCCGGGATGAGCAACACGGGCGTGAAGTCGGCGCCGTATATGGCTTCGATCGCCTTCCCGCCCGGGTTGTGTCCCACCCACGCTTCGCCGACGAACGGTCCTGGCAGGGCGTGAGCGACTCCTTTGTATTCCAAGTACGAGCCGATCGCCGAGAACTTCGGCGCGCCGGGTTCGTTGTCGGAGTGGAGGTGAACCGTGAGCAGTTGTGGACCTGGCGAATCTCCAAAGCGCCACAAATAGGTGGCGACGCATCGGACCACTGAATCGCCCGGCGGATTGGGGTGCGCCGCGGATGTATCCCAGTGCGCCGGTATCTCCGCCGACTTGACGTCGCCGGCGCTCGACGCGCCCGACAGCGATGTAAACGTGACCTTGATGCGAACGCACTGCTCGGGAGACGCGACGTTGGAGATGTTCAGTTTGAGCGGCTCGGGCGCGAATTGGGTGATGTAGCCGCGAATTTGATGGGGCGATCGGCCAAGGGCTGACACGCCACCGGAGGTCGTGTCTTTGCTGATGAAGACCCGAGGGTTTCCTTGGGCGACCAGGCTTTGCGAGAGACACGCCATCAAAGCTGATGCGACGACGGTGCGGACGACGTCCGGCCCCCACACGCGCATAGAACCTCCTCAGTCGGAGCTCAAAGGCGCTGCCGGGAGCAATACTGGTCGTTCGGGGCCGCTGGGGGAAGGTGGCAGAAAGGCGCTGGTGGCGCTCTGCGGTTCATCGGATCGAATCGTTGCCTAACGAAGCCAAGGGTTGCCGAACGGCATCAGACCCAGCAAATGGGTGCATCACAGAATTGTTGCCTACAAAGTAGGAATAATATCTGTGATGGTCCGGATGGCGTGTGTCACCCGTCTCGGCCCGGTCAGATCGCGGTCAAATGGTTGTGGTGTCGTGCCGCACGGTCTTGTGCGTACGGCCAGTCGTTGTAGGTTCGCGCCCATGGCGACAGCCATCCGCGAGTCCGGACTGCCCTCCCTGCCCACGGCACGTGTCGCGGCCGCGCCAGGTCGTGTTGCATCGGTCAACCTAATTCGCGGCGCCGTGATGGTGCTCATGGCGATCGATCACGTGCGCATGTACTCCGGATTACCGGTCACCCACGATCGGATGGACGTTGCGCCCTTTGAGCCGGTCGTTGAACGCCGTCACATCCGTCTTGAGGAACTGCGCGACCTGCCCTTTGATCGTAAGCAGCTGGCCGTGCAGCATCTCCGCTACCTGCTTCGCCTGGTCCGTGGGCGCCGCGTCCGACCGCTGCACCTCATCGGCGAGATACATCAGCCGTTCCGTTAGCATCGGCGGCCAGCGGACGTCGTCCTGTCCCCGCCCCGTGATCTTCATCTGGAAAAGCTGCTGCTCGACGTTCACCAATTTCTCGCGCAACGAGTCGCTCGCGCTGCGCACATCGGCGAACGACGAATCCTTTCCCGCTAGCGTGAGCAACCCTTCGACCTGCGCGCGCACCACTTCCATGGCGTTGATCTGATCGACCGCGTCGTTGATGTCGGCGTAGAGTCCGCGCTCAAGCTCGTGCTGCGCCGCGATCGTCTGCTCGGTGCCGCCGGCAGCGGGATCCTCGAGCACCGTGAGCTTCTGCGAGTCGTGCAGGTCATCGAGCGCCACCGTCACCGTGTACGTGCCCGGCGGTTGCAACAGCGCGAAACGGCCCACGTCCGGCGCCGGAATCCCCGACGCCTTCACGTGAAACCAATTCATGTACAACGGGCTCGCGCGCAGCTTCGCCTCTCTGGTCTCATCGCCATACAGATCCCATTGGATCCGATTGAGTCCATCGTGCGGCTTCACTTTCATGGTGCGCACGACAGCACCGGCGTTGTCGGCGATGGTCACCGTCGCGCTGTCGGTCGTGTCCTTAGGCGCCGTCTTGAGCCAGAAGTCGAGCGTCGCGCCGTCGGCCGGATTGTTTCCGGTCACGATATCATCCAATTCCGTAGCCGGCTCGGCGACGCGGCGAAAACGATATTGCGGCCGCGGCTCGAGCAGTGCTAACGGCTTGGACGCCAGCGCCGCGTTCCACTCGTGCAGCGGCGTGAGGTCATCCAGAATCCAGAAGCCGCGCCCGTAGGTGCCGATCACCAGATCCTGAAAGTGCGGCTGCACCGTGATGCCGTACACCGGCGCGTGGGGCAGATTGTTCTGCAGCGGCAGCCAGTTGTCGCCGGCATCGAAGCTCACGTACATGTTGCCTTCGGTGCCCAGGTACAGCAGACCTTTTCGCGCCGGGTCCTCGTAAATGGTGTGTGCGTACGAGAGCGGCGACTTGGCGATGCCGTGCGTGATCAGCGTCCACGTTTTTCCCCAATCGGTGGTGCGGTAGACCCACGGATCGAAGTCGTTCACCTGGTGGCCGTCGATCGTCAGGTACGCCGTGCCGGGCGTGAAGCGCGACGGCTCGATGGCCGACACCGTGCCTAACGCTGGTGCGCCGCCCGGGAAATGGGTGACATTCGTCCACGTTTTACCATCGTCGCGCGAGAGCTGGACCAATCCATCGTTGGTGCCCACCCACAGCTCGCCCTTCGCCAGCGGCGACTCGGCGATCCAGTAGATGACGTCGGCGTATTCGACGCCGATGTTGTCTGGCGTTAGGCCGCCCGAGATGCCCTGTTTCGATTTGTCGTTGCGCGTGAGGTCGGGGCTGATCACGTCCCAGGTCTGGCCGCCGTTCGTCGTCCGGTGCACGAACTGCGAGCCCGTGTACACCGTGTTGTGATCGTGCGGCGACACCATGAGCGGGAAATTCCAGACGAAGCGATACTTCACCATGCTCGCCGGATCGCCGCCGACGTTGTCGGGCCACACTTCCACGTTGTTGATGATGCCCGTGGCGACGTCGTAGCGCACGACGATGCCGCCGCCCGCGCCCGAGCCCGACGCGCTCGACCATACGAGGTTGGAGTCGACCGTATCGGGAATCGCGAAGCCGCTCTCGCCGCCGCCGACGCTGCGCCACAGCCCGCGCCAGATCCCGCCGTCGGCGCCTAACTTCGAATTGCTCGGCCCCATGTACGAGGTGCCGTCCTGCTTGTTGCCGTAGACGTCGTATGGAATGCGATTGTCGACCGTCACGTGATAGACCTGCGCGATGGGCAGCTGCACGCGCAGGAAGTTCTTGCCGCGATTCATCGTGATGGCGACGCCGCCGTCGTGCGCCACCGCGAACCGGTTTCCGTTCGTCGGATCGATCCAGATGTCGTGGTGATCGCCGCGCGGAAATTGGTCGCCCTCGAGGTCGATCATCGTGACGCCGCCGTCGAGCGTCTTGGTGAAGTCGGCGGCGAGGAAGTACACCTCGTCGGCGTTGTCCGGCATCACGCCCATGCGCGAGTAGTACGCCGTGCGACCCATCGGCTGCAGGTCGCTGTTGACGAGCTTCCACGACGAGCCCGCATCGTCGGAGCGCCAGAGACGGCCGGTATCGGTGGGCACGCCGTGCCACGGGACGCCGTCGCCGGTTTCGATCTGCGCGTAGATGCGCTGCGTGTTGGCGGGGCTCACGCCCAGCGTTACCTTCCCCACCGGCCGCGTGGGAAGGCCGTGTCCCGTTAGGCGCGACCACGTGGTGCCGCCGTCGGTGGATTTCCAGATGCCGCTCCCGGCTCCGCCGCTCTCGCGCCCCCACGTGTGTGTTTCCACCTGCCACGTGCTCGCGTAGAGAATGCGCGGATTCTTGGGATCGAGCAGCACGTCCACCGCGCCGGTGGAGTCGTTGACGAACAGCACCTTGTCCCACGTCTTGCCGCCGTCGGTGCTGCGGAACACGCCGCGATCGGGCTCGGGGCCGTACGTCGTGCCTAACGCTGCCACGTACACGCGATTGGGGTCCGCGGGATCGATGGCGATGCGCGAGATGCGCCCCGTTTTCTCGAGACCCGCGCGAGTCCACGTTTTGCCGGCGTCGGTGGACTTGAACATGCCCCACCCGACCGACACGTGGCTCCGCAGATACGGCTCGCCCGTGCCGACGTACACGACGTTCGGATCCGACGGCGCGACGGCGATCGACCCGATGGATTGCACGGGTTGGCTGTCGAAGATCGCGTTCCAGTGCGCGCCGCCGTCGGTGGTCTTCCAGAGACCGCCGCTCGCGGCGCCCGTGTAATAGACGTTGGGATCGCCCGGCACGCCGGCTATCGCGTCAGTGCGATTCCCTTCCGGTCCGATGAAGCGCCACTTGAGCGTGGCGAGCATGGTCGAGTCGAGGGCGTTGCCGCTCGCCGCTCTCGCGGCGCCCTGGTTTTTCGCCGAGTCCTTGGCGCGCGACTTGGGTTTCTGCGCGTGCGCCGATACGGCGGCGAGGGCGAGGATCGGGACGACAACGGTCAGACGCAGTGCGGCGCGACAGGAGCGCGACATCGAGCGGACCTCGGAGGATGGCTGTGGGATGGCCTGGTGTTGGCGGGCGGCCTCTGCGGCGCACGCCCTGCCGATATAGAGCGCGAGCGCGCCGGTCGCAAGGTTCGTGCGAGACGAGGTATCG
>DATNAM010000007.1:0-5148 GCA_035572595.1 Gemmatimonadaceae bacterium
CTCGTCGAGCGCCGCGTGATGCGGCGCGGGAGTGATTCTCGATGAAGATGTCTCGCACGCCCGCGCTGCTCGCGGGACTCGTCGCGCTGGGCTGCGCGTCGCACGGCTCGCAACCGGCTCCGGCGCCGCAGCCGGCGTCGCTGCCCGCATCGCAAATGGCCACGGGCGCGGCCGCACCGTCGCCGGTTGCGGTGCTCCGCACGAGCATCGACTCGCTCATCGCCGATTCCATATTCCGCAACGCGAACTGGGGCATCCTCGTGGTCGACCCGGATCGCGGCGACACCCTCTATTCGCACGACGCGGGCAAGTTGTTCATGCCCGCCTCCAACATGAAGGTGATCACCGGATCGGTGGCGCTGGCTCAGTTAGGCCCGGACTTCCGCTTTCGCACCACGTTCGTGGCCGACGGTCCGGTGTGCGACGGCACGTTGCACGGCAACCTGGTGGTGGACGGCCGCGGCGATCCCAGCGTCAGCACGGCGATGCGCGGCGACGCGCTCGCCCCCATGCGCGACATCGCCGACTCGCTGCGCGCGCGCGGCGTGACGCGCGTCGCGGGCCAGGTGCTCGCCGGCGACGATGCGTTCCCCGGTCCAACGTTAGGCTACGGCTGGTCGTGGGATGATCTCGATGCGTCGTACAGCGCGGGGGTCGACGAGCTGTACTTCAACGAGGGCGCCGCGCGCGTGGTGATTCACGGCGGCCGGAAGCCCGGCGCCCGCGTCACCGTTACCGTGCTGCCCACGTCGCGCTACCCGACGGTGCGGGTCAACGCGATCACCGAGTTCCCGCCGGAGTCGCTCGCCGCCGGAAGCGGCGGCCGCCGCCGCTTCGCGCGCTTGGATGGCGAGCTGCGCACATCGCTCGACACGCTCACGGGAACGGTGGTGCTCACCGGCTGGATCGCGCCCGATCGGGTCGATTCGATGGATGTCGTGTACCCCAACGAAGACACGGCGTATCTCCAGGCGCTCGAGGGCGCGCTCATCGAGCGCGGCGTTTCGCTCCGCGGCGGGAAGGAGCGCCGCAAGTTAGGCACCTGTGGCGCGCGCGCCGCCCGCGCATCCGCGCCGGTGGCCGACACGCTGTTCACGTATCAGTCGCCGCCCTTGCGCGACGTGCTGCGCGCCATGGCCAAGCCGTCGCAGAACCAGATCGCCGAGATTCTGCTGCGCACGATCGGTCTCGAGCGCGCCGGATCGGGCACTGCCGACAGCGGGATCGCCGTGGTGCGGCGCCAGTTGCTCTCGTGGAACGTGCAGCCCGATGGTTTCGTGCTACGCGACGGCAGCGGCCTGTCGCGCTACGACTACCTCACGCCCGAAACGCTCGTGCGCGTGCTGGCCACCATCCGCAAGGACACCGCGTTCAACGCGCTGTACGATGCACTGCCGATCGCGGGTGTAGACGGCACGATCGCCAACCGGATGCGCGACACGCCGGCACAGGGCAACGTGCACGCCAAAACGGGGTTCGTCGCCAACGCGCGGTCCCTGAGCGGCTACGTCACCACCGCCGATGGGCACATGCTCATCTTCAGCGTCTTGTGCAACAACTGGACGGCTCCGGTGCGCGAGATCGAGCGGGTGCAGGACGCGATCGCGGTGCATCTCGCGTCCATGCGCCTGGGCGGCAGCGCGACGCCCTGACCATGCTCTCCGTCGCCGAGGCCGCCGCCCGCATCATCGCCGGCATCGAGACGCTCGGCGTCGAGCGCGTCGCGCTGCTCGATGCGTTAGGCAGGGTGCTCGCGTCCCCCGTCCGGTCGCCGCTCACCCTGCCGCCGTGGGACAACTCGGCCATGGACGGGTACGCGCTCCGCGCCGCGGACGTGCACGACGCGAGCCCCGATCATCCGGTCACGTTGCGCGTGCTCGAGACCGTCGCCGCGGGCGCGTTTCCATCGCTGCGCGTCGAAGCGGGCACCGCTACCCGCATCATGACCGGCGCGCCGATCCCCGAGGGCGCCGACGGCGTGGTGCGCATCGAGGACACCGATCGCGGGACGGCACACGTGGCCATCCACGACGCGCGCGACGCCGGCCGCAACGTGAGGCGCCGCGGCGAGGACATCGCGCACGGGTCGACCGTGTTCGAGGCCGGCCAGCCGTTAGGCGCGGCGCAGCTCGGCGTCCTCGCGTCCATTGGCGCGGCCACCGTGGACGTCTATCGCCGCCCGCGCGTGGCCTTCTTCGGTTCGGGCGACGAGATCGTCGACCTCGATCGGCTGCCCGAAGCGGTCGCCGGCCGCAAGATTCTCACGTCCAACAGCTACACGCTGCACGCGATGATCCGCGAAGCCGGCGCCGAGCCGGTGAATCTCGGACTCGCCCGCGACGACCCGGCCGAGCTCCGCGACCGTATCGCGCGCAGCACCGGATGCGACCTGCTCATCACCTCGGCCGGCATCTCGGCCGGCGAATTCGACTACGTGCGCGACGTGCTGGCAGAGTTAGGCGTGGAGCTCGCGGTCTGGAAGGTGCGCATGCGTCCCGGCGCGCCCGTCGGATTCGGATGGCTCGGACCGCGGCCGTGGATCGGCCTGCCCGGCAATCCCGTGTCCACCATGGTGACGTTCGAGCTGTTCGTGCGCCCGATGCTCCGCCGCATGCTCGGCCACACCCGGATCTACCGCCGGACGGCCGAGGTGACGCTCGAGGAGCCGGTGACGACCGCCGCCAGGCTCACGCATTTCCTGCGCGGCATCGTCACCGTCGGCGCGGGCGGCGCGCTCACCGCCCGCCTAACGGGACCGCAGGGCTCCGGCGTGCTCACGTCCATGGCCCGCGCCAACGCGCTCCTCATCGTGCCCGAAGACCGGCCGCGCGTCGAAGCCGGCGAAACCCTCCACGCATTGCTCCTGGGCGAAGACGCGCAGATGAGCACCACCTTCGCGCTGTGACCGCCTCGATCGCCGACGATGTCGAGCGGCGCCACGTCTGCATCACGCAGGACGTGGATGTCCTGGGGCGCCGTGTGTCGCTGCTCAAGCCGCGCTCGATCGATGCGCTCATCGACGAGGAAGATTTCACGCGCGACGAGCGCCTGCCGTACTGGGCCGATCTCTGGCCGGCGTCGCTCGTGCTCGCCGGAGAGATCGCGAGCGAAACCGGCGCCGGACGCTCCTTTCTCGAGTTGGGCTGCGGCTTGGGACTGGCCACGATCGCCGCGCTTGGCGCCGGGTACGACGTGACCGCCACCGACTACTACGCCGACGCGCTGGCGTTCACCCGAACCAACGCGCTCCGTTCCGTTGGGCGTGTGCCCGCCACCCGACTCGTGGATTGGCGCGACCTTCCCGCCGATCTCGGCCCGTTCGATCGCGTCGTTGCCGCCGACGTTCTGTATGAACGCACGTACGGCGAGTTGGTCGCGCGCGTGTTGGACCGGGTGCTCGCCGCGCACGGCACGGCGACGGTCGCCGACCCCGGACGCGTCGCAGCCGATGCGTTCGTGCACGCGTGCAGTGCGTTAGGCTTGGAGATCGCCGGCGCGCCCGTCCGCGAAAACCGCGACGGCACCGTGACCCACCGCATCCGGTTGTTCGAGGTGCGCCGGGCGGTCCGTTAGGCGGCTGGCGCGCCCGGTGCGTGCTACATACTGCGATACTTGGCGCCGCTGCCGCCCTCGCGCGGCGTCCACCGCGGACCCACGTCGTCCGTCGCCTTGCAGTCGACGCAATTCGCGGGGCTCACCACCAGCCGGTCCCCGTCGCGCTCGTACACCCCGGCCGGACACATGTGCGTGTAGAAATCCGCCACCGCCGGCGGGACGTCCTTGCCGACGATGAGATGTGAAGGAATGTCATCGCGCGTCGCGTTGCCCGACCGGAACACCGCGTCGAGCTTCGAGAACGTCAGCTTCCCGTCCGGCTGCACGTGCGCCACCGGTTCGGCCGTGCGCGCGATGTCGGCGTCTGGCTCCGCGCCGATGTGTCCGCCGGGAAACGCACCCTTGGTGAGCGTCATGAGGCCGGCCTTGATTCCGCCGGCGTACAATCCGCCATGCTGAAACGCGAGGCGCATGTTGCGCCGCTCGTACAGGTCGCGCGTGATGTAGCTGTCCTTCACCATCTGGTCGTACGGGGCGAGCGTCGCCGCCGATGTGTCGCCTTTCTTGAGCGCGTCGAAGATGGCGCGCGCGGCGAAGATCCCAGATTGCATCGCGTAGTGGATGCCCTTGAGCGATGCCACCTCGACGAATCCCGCCGCGTCGCCGGCGATGAGCACGCCGTCGCCGTATCGACGTTCCGGAATCGCCCAGTATCCGCCTTCGGGGATCGTCTTGGCGCCCCACTCCACCATCTCGCCGCCCTCGAGATACGGCCGCACCAGCGGATGCAGCTTGAGCCGCTGCAGGAGGTCGTGCACATCGAGGGCCGCCGCGCGATAGTCGAGCCCGACGACGATCCCGACGGCGATCTGCTTCTCGCCTAACGGATAGAGGAAGCTGCCGCCGAACACGTCGTTAGGCAGCGGCCAGCCCAGCGTGTGGATCACCGCGTCGAGGGGCCGCGTGGTCTCCCACAATTCCTTCACGCCGAGCGCGAAGAGCGCCGGATTGGGCGATCGGATGCCGCGCCAGGCGCAGTACGCCTGCGTGAGCGAGCCGCGCGTGCCCTCGGACAGCACCGTGACGCGCGCCGTGAGGTCCGTCGGCGGCGCGTACGACGATCCCGGCGTTCCGTTCCGCTCGAGCCCCGACGGCGTGGTACGCACGCCGATCACGCGCTCGCCTTCCACCAGCAGCGACGCCACCGGAAACCCGGTGAACAGATTGACGCCGGCCGCCTCAGCCTTCTCGCCTAACCAGCGCACGATCTCGCAGATGGAGGCCACGTAGTTGCCGTGGTTGCGCATCGTCGGCGGCGTGGGCAGGCGGTACGCCCGGCTGCCGCTCATGAAATACACCCGCTCGCCCGTCACCGGCGCCCGGAATGGAAATTCGGCATCGGACATCCCCGGGAAGAGCGCGCGGAACGCCACCGGATTCACCACCGCGCCCGACAGGCTGTGCTCGCCCAACGCACCGGCCTTCTCGAGCACCGCGATCTGGATGTCGCCTAACGATCCGCCGGACTCGGCGTCGGCCTTGGCCAACCGCGCCAGCTCGATCGCGCCCGCCAGACCAGCCGGTCCGCCGCCC
>DATNAM010000008.1:0-9220 GCA_035572595.1 Gemmatimonadaceae bacterium
CAGAAGGAAGGTGAGCAATGAGACACCTTGAGTTTGAGACAAAGTTTGAGTTGACGGCTGGTAGCTTCGATCGCGTGAAATCCATGGGTCGTATTTCCCGACGCGATGATCAGCTCAATGTCTACTATGACGCGGCCTGGCGTTTGGCTGATTCGTCTTCCACGCTGCGCATACGGTTCCATCAGCGCGCTGATCCCATCCTCGCGCTCAAGATTCCGATTGACTTTATTGGCGCGACTCGTGTGATGCAGGAGTTCGAGGTTATCCTATCACGCAGGAATTCCGTATTTGCACGGTCACGTCATCCGACAGTAATCGACGTGCAGGCTGACTTGCCACGAGAGCTAGGGTCGCGCCTTCTTTCCCTTGGGTTGGAGCGGGTGGAGAGGATCGGCTGGATGAGAAACACTCGCCTGGTAATTGAGATCGGGGACGTTGGCTGTATTGAACTCGATCGACTGCAGCTACCAGACGGCACGGTGGTCCATGAAGCTGAAATTGAAACTGAAAAGGTGTCGGTTCAGGAGCGCCTTTCGGCGCTCTTATGCAGACACGCTCCCGATGCTCTACCCTCCACGATGAACAAATTTCAACGCTTTCGGCGCGCGGCAGCAAGTTCGTGTCACGCGGTCGCGGTCTAGAGCTGCGCTTCGGTCAAGAGAGACTCGATTCTGCTACCTCTTAGAGCTGAAAAAGCAACGAAGGGCGAAGCGCTGTTCGGCGCTTCGCCCCTCGTGCATCCGGTACGGTGCGGCTGCTACTTCGACGTCGCCGCCGCCACCCGGCCCGCCGTCCCATTCACGCCCGACGTCGCATCGATGAACGACGCGATGTTCTCCTTGAGCTTCGCGAGCGACGGCTCGTACACGTACATCATGTGCCCGGCGTCGTACTCGGCGAATTGGACGTGGCCGCGGAGATTCTTCGGTAGATCCATCTGATCCATCGTCCACTCGGCTGCATAGTACGGCGTCGCCAGATCGAATAATCCGGAGTTGAGCAGCACGTGCAGATGCGGGTTGAGCTGTAGCGCTTGCGCGAGATCGACGGCGACGTTGGTGTGGCCCGGCCATCCGCCGCGCTGTCCGTGCGACCAGTCCCACGGATTCACGCGACCGCTCACGATGTACTGCTTGTCGCGCGGGAAGTTGAGCTCCGTGTGCAAATACGTTTGGAACGTCGACACGAACGCGGAGCTGATGGACGACGACTGCGGATCGTACGGCGACCGTTCGGCGAGCATGTCGAACGTCGGGCCGGTAAAGCGCGCATCGAGACGGCCGATCACTTCGCCGTGTTCGCGGAGCAGCTCCTTCTCGAACTCCGGCGCGTCGACGCGGAGATTGGCATGGCTGATGTACGCCGTGTCGAGGCCCGTGTACTTGTGGAGCTGCGCAATGACGCGCGCGCGCTCGTCCGGCGCGAGCTCGTCGCCCTGGATGAGCGCGTGCATGTAGTCGGTGGTCGCGAAGTGCTCGACATCCTTCAAGAACGGCCGGAGCTGCGCCGGCTGTTCGGGCAGCGCGTGATGGTACCAGGCAACGGCGGCGTACGACGGCAGGTACATCACGTACGGCATCAGGTTGCCCGGATCGAACGTGATGGTTTGGAAGTCGAGGACCGACGACATCAGGATGACGCCGTTGAAGTCCATGTTGTCGGCTTGCTGCAGGTAGTTGACGAGCGCCGCCGAGCGCGTGGTGCCGTAGCTCTCGCCTAACAGGTAGCGGGGCGAGTTCCAGCGGTCCTGCTCGGTGAGGAAGCGGCTGATGAATTGGGCCAGCGAACGCGTGTCCTGGTCGACGCCCCAGAACATCTTGCCCGTGGCCTTGCCTAACGGATGGCTGAAGCCCGTGCCGATGGGATCGAGGAACACGAGGTCCGTCTTGTCGAGCGGGCTGTAGGCATTGTCCACCAGCTGGTACGGCGGCGGCGGCGCGTGCGTCGTGTCGGGCGTGACGACGCGCCGGGGGCCGAAGGCGCCCATCTGCACCCACACCGAGGACGAGCCCGGGCCGCCGTTGTACGCGAACGTGATCGGACGGCGCGACGGGTCGGTGACGCCGCGCTTGATGTAGGCGGTGAAGTAGAGCGCGCCGATCGGCTCGTCCGCGCTGTCGCGCAGGATGATGTCGCCGACGGTGGCATCGTAGTCGATGCGCTGGCCGCCGATCACCACCGAGTGTTGCGTGGTGACGCGCTGCACGTTGTCGTCCTGCGACGATGCCTCTGCGTTAGGCGCAGGTTTGGCTGCCGAGTCGCGTTGCTGCTCGGCGCCGCGTTGGGGTTGGCGGCGCTGCTGCGCCGGCGCCGTCGCCGGCAGGGCGGCGGCAAGGACAAGCAAGACGGCAAAACGCGACGTTGACATGATCACACGGTACCGGCGAAGGGTGAGTGGGTGGGTCGAAGCCCATGAATATGCGATGTGCGGCGCCCGGCGCCACTGCGCGCCGAATCGCCGCACACGATTGCTCGACCGATTGTGAGGCGGCTAGTGCGAGCCCTGTCCGTCCTTCGATCCGTTCATCATGCTGCCCATGATGCTGGCGACGCTCAACTTCTTGTAGCTCGCGGGCGGTGTGAACATGGACGCCGGCACCGTGCCCTCTTTGATATTGCGGAGCTCCATGGCGTCGTCCTTGTCCATCGCCTTCGTGACCACCTGCAGCTTGTCGTCGACCCACACGGTGCCCGTCCCGCCGTCCTGCGCGTCGTTCGTCCATTGCCACTTGTGCGCCGGGCGTCCGTCCACGCTTTCGGAGCCGAGACTCTTGCACGTGAAGTGCGGCGGCGCCTCGCTCTTGTTGTGCGCGAACGTCGCGAACGGCGCGGTGGTCGTGTTCCACTGCGTGCACGGATCGCCGGAGCCGGCGGGGCGGAAGAAGCGGAGCACCGGCCCGAACGTCGCCGTGACCAGCGACGTGAACATGCCCGCGTCGAGGTATTCTTTTTTCCGGTCGTTCACGATCAAGGTGGTGCCATGGGCCGGATCGAGCACCAGCGCGCCTAACTGCGACGTGTCCGTCGATTCCACGCGCAGCTTGCCATCGGACAGGTAAATGTGCGAGGTCGACTGCTCGGGGTGCTGCGGATCGACGACGTCGGCCGAGAACGGCGGGCCGGTCCAGATTGGTCCGCCGACCTCTCCGCCGAAGCAGGCGGCGACGAGCGGCGTTGCGCCTAACGCTACGGCGGCGACCAATCGCGCGATACGTGGGGAAGTGAACATTCGTGCGTCTCCTTCGTTCGGTGGCGATCGAGGTGAGCGGGGCGCGGCGTCCTACTTTACACGGGACGGTGGTCCGTCCGCAATTGTTTCACGTCGCGGGTCCGCCCGGACTCTCACGGACGTCCGGAGACCCGCTTCTCCTCCTATGGCGTCGCGGACGTCGTCTCGAGCAACGGATTCGATCGCGCGCCGGAGCTGTGCGGCGCCGACGGCGCGCCGGCACACGACGGAAAGGCGGCGACCGGCGCGAGCAGCGTGACGACGAGGAGCAGCGCGCGAAATCGAATCACGAGACAGGTCCTTATGCCTAACGGATGGTAACCGCCGTCTCCGCCTGCCGAGCCGAGCGCGCGTGTGCCGCCGTGCCGCGGCCGGATGCGAGGCGGCGCTCGGCCGCCTCCGCATTCGCGGCGCGACGGCGAAAGCCCGGATCGCCGTTCTTCCACGTGCGCGCGACGATCGCGTACTGCGCGGCCGCGCTGTCGGCGAGACCCGCCTGCTCGAAGCTCTGCGCGAGCAGCTCGTGGATTTCGGTGCGGGTCAAGTAGTACGCCGACGCTTCGACGGGACCGCGCAGCGCCGAGTTGAGAATCGCGATGGCCCGCTGCGGCTGGCCTGCGCCTAACCAGGCACGCGCGAGCTCGAAGTTGGCGCGAGAGTAACCCTCGCTCGGCGAGTAGATCGCGCGCGACAGCTCGCTGAGCGACCGCGCCGGGTCGCCGCGGGCTTTCCACAACAGTGCGCGCAGGTAGTGCGGCAGCGCCCAATCGCGGCCGTACGAGCTGAGCCGCGCCGATCCCTCGACCGAGTCGGCCATGCGTGCCAACTGCACCGTGTCGCCGGCCGCCGCCCATGCCGTGCCGGCATGGGTCAGCATCCAGCTGCGCTGCCGCGCCATCGACCCCGGTGCGTTAGGCGCGGGCGACGGGAGCACCGTCGCCAGCGAGTCGAAGATGTGCGCCGCGGTACGGTCGCGCCCCTGCTCGAACAAGACCTGCGCTTCCGCGATCCCGGCCAGCTCCGACTGCGGATCCGAGGCGAGGAACGCGTGCGCCGCGGCGAGCGCGTCGCCTAACCGGCCCTCGTTGCGGCGCACGATCACCAGCCACCAGAGTACCCGCTCCGCCTCCGCCGGCGTCGCCGCCTTGAGCTGCGCCGACAGTAGCTCGTCTGCGTTGTCCCAGTTGTCGGCGTGGATGGCGCTCACCGCCATTTGAAGGGTGACGTCTTCCGCCGGATCGATCGTGCCCGCCTCACGCTCGGCCGAATCGGCTTCGGCTTCCCGGCCTTCACGCCCCAGCACCCCCACCAGCGCCGACCACGGCGCGCGCGAATTCGGTTGCCGGTGCACCCATTCGCGCGCCACGCGCTCCGCCGCATCCAGCGAGTCGGCGAGAAGGTACGCCTCGACGAGGTTGTCGAACGCGACACACGCCGCGCAGAGCGGTTGCGCGGCGATCACGGCATCGGTGTCCATGTCGATCGCGTGTCGCAAGTGCGGCACGGCGGCAAGGAAGTCGCCGGACGCGGACAGCGCGGCGCCGAGCTCCACGTGGCCTTCCGGTTCCAGCGGGTACCTCGTCGCCAACAACTCGGCGATCTCCATGCGGTTGGGATCGTTGGTCGCGGACGACCACGCCGCGGTGATGAGGAGCCGCTCGCGTTCGCTGGCGCGCGGCGCGAGACGCATCGCGCGCACCATCAGCGCCGGGCCCTCGGGCGATCCCAATTCGGTGGCGCACTGCGCCGCGTAGAAGGCCGCCATGGCGAACGCGGTGTCTTCGCCTAACGCGTTGAGGAACATCGAGCGTCCCACGCGCAGGTCGCCCTGGTCGTACAACGCGCGGAGCCCGGCGTCGAAGAACCGGGCGGCGATCGGCGATGACGTGGTAACGGCGAGCCGCGGCGCGCGCGAGCGGCGGCCGCCGGGCGCCGCGCCGTCCACGATGCCGGCGGCTGCGTTAGGCGGCGTGTCCACGCCGCGCAGCGCGCGCGTGGCGAAGACCACGGCGCCGGCGACCACGAGCACGGAGGCGGCGACGAGCCACGGCCGCCGGGGCCGCGGCGACACGGCGGCCGGCGCGCCGTCCTCGACCGCCGCTTGCTCCAACGCTCGGCCCCCCGACTCGGCAGCGGTCTCGTTAGGCGGTGTCGGCGGGACGGTCGCGACGCGTGCAGGTGCCGCCGGCGCGTCGACGGTCGCGGCGCCGGGCACCGTGCGTGCGCGGATCGCGGCGACCAGCGCTTGCGTCTCCGCCGAGGGTTCGGCGTCGAATTCTTCGCGCGCGCGCCGCACGAATTCCTCGTACGCGCGCAGCGCTCCGGTGCGGTCGCCGAGCCGGTCGAGCAACGCAATGAGCCGGCGGTGCGTGCGCTCGTCGTCGGGCGAGCGGGCGGCAGCCCAGCGGGCCCAGCGGGCGGCTTCGGTGCCGCAGCCGGCGGCCTCGAAATGGTCGGTGAGCGCCCACGACGACTCGATGGCCTGGTGCCGCAGCCGCGCGCGCTCGAGCGCCAGCCACTCCTCGAACTCGCTCGACGCACCGGTGACGAAGAAGCCGTCCAACAGGTCGCCACCATACAGCTCCAGCGCTTCTGCGGGCGCTCCGCGCGCGAGGGCATCATCGAAAGCTCGCGCGTCGCACCAAAAACTTGCGTCGCCGAGTCCGAGGTCTTCGCTTCCGTGTCCCTGAATGACGTCGGGGCCTAACGTGCGGCGGAGGAAGTGAACCGCTTGGCGGAGGGCGCTGCGTGCGCGCTCTTCATCGAGCTCGGGCCAGAGCAGCCCGAGGATCGTGTCGCGACGGCGATAACCGGTTGGTGCGGCGATAGCCAGATACGCCAGCAACGCCAATCGTTTGGGCTGGCGCAGGATCGAGAGGAGCTGTTGCCCGTTCTCGTCGCGCAGATCGAGTCCGCCAAGCGTGTGAAAACGAATCATTGAAGGCGTCCGCTCGGAGCGCACCCGGTAGGTAGGCGGGCGCAAATCGCCCGTCGCGGATTCCATAGTAGTGACTCTGGCCCCGGCCGGGAAGGCGGACACGAGGTCAGAGTGCCGTTAGGGGGCGCGTGGGGAGCCTCGCCATTCCGAGTCGCGGGCCGCGATCCCATGGCTTAGGTTCATGCGAGCCGCCGTGTGGCTCACAGGATCGACCCGTTCTCGAGAGCAGAATGACGATTCACGCTTCCCCGGAAATGGCCGTTGCCACAACACCTGGTGCCGATAGTTCGCCTGTGTCGGGCGAGGCGCCGGCGCGCGTGTCGCGTGCGGCCGCATCGCTTCGTGCGTCGGCGATTCTCAGAATTGCCGCCGAGATTCGCGAGCTGACGGCCGCGGGCCGGTCGATTTGCAACCTGACCGTTGGTGATTTCAGCCCGAAGGAGTTTCCGGCGCCGGCGGAGCTGGTGGCCGGGATGCAGGAAGCGCTGCGTGCCGGCGAGACGAACTATCCGCCGTCGAGTGGATTGCCCGAGTTGCGGAGCGCGGTCGCGACGTTTTATCGGCAGAGGCTGGGTCTCGAGCTGGCGTCGGAGAACGTGCTGATCGCGTCGGGCGCGCGTCCGGCGATTTACGCGGCGTATCGCACAGTGCTCGATCCGGGTGACGCGGTGGTGTATCCCGTGCCGTCGTGGAACAACGCGGACTACTGCCAGATCGTAGGCGCGACGCCGAGGCCCGTGGTGTGTTCGGCGGCGGATTCGTTTTTGCCGACGCGTGCCTCGCTCGAGGGACCCGTGCGTGGCGCGAGGCTGCTCGTGCTCAATTCGCCGCTCAATCCGTCGGGGACCGCGTTCGACGCCGGCACGTTGCGGGCGATTTGCGAGCTGGTGGTGGAGGAGAATGCGCGGCGCAGTCCGGCGCAGCGTCCGCTGTTCCTGCTGTACGACCAGGTGTACTGGATGTTGACGTTAGGCGAGACGCGCCACGTGCATCCCAGTATCGTGTGTCCCGAGGTCGCGCCGTACGTGATCACGGTGGATGCGATCTCGAAGGCGTTCGCGGCGACGGGCGTGCGCGTGGGGTGGGTGACCGCGCCGGCGGACGTCGTGCGGCACATGGCGGATTTCCTGAGTCATGTTGGGGCGTGGGCGCCGCGCGCGGCGCAGATCGCCACATCGCGATTGTTAGGCGACGCCGAAGCAATCGACACGTTCCATCAGGCGATGCTCGCGGCGATCGCGGCGCGGTTGGGCGCGATCCACAAGGCGTGCGAGTCGATGGCGGCAGACGGGCTTCCGGTGGCGTCGTTGCCGCCGACCGCCACCATATATGGTAGTGTGCAGCTGCGGTTAGACGGCCGGCTCACGCGTGACGGCCGCACGCTGCATGGGAGCGAAGAGGTGCGTCGCTATCTGCTGCAGGAGGCTGGACTCGCGGTGATTCCGTTCCAGGCGTTCGGGGTTCCGGACGACGGCGGGTGGTTCAGGTTCTCGATCGGCGCGGTGTCGATGCCGGGGCTGGAGTCGGGTCTGGCGCGGATGCGGGCGGCGATCGAGTAAGAGCGGCCGGATTTTCACCCCACAAAACCGGTAGGGCGCGTGTTGGGCGGGTCATCTCACCCCGCCTCGCTTGCCGCGCGCTCCGGGATCATACACAATAAGACAATGATTTTCTTGTGATTTCTCTAATTGGATGTATTCCATCGAGTTAGAACGTCACTAACTACAGGAGTTTCTCGATTCCGCGGGGTGTACTATGCGCGTTCTCTCCCGGGCCCAAGAGCCCCGAGCTCGACACATTAGGCGCTGGGTGGTCTCGGGCGTCGCGATGCTTGTGCCTTTGGCGTGTGGAACCAGCTCGCCAACCAGGCCCTCGCCGGAATTGATCGCGCAAGGCCAGCAGATCTTCCGGTTCGACACGTACGGCGACGAGAAGTTCTGGACCGACACGCTCCACATGAACACCGTCATCCAGACTGCCGTCGATCCCACCACCGCGCTGTCGGTCGGACTCAAAGTCGACGCCGACGCGCTGCCCGCCCCCGTGCTGCAGGCGATCGAAGCCGGACAGGTGGATCTCCATAGCCCCGCCACCACGGTCACGCTGCTCAAGCTCAACGCTGTGGTCGGTCTGCAAGCCACGGTCGACTCCAACAACAACATCACCAAGGTCGGCATCACGTGCGCCTTGTGCCACTCGACCGTCGACAACCGCATCGCCCCGGGCATCGGCTCGCGGCTGGACGGTTGGCCTAACCGAGATCTCAACCCGGGCGCGATCATCGCGCTCTCGCCGGCGCTCACCGCGGCGCAGAAGCAGGTCTATAACTCGTGGGGCCCGGGCAAGTACGATGCGCGGTTCAACTTCGACGGCATCAACGGCCCCGCGGTGATTCCCCCCGCGTACGGACTGGCCGGCATCAACAGCGTGACATTCACCGGCGATGGCCAGCAGGTCGAGTACTGGAACCGGTACGTCGCCGTCACGCAGATGCACGGTCAGGGCTCCTTCTCGGAACCACGACTCGGCATCAACGTCGTGCAGTCGCCGGATCTGGTCGCGTCGAAGCTGCCGGCGCTGCAGGCGTATCAGCTTAGCATCGCGGCGCCCGCTCCGCCGGCCGGCTCGTTCGACGCCGCAGCGGCCACGCGTGGCAAGCTCATCTTCCAGGGCCCGGGCAACTGCACCCAGTGTCACTCGGGTTCGTCGTTCACCGATGCCAACCTACGGTTGCACAAGCAGTCGGAGATCCCGACCGATCCGCAGTACGCGGAGCGCAGCGCCACCAAGTTGTGGCGCACGTCGCCGTTGCGCGGTGTGTGGCAGCACCCGCCGTATTTCCACGACGGCAGCGCGGCGACGTTGCTCGATGTCGTCAACCGCTACGACACGGCCAAGGGTCTCAATCTGTCCGACAAGCAGAAGGCGGATCTTATCCAGTATCTCCTGTCGCTGTAAGCGACACGATCTCGCAATACACTGACGTTTCGCTAACCTCGGTCCGGCCTCCTACAAGGGGGCCGGACGTGCGTTTGTAGCCCTGACAAAGCTTC
>DATNAM010000009.1:0-14928 GCA_035572595.1 Gemmatimonadaceae bacterium
CACGATGCCGCCGCCGATGCCGGTGCCGATCGTGATGCCGACCACGTTGCGGCCGCCCTGTGCCGCGCCGCGCCACCATTCGCCGACCGTCGCGCAGTTGGCGTCGTTGTCGAGCGTGGCCGGAAGACGGATGCGATCGGAGATCGCGTCGCGGAGCGGGAAATCGCGCCAGCCCAAGTTAGGCGCGACGACCACCACGCCGCGCTCGCGGTCCAATGGTCCGGGCGCGCCCACGCCGACCCCGAGAAAATCGTGCGGCTTGGCGGCGTGCGCTTCGCTGACGTCGGAGATCACCTGCGCGAGCATCGACACGATGCGGTCGACCACGGCTTCCGATCCGCGCTCGGGGTGCGTGGGCTCCGAGCGCACCGCGAGCTCGCGACTTCCGTCCTCGGGCATCGCGCCGGCTACGATGTTGGTGCCGCCCAGATCAACGCCGAGGATGTAGCGAGTGCGGGCTTTGGTCATGTCAGTGCGCGCAGGAGGATGGCCGGCAGGTTCCGCGAAAAGTAAGCGGAATCTGCGCGGCGAACAGGACGGTACTAGTGCGCGGCCGCTGCGGCGATCAACTCGACGGCCGATTCGACGCGACCGACGTCCAGCTCCTTCATGCAACGCCAGTGGCCGAGCGGACACACGCGCGGCCCATGGATGTGACACGGGCGACACTCGAGTGACTCGACGCCGAGCGTCATTGATCGCGGAGCCAGCGGACCGAAGCCGAATTCAGGAACGGTGGGTCCGAAGATCGTGACGGTTGGCGTACCGACGGCCGATGCGAGATGTTGGGGAAGGGAGTCGTTCGTGACGAGAATCGCCGCGCGCCGAATGAGCTCCGCCGACGCGAGAATAGTCAGTCGGCCCGTGGCATTGATCGTCTCGGGGCCGGCGGCGCGCGCAATGTCGCGCGCCGCATCGGCATCGTCGGTGCCGCCGATGATCGCGATGCGGTATCGCGATGCGAGCGCCTTGGCGAGATCTACATAGTAGGGCCAGCGCTTGGTCCCCCAGATGCTGCCGGGTGCGAGTGCGAGCAGCGGGAGGTCGGACGGCTGCGAGGCGATCAGAGCGTCGACGGCTATGCGATCATCGCCGCCTGGATAGAGGCGTGGTGTGACCGGCGTGTCGCGTGCCGATGCCGGCAGTCCGTCGGCGAGCGAGAGCAAGCGTGCGGCGTGATGATCGGTATCCCGGCGCGGCACGCGCGCGGTGTAGAGAAAGCGACCGGGCGCGTCATCGAATCCGGTGCGCACGGCGGTGCGGGCGATCAGCGCGAGTATCGCGCTGCGCAGCGAGCTCTGGGCGAGGTACGCATGGGCGCGGCGCGGATCGTCGCCGTGTTCGCGCCAGGTCTCGCGTACACGTCGCGCGACGCGCACGAGACCGTCCGCGCCGCGATCGGCGCCGGTCTTGTCGAAGACGATGACGTGCCTAACGCTGGGGTCGTGCGCCAGGAGCGGCGCCGACGCCTTGGTGACCACCACGTCCACCGGCCCGCGTCGCGCGAGTTCCGCCAGGAGCGGCGTGGTGAGGACGGTGTCGCCGAGGAACGACGTTTGGATGACGAGGGAGGTGGGCACCGTTGGGCGGACTTACTCCACCTGCAGCACCGCGAGAAACGCTTCCTGCGGGATCTCGACCGATCCGACCTGCTTCATGCGCTTCTTTCCTTCTTTCTGCTTCTCGAGGAGCTTGCGCTTGCGCGTGACGTCGCCGCCGTAGCACTTGGCGAGCACGTTCTTGCGCAGCGGTTTGACGGTGGTGCGCGCGATGACTTTGGAGCCGATGGCCGCTTGGATCACCACCTCGAACAATTGGCGGGGGATGAGCTCTTTGAGCTTGTCGGCCACCTTGCGGCCCCACTCGTAGGCTTTGTCGCGGTGGATGATCACGGAGAAGGCGTCGACGGGGTCGCCGTTGATGAGCATGTCGAGCTTGACGAGCTCGCTGGTGCGGTACTCGAGCATCTCGTAGTCGAGGCCCGCGTAGCCGCGGCTCACCGTTTTGAGCTTGTCGTAGAAGTCGAGAATGATCTCGCCTAACGGAAACTCGAAGTCGAACTCGACCCGGCTGGCGTCGAGGTAGCTCATGTTGCGGTACACGCCCCGGCGCTCGGTGCCTAACGCCATGATCGCGCCGATGTAGTCGGCCGGCGCCACGATGCGCGCCTTGACGAACGGCTCTTCGATCCGGTCCACCTCGGAGCCGTGCGGCATTTTGGACGGATTCTCGACCACTTCCTTGGCGCCGGTCGTCAGGTACACGTGGTACTCCACGTTCGGCACCGTGGTCACGAGGTCGAGATCGAACTCGCGCTCCAACCGCTCCTGCACGATCTCCATGTGCAGCAGGCCCAGGAAGCCGCAGCGGAATCCGAAGCCTAACGCGGTCGACGTCTCCGGCTCGTAGCGCAGCGAGGCGTCGTTGAGTTGCAGCTTCTCGAGCGCGTCGCGCAGCTCGGGATACTGATTCGGGTCCGTCGGGTAAATGCCGGCAAACACCATGGAGTGGATGTCCTGGTACCCCGGCAGCGCATGCGCGGCGCGATGCTCGGCGTCGAAGATCGTGTCGCCGACCCGCGTCTCCTGCACGCGGCGCACGTTGGCGACGACGTATCCCACTTCGCCCGGCGCGAGCGACGCGCTCTTCACCTGACGGAGCTGGTTGTAGCCGACTTCGTCCACGCCGTACGTCGCATCGCTCGCGCCGAACGCGATGTTCATGCCCGGACGCAGCACGCCATCCACCACGCGCACGGTCGGAATCGCTCCCCGATAGCGATCGTAGTACGAGTCGAAGATGAGCGCGCGCAAGGGCGCCTCGGGATCGCCCTCGGGCGGCGGAATCTTGCGCACGATCTGCTCCAGTAAGGCATCGATGCCGATGCCCTCCTTGGCGCTCACGAGCAGAATGTCATCCGGATCGGCGCCGATGAGATCGTGCACCTCTTGCTTGCGGCGATCGGGCTCGGCGCTCGGCAAGTCGATTTTGTTGAGCACCGGTACGATCTCGAGACCCGCGTCGAGCGCGAGAAAAAGATTGCTCAGCGTTTGCGCCTGGATGCCCTGCGAGGCATCAACGACGAGAATCGCGCCTTCGCACGCGGCGAGCGAGCGCGACACCTCGTACGTGAAATCGACGTGGCCCGGTGTGTCGATGAGGTTGAGCTCGTAGTCGCGACCGTCGCGCGCACGGTAGGTCATGCGCACCGCGTTGAGCTTGATGGTGATGCCGCGCTCACGCTCGAGATCGAGCGTGTCGAGGACCTGATGCTTCATCTCGCGCTTTTCCAGCATGCCCGTGGCTTCGATCAACCGATCGGCGAGCGTCGATTTGCCGTGGTCGATGTGCGCGACGATGCAGAAGTTGCGGATGTGGTCCAGTTTCACGGGCTCTCGGTCAAGGCGGGTCGAATGAACGAGAAATATAGTAGGCCGATGGCTGCGTCTGGTCGCCCGACGCGGGAATCGCGCGGCTACCAACGAGCGGCAACGGACCGCTAACTTGCACATCCATGTCGACGACACGCCCGGATCTGCTCGACCCCTCCACGATCGCAGCACTCGGCCGCATCGAGATCGTGGCGCGCTGGATCGTGGACGGGTTTCTCACCGGATTGCACCGGTCGCCGCGCAAGGGGTTCTCGGTGGAGTTCGCGGAGCATCGGCCCTATCTCCCGGGCGACGAGCTGCGCTACGTCGACTGGAAGATCGCGGCGCGCGCCGACAAGTGGGTGGTGAAGCAGTACGAGGAAGAGACCAATCTGCGCGCGACGATCGTGCTCGACGTGAGTCGTTCGATGGCGTGGCGCGGCGACGAATCGCGCCTGACGAAGCTCGCGTACGCCGAACGGTTGGCCGCGGCCATCGCGCTTCTGTTCTTGCGGCAGCGCGACGCCGTCGGGCTGGTCCGATTCGACGACATGGTGCGCACGTCGGTGCCGCCGCGCGTGCGAACGGGACAATGGCAGCGCATCGTGGCGGCGCTCGATGATCCGGGAGCAGGGCACGCGTCGTTCGCGCCCGCGGCGCTGGAGCAGGCGGGGCGCCTCATTCTGCGCCGCGGGATGATCGTGCTCATCTCGGATCTGCTCATGGATCAACCCGACGTGATCTCGCGCGTGCGCGCGCTCCGGCACGCGGGGCATCACGTGGCCGTGCTGCACGTGCTCGATCCATCGGAGCGCGATCTGCCGGCGCGCGGCGACGCGTTGTTCTTCGATCCGGAGAGCGAAGTGGAGGTGCCGGCGGTGTCGGCCGACGTGCGCGCGGCGTATCGCGAGACGGTCGACCGTGCGTTAGGCGAATGGCGCAACGCGCTCGCCGGCGTCGGGGCGGCGTACGAAGTGGTCACCACCGACGCGCCGTTCGGCGTGCCGTTGCGGCGCGCGTTCGCCATGCGGCAGCGCCTGCCGTGATCGATTTTCTCTCGCCGTTGTGGCTCGTGGCCGCGGCGGCCGCCGCCGTTCCGCTGCTGCTGCATCTCCTCAGGCGGCGCATCGGCGCGCGCGTCGAGTTTCCCGCGGTGCGGTATCTGGCGCGGGCGGAGCGCGAGCACAGCCGGAAGCTCCGGCTGCGCAATCTGCTCCTGATGTTGTTGCGGATGGCGATCGTGGTGCTGGTGGCGGCGGCCGCGGCGCGTCCGGTGCTGCGCGTGTCGGGTGCGGGCCACGCGCCCACGGCGCTGGCCGTGGTGTTGGACAACTCGCTCAGCACGTCGGTGATCGTCGCGGGCCATCCGGTGCTGGACGATCTGCGCGCGCGGGCCGCGCAGGTGGTGCGCGGCGTGTCGCCGGACGATCGCGTGTGGTTGATCACGGCCGACGGCGTGGTGCGGGGCGGATCGCGCGCGGCGATTCTCGATGACATCGCGCGCACCGAGCCGTTGGCCGGCGCGGGCGACGTGGAGGACGCGGCCGCGCGCGCGAGCACGCTGGCCGCGAGCGCCGCGCTGCCGGAGCGCGAGGTAGCGGTGGTGACGGACGGCCAGGCGGCGGCGTGGCCCGAGCCGGTGTCGTTAGGCGCGGTGACGGTGTTTGCCTACCGGCCGCGCGGAGACGCGCCGCCTAACCGGGCGGTGGTGGACGCGCGCGCGCAGCCGATGCGGTGGACGCCGGGCGGCGCCATCCAGGCGCGCGTGATGACGCCCGATTCGGCCACGTACCGCATCACCCTCGAGGGCCGCACGCTGGCGCGCGGCACCGTCACGCGCGACGAGCCGGTGCTCGTGCGTGCGGCGCCGCCGGAGCGCGGGTGGACCACCGGCTCGGTGGAGCTCGAACCCGACGAGCTGCGCGGCGACGACGTCCGCTGGTTCGCGACGTGGATCGGCCCCGCGCCGGCGGTGCGCGTGGCAGCGTCCGCCGGTCCGTTCGCCGCGGGCGCGCTCGACGCCCTGGTGCAGGGCGGCCGCGCGCGCGCCGGCGGCGACATCACGCTTGCCTCGGCCGACGAGGTGACGGCACTGCCGGCGCTGCTCATCGCGCCGGCGGATCCGGTCAAGTTAGGCGCGGCCAACCGCGCGCTCGAACGGTTAGGCATCCCGTGGCGGTTGGGCGCGGCGCGCCATGGCGAGACATCGGTGCGCGGCGCCGCGAACGCGCCCGTCCCGCTCTCGGACGTGACCGCCACGCTGCGCTACCCGCTCGCACCGCAACCCGGCACCCGGCCCGACACGCTCGCGACGGCGGCGGGCGAACCGTGGATCGTCAGCGGTCCGGGCTACGTGCTCATCGCGTCGCCCCTGTCGCCCGACGCCACCACCTTCCCGGTGCGCGCGGCGTTCGTGCCGTGGTTAGGCGACGTGCTGTCGCAGCGGCTGAGCGCCGACGCCGGCCTGGTGACCAACGCCACGCCGGGCGCGTTCGTCGCCCGGCCCGCGGGCGCCGACGCGCTCGAGCTTCCCGATGGCGATCGCACGCCGCTTCCCGATGACTCGCTCGCCGCGCCCGCGCGCCCCGGCGCCTACTTCTATCTCCACGGCGCGACGCGCGTAGGCGCGCTGGTGGTGAATCCCGAACCATTCGAGTCCGATTTGCACCGGTTGGATGACGCGGCGCTCGCCGCTCGACTGCGCGGCCGTCGCGTGACGACGACCGACGATGGCGCGCGCTTCGCCTCGGCGGTATTCGCCACGGCGCCGCGTCGCCCGTTGGTCGCGCCCCTGCTGGCGGCCGCGCTCGTCGCGCTGGTTGCGGAATCGGCGATGGTCCGCGGCACCCGGAGCGCCGCCTGATGCCGCTGCCCCGCTTACTCGACGCGATCGACGCGCTGCCGGCGTTCACGCGACTCGCCGCCACGGTGCCGTCCCCCGGCGGCCGCCTCACCGTCGGCGGCCTGCCGGGGTCGAGCGACGCCGCGCTCGTCGCCGCGTTAGGCAGGCGGCTGGGCCAGCGCCGCTTCCTGGTGGTGGTCGCCGAGTCGCTGCCCGAAGCCGAACGCTGGCTGGCCGATCTCACGGTGCTGCAGGACGACGACGCCACCGCGCTCTACCCGCCCCGCGAGGGATTCGGCGAGGTCGAGCCGCACCTCGAGGTGGCCGGCGAGCGCGTCGAGACGCTCGAGCGCGTCGCGCGCGGCGCGGTGCGCACGCTCATCACCACCGCCCGCGCGGTGCTCGAGCGCACGCGCCTCCCCGACGTCGTCCGCTCGGCGCGCCTGGAGCTCCGGTTAGGCGACGTGCGCCGCCTCGAGGA
The DNA here is from genome assembly GCA_035572595.1 of Gemmatimonadaceae bacterium. GTDB lineage: Bacteria > Gemmatimonadota > Gemmatimonadetes > Gemmatimonadales > Gemmatimonadaceae > JADGGM01. Next base: position 6,695 of record DATNAM010000009.1, read on the forward strand.
CCTCGTGACCCACCTCGAGCAGGTGGGCTTCGAGCGCGTGGACCTGGTGGACGACGTGGCGCAGTTCAGCGTCCGCGGCGGCATCGTCGACATCTACAGTTTCGGGATGGCGAACCCGGTGCGCCTCGAGCTCTGGGGCGATGAAATCACGTCGCTGCGCCACTTCGACATCCTCACGCAACGCTCGACCCGCGATGCCGACCTCGCGCTCGTCCTCCCCGTGGACGCCCGGCCGAGCGAGCGCGCGGAGTCGGCCGAGCACGGATCGCTGCTCGACCTGGTGCCGCCGGACACGGTGCTCGTCGTCCCCGCGCACGCGCACGTGGATGCCGAGATGCGCCGCACGTGGGAGGAAGCGCGCCACCACATCGAGCTCGCGCGGCGCCGCGGCGAAGACGCGCCGGCGCGCGATGCGCTCTTCCAATCGCCCGATGACGCCGCCACCTCGATGTCGCGGCTCGGCGTCGTGTCCCTGGTGCCGCAGACGCCGGCCGGCGAGCCCGCGCCTAACGAGCCGGAGGTCGTGTTCCCGGTGCGGCCGCCCGAAGCGGTGGACCGCGACATCAAGCGCCTGCGCCGGATTGTCGACGACGGCACGCCGACCGTCATTCTGTGCGACAACATCGGCCAGGCGGAACGCCTCGAGGAACTGCTCGACGAAGCCGGATGGTCGGCCAGCGGCGCGGCCCTCGCCGTGGGTGTCGTGAATGGCGGGTTCGTGATTCCCCCGTCGAGCCGCACCGAAGGGCTTCGCGTCCTAACGGACCACGAGATCTTCCGGCGCGAGCGCCGCATCCGGCGCCAGCGCCGCTACGCCACCGGCGCGCCGCTCGAGACCCTCAACGGCCTCAAGCCGGGCGACTACGTGGTGCACCTCGAGCACGGCATCGGCATCTATCGCGGCATCGAGCAAGTGTTCGTCAAGGAGAGCACGATCGAGGCGGCGGTGATCGAGTACGAAGGCGGCGACCGGCTCAACGTCCCGCTCTATCGCATCGACCAGATCGAGCGCTATCGCTCGGGCGGCGAGTCGGGCGACGACGTCGCGCCGCCCAAGCTGCACAAGTTAGGCGGAAAACGTTGGGCACACCAACGCGACAAGACCCGCGCGGCATTGCAGGAGATGGCGATGGAGCTGCTCGATCTCTACGCGCGCCGCCGCACCGCCACCAAGCAGAGCGCGCTCCCGGACAACACGTGGCAGCGCCAGCTCGAGTCATCGTTCCTGTTCGAGGACACGCCCGACCAACGTACGGCCACCGAGCACGTCAAACGCGACATGGAAAGTCCCCGGCCCATGGACCGCCTGCTCGTCGGCGATGTCGGCTACGGCAAGACGGAAGTCGCGGTGCGCGGGGCCTTCAAGGCGGTGCAATCGGGCCGCCAGGCGGCGGTGCTCGTGCCGACGACCATTCTGGCCGAGCAGCACGGGCGCACGTTCAGCGAACGCCTGGCGGATTTTCCCGTGCGCATCGAAACGCTGAGCCGCTTCCAAACGGCCAAGGAGCAGGCGGCGGTGCTGGCTGCGTTAGGCGAAGGGAAGGTCGACATCATTATTGGCACCCACCGCCTCCTGAGTCCGGACGTCGCGTTCAAGGACTTGGGCCTCCTCGTCATCGACGAGGAGCACCGCTTCGGCGTGAAGCACAAGGAACGGCTCAAACAGCTCAAGCTCGAGACCGACGTCCTCACGCTCACCGCGACGCCGATTCCGCGCACGCTGCATCAATCGTTGGCCGGTCTCCGCGACGTCACCCTCATTCAAACCGCGCCGCGCGACCGCTCGCCGGTGTTGACGTTCGTCGAGCCGTGGGACGACGGATTGATCGAGGAAGGGATCGCGCGCGAAATCGATCGCGGCGGCCAGGTGTTCTTCGTCCACAATCGCATCGAGACCATCCAGGGAGTGGCCGATCACATCCAGCGCCTCGTGCCGCGCTCCCGCGTGGCCGTCGCACATGGTCAGATGCGCGAACGCGATCTGGAAGACGTGATGCGGCGTTTCGTTTCCGGCGAAGTGGACGTGCTCGTGTCCACGATGATCGTCGAGTCGGGACTCGACGTATCGAATGCCAATACAATGTTCGTCAACCGCGCCGACTACTTCGGGCTCGCCCAACTGTATCAGTTGCGCGGTCGCGTTGGGCGGTCGCACCGGCGCGCCTACTGTTATCTGCTCGTGCCCGACAACGTCGATCCCGAAGCCGAGCGCCGCCTCCAAGTGCTCGAGCATCACACGGAGCTCGGCGCCGGCTATCAGATCGCGCTCAAGGATCTCGAGATGCGCGGCGCGGGCAACCTGTTGGGGCCCGAGCAGTCGGGGTTCGCGCAGGCGGTCGGATTCGAGATGTATCTGCGCATGTTGGACGAGACGGTGAAGCGTCTCGTGCGCGGCGACGGCGGGCCCAAGCTGTTGCCGGCCGACGTGTCGATGGATCTGGCCACGTACGTGCCGGACGATTACGTCCCGATGCCGGACGCCAAGCTCGACGTGTACCGCAGGCTGGCGCAGATGACCGACGCCGCCGAGGTCGAGGCGTTGCGCGCCGAGCTGCGCGATCGCTTTGGCCCCCTGCCGGCGCCCGCAACAGCCTTCCTCTCGAGCGCCCTCCTCAGGATTCTGGGAGGCAAGCTCGGCATCGAAGGCATACTGGTGCGCGGCGACGAGGCGCGTGTTACCTTTCGGGCTGACGCGATGCCGCGCCTCAAGGGACTCACGGCGGCGTTTCGCGACGTGCAATTCCAGGCCGAAGTACGGCGTACGCAACCGCTGTCCCTCAAGATTTCGCGGCTGGGCGGCGGTGATTTGTTATCCGGGCTCGTCGCGGCACTGAAGAGCCTGACTACCGTGTAACGCGGCGGTTGGGCCGGGCCCGCGATGCCTCGCGGCGATCGCGAAGGGATGGGCCGATGGCGTGAGTGGGGGATCGTTAGGCGCTCCGCTCGCGCTGTTTCTATGTTCAGCGGCCGTTTCGTCTCGTCCGCGCGTCACTGATCACCGACACGTCGTCATCCTGCGCCTCCAGCAGGCCCAACACTCATTCTCCATTCCGATGACATTGAAATTCTTGCCGCTTGCTTCCGCTGCCCTGGTACTGATCGCGTGCGAGGGTTTCAAGGACGCCATGACCGCTCATGTCGACGTCGCCGCTAAAGCGGGGACGCAGGAGCTGTCGGTCCAACGGTTGGGCTCGCTCCTCGCGCAAGCCAAGGTTCCGCCCAATCATGAGATCGCCACCGCGATCACGAACCTCTGGGTCGACTATCAGTTGTTGGGCGACGCCGCGGCCCACTCCGATTCGCTCACCGATCCCAAGCTCGTCGATCAGGCGCTCTGGTCGGTCATTGCGCAGGAGCGCATGAGCAAGTGGCACGACCAGCACGCCAAGACGTACACGGGCATCGACACCAGCAACCTCGCCCAACGCTACGCGCAAGGCGAAATGCTGGCCGCGAGCCACATCCTCCTCACGGTGCCGGCTAACGCAAGCCAAACCGTCAAGGATTCCGTCCGCAAACGCGCCGAAGCGCTGCGCCGCGAGGTCGCCGATCAGAACTTCGCCGACCTCGCGCGCAAGAACAGCCAGGATCCGAGCTCGGCCGCCCGCGGCGGAAGCCTCGGCCTCTTTCCGAAAGGCATGATGGTGAAGCCCTTCGAGGCGGCGGTGCTCGCGCTCAAACCCGGTGAAATCTCGCCGGTCGTCGAGACGCAGTTCGGCTACCACATCATTCGCCGCTCCACGTTCCCCGAGGTCAAGGATGACTTCGGCCGCGAGGTGAACGCCGACGCGACGCGCCATGCCGATAGCGCGTGGATCGTCAACCTCGAGGCCGCCGGCAACGTGAAGGTGCGCGACAACGCGCTCAGCGTCCTGCGCGACGCGTCCAAGAATCTCGATGCGCATTCCAACGACGACGTCGTCATCGCGACGTCGACCGCCGGCCCTCTGACGTTAGGCCGGATGGTGAAGTGGATCGATGCCTATCCGCAGAAGGCGCAGATCGAGATGGGCCTCAAGCAGGCGCCCGACAGCCAGGTCAGCGAGTTCGTCAAGAACGTCGAGCGCAACGAGCTCGTGCTGCACGAGGCCGACAGCGCCAACGTGCAGCTCGATTCCACCGAGCTCGCCGAGATGCACTCGCGATTCTCGCAAGCCGTGAGCGCGCTCTGGGATCGGTTAGGCGTGGCGCCCAAGTCGCTCGCCGACAGCGGCAAGACGCCCGCCGAGCGCGAGCGCATCGCCGCCGCGCGCGCCGACCAGTATCTCGACAAGCTGATGTCGCAGCAGGCGTCGTACGTCGCCGTGCCACCTCCGATCGAAGAGCTGCTCCGCGCCAAGTATTCGTGGAAAGTGAACGATGCCGCGCTCGCCACGGCCGCGGATCAGGCTGCCAAGGAGAAGGCCAAGAACGATTCCGTTGCCGCGAAGAACCGCCCGCCCTCCGAGGTCCCGATGGGAGCGCCGCCTGCGCCGGCCAAGTCGGATAGCGGCAAGAAGCCGTGACCGGACCCTGTATCCTGCGACGCGGGTAGCACGAGCTATGAGGATATTGCGTCTCTCGGCCGCCGTCATTTCGGCGGCCTTGCTCGGGTCGGCGCCGCTCGCGGCGCAGGACTCGACGACAAAGCACGACACGGTCACGGCGCGTGATACCACCACCGCTCGCGACACGGCAGCCGTGCGCGATACAGCCGCCGTGCGTGACACGTCGGCTGCGCCCGTTTCCACCGCGGCGCCGGACACCACGGCACGGTCCGCGAACCAACCGCTTCCGCCGCCCGGTACCATCGTTCCGATCGACGGCGTCGTTGCGATTGTCGGTGACCAGCCGGTTCTGCGCAGCGACATCGAAGACGCGATCAACGCCGCGCGCGCACAGGGCGCACAGCTCCCCACCGACTCGGCGGGCCAGGCGCTCATGATCCACGACATGCTGTCGCAGATCATCGACGAAGAGTTGTTGGTCCAGCAGGCACACGTCCAGAAAATCGACGTGAGCGACAACGATCTCGCGACCGAGGTCGACCAGCGGTTCCAGCAGGTGCGCGGCCGCTTCACGAGCGAAGATGAGTTCCGCAAGCAGCTCAAATTGTCGGGGTTCTCGACGCCCGATGAATTCCGCCGCTTCCTGCTCGACAAGGCACGCCGCGAATCTCTGCAACAGAAACTGTTCGAGAAATTGCGCGGCGACGGCAAGCTCACCAACGCCCCGGTGTCCGAAGCCGAGGTCGACTCGTTCTTCCAGGCGACCAAGGGACAGATTCCCAAGCTGCCGGCCAACGTCACGTATCGTCAGATCGTCGTCTCGCCGCAGCCCAGCCCGCAGGAAGATTCGGCCGCACTGAAAAAAGCGGAGTCGCTGCTCGAGGAAATCCACCGCGGGGGCGATTTCGCCCAGATCGCGAAGCGCGAGTCGATGGACCTCACCACCAAGGATCAGGGCGGCGATCTCGGCTGGCACCGCCGCGGCGAGTTCGTGCCTAACTTCGATCAGATGTACTTCGCGCTGCCGCCGGGCCAGGTGAGCCCGATCATCAAGACGGTGTTCGGCTATCACATCATCAAGATCGAGCGCGTGCAGCCGGCGGAAGTCAAAGGCAGCCAGATTCTCATCAGGCCGCAGATCGACTCGAACGACATCGCGCGCGCCCGCACGCTCGCCGACAGCGTCGCGAAGTTGTGGCGCAACGGCGCGTCGTACGACAGTCTCGCCGCCAAGTATCACGATCCGTCGGAAGAGAAGTTGATGCCCGACCCGTTCCCGCAGGCCTCGCTGCCCAAGGAGTATCAGACGGCGATCGCGGGACACAAGAAGGGCGACATCCTCGATCCGTTCACGATCATGGACAAGTCGCGCGGCGTCCCCAAGTACTTCATCCTCGAGCTGACGTCGATCAGCGGCGAGCGCGAGCCCACGCTGGCCGACTATCGCGAGCGCATCCGCGATCAGTTAGGCCAACAAAAGGCCGTGCGCCGCTATCTCGACTCGCTGCGCAAGGACTCGTACGTCGCCGTGCTCAACATCCCCTGATTCGTGCGCGTGGACCTCGCGCTGAAACGGCTGCTGCTCGTGCGCAGCAGAAGCGAGGGCAAGGAAGCGTGCGATGTCGGGGCGGTGACCGTGAACGGCGTGCGCGCCAAGGCATCCACCGACGTGCACCCGGGCGACCGCATCATTATCGAATACGCGAACCGGTCGCTCGCGATCGAGATCACCGGCCACATCGGCTCGAACGTGAGCCGCGCGCAGGCGAAGACATTGTATCGCGTGCTGCGCGACGAACGTTCGCCCGGAGTCGACGCGTGACGCGGATCAGACTGGCCGTCACCCTGGGCGATCCGCGCGGCATCGGCCCGGAAATCGTGGACCGTGCGTCGCGCGACGACGCCGTGCGCGCCGTGGCCGATCTCGTGCTGGTGGGCCCCCACGGTACCGGCCTAACGGTAGACGAGCCCGTCGGCGAATGGACGCCGGGCAGCGGTGCGTCCGCCGCCGGCGCGCTCGCCGGACGCGCCATCGAGCGCGCCGTAGCCATGGCGTCGAGCGGTGCGGTGCAGGGAATCGTGACCGCACCCATCGACAAGCAAGCGCTGCTCGCCGGCGGCTACGACTTCCCCGGTCATACCGAGATGCTCGCGCATCTCACGCGATCGCACGTCGCGATGATGCTCGCGTCCGATCGGCTGCGTGTTGTGCTCGCCACCACGCACATTCCGCTGCGCGACGTGCTCCGCGAGCTCACACGCGACGTGTTGCTCGACGTCGCGCACGTCACGCGATCCGGATTGCAGGAATGGTATGGCCTTGCCCAACCGCGCATCGCACTCTGCGCGATCAATCCGCATGCCGGCGATGGCGGCCGCTTCGGCATCGAGGATGATGACCTGCTCGCGCCCGCCGCGCGCGCGGCCGGACTGTCGGGGCCGTTTCCCGCCGACACGGTGTTCGTGCGCGCGATGCGCGGCGAATTCGACGCCGTCATCGCGCCGTATCACGATGTCGGCATGACGGCGATCAAGGTGGCGTCGTTCGGCAGCGCCGTGAACGTCACGCTCGGTCTGCCGTTTCCGCGCACGTCGCCCGATCACGGCACCGCGTTGGACATCGCCGGCCGCGGGTTGGCGAACCCGTCGAGCTTCATCGGCGCGGTGTTCGAGTGCGCGCGCATCGCGCGCGTGCTCGCGACGCGCTAGCCTTTCCGCCGCCTTCCTCGGTCTGTATTCTCAGCGCCACCATGGTGCACTCGCACTCACACGACCACGCGCAATCGCACGACCACGACCACGCAGTAGGTCCGCGCGCCGCTGCGGCACAGGCTGGACGCCTGCGCATTGCGCTCGCCATCACGCTGCTCGTGCTGGCGGCCGAGCTCGTGGGGGGATTTCTGGCGAACTCGCTGACGCTGCTCGCCGACGCCGGCCACCTGCTCACCGACGTAGCGGCCCTCGGCCTTACGCTGTTCGTGACGTGGTTCAGCCGTCGTCCGGAAACGCCCAAACGCACGTACGGCTACTTGCGACTCGAGATCCTTGCCGCGCTTCTCAACGGCGCCGTGCTGCTGGTGATTTCGGCGCTCATCGTGTGGGAAGCCGTGGTGCGCATCCGCGCGCCCGAGCACGTGGCCGGCGATCTCATGCTCGTCATCGCGCTCATCGGGCTCGTCGCGAACCTCGTGTCCGCGCGCACACTGCACCCGGCGAGCGAGTCGAGCCTCAATATTCGCGGCGCGTACCTTCACATCCTCGGCGACCTCCTCGGATCCATCGGCACCGTGGTCGCCGCCATCATCATTCGCACCACGGGTTGGCAGCTGGCCGATCCGATCGCGTCCATCATTGTATCGGTGCTCATCGTGCGCAGCGCATGGTCGCTGGTGCGGGAATCGGTGGACGTGATGCTCGAATCGACGCCGGCACACATCTCGTTGGGCGCGGTGCGCGCGCAGCTCGAAGCGATTCCGGGCATCGAGGCCGTGCACGATCTGCACGTGTGGACGGTGACGTCCGGTGTGATCGCGATGAGCACGCACGCGATCGTGCGCGAGCCGGAGCGCCATCAGCACGTGCTCGAGCACATCCTCGATGCGATGCGGCTGTTCGGCATTCAGCACGTGACAGTCCAGATCGAGCAACAGGAGATGTACGAGCGGGAGCTGCATCTGCACGCATAGCGTTGCGCGCAGCATCCCGTTGCCATCGTGACGCTTAGTCGCGGTGGCGCGTCTCTCATGG
>DATNAM010000010.1:0-34125 GCA_035572595.1 Gemmatimonadaceae bacterium
AAATCATCGAGGCGACCAACCCGACGACCGGTGACGCCCTCGCGTTCTCGCTCGACGACATCGACACCCTGCACGTCGTCCGTTAGGACGGATCCAATGCCCGATACCGACGTCCAGCCCCACCTCATCGCGATCTACGCCGATGAATCCTGCCTCGGCAACGGCCGCGAGGGCGACAACCCCGGCGGCGCAGGCGGCCTCATCGAGATGCCGCGCGACGCGGATCGCGAGCCCATCCGTCGCGACTACTGGTTGGCGGAGCCGTCCACGACCAACAATAGGATGGCGCTTCGCTCGGCGATCGAGGGGTTGCGGCTCGTGGGACTCGACGGCGCCTCCCATCACGTCGTCTTCACAAGCGATTCGCGATATCTCGTCGACGGCATGACGTCGTGGGTATACGATTGGGCGCGCCGCGGCTGGCGGCGGAAAACCGGACCCATCGAGAACGTCGCGCTGTGGCAAGAGCTGGTCGACGCGGCGCGTCGCCATCGGGTGGCGTGGCGATGGGTGCGGGGTCATGCCGGCCATCCGCAGAACGAGTACGCCAACGTGCTGGCGACGCGCGCGGCGGCACGGCAGGTTGGGTCCAACGGCATGATTGATTCGGAGTTCGATGCGTGGCTGACGGCCGAGCGCGCGCGGGGCCGCGTGACGATCGCGCCCGATCCGCTGCCGGATCGCGCTACGTTCAAGCCGGCACGAGCGTTACCGGCCGTTCCGACGGAGAGTCTGTTCTAGCGTCCCGTCCCGTGGGAGACTCCGATGCGGAAGGTCTTGATGTTGTTGGTGATTGGTGTCGCGGTTGGCTATTGGTGGGGGTGGAGCGACGCCCAGGTGAACCAGGAGGACGTCGTGACGCGCCTGGTGAACCAAGCGGGCGGCAAAACCCGCTCCTCGCTGAAAGCGAACGCGGACCAAACGATGGATAGTCTCGAGCGACATTGACGTCTCACACACCCGCTTTCGGCGCCCGATGCCCGCACGCTTCTCGCTGCTCAGTGTCTTGATTCCCTGTTACAACGAAGAAGCGACCATCGAGCGAACGCTCGACGCGGTGCTTGCCCAACGGAGTCGCCTCCAGTCGTTGGGACTCGGGCTCGAGATCGTGACAGTGGACGATGCGTCTAACGACGCGACGTACGACCGGCTCGCGAAGCGGGCCGAGGCGGGCGATTCGGGCCTGATCGTCGCCCGGCACCCGGAGAATCGAGGAAAGGGCGCAGCCATCCGCACCGCGCGCGAGCGTGCGACGGGCGACATCGCGATCATTCAGGACGCCGACCTCGAGTACGATCCCGCCGACATTCCCGCGATGATCAAGCCGATGCTCGATGGCCAAGCCGACGCCGTCGTGGGCACACGGTTCAGCGGCGGCGGCGCACATCGCGTGTTGTACTTCTGGCACCGCGTGGGCAACCAGGGGCTCACGCTCCTGTCCAACATGTTCACCAATCTGAATCTGACGGACATGGAAGTGGGCTACAAAGCGTTCACGATGGACGCCTTTCGCCGCATGCACCTCACGAACGCGCGGTTCGGGATCGAGCCGGAGATCGTGGCGCGGCTGTCCCAGATGGGCGCCCGGGTGTACGAGGTGCCGATCAGCTACCACGGCCGCACGTACGCGGAAGGGAAAAAGATCACGTGGCGGGACGGCGTCGCGGCGCTCCATCACATCACGCGGGCCCATCTCTCGGGGCGCGCGCAGGGGCAGCTGGCCGGCGCGCGCGCGGCGCTGCCTAACGCTCAGTAGCGCACGAACACGCGGCTCGTGTCCGCGGGCGACCGTCGCGGACGATAGCGGTACCAGGGGCGATCGCCGAATCGCGCGCGAAGCTCCTCGTTGCGCGCGCCGAGATCGCGAGCGAACACCACGTCGCCTCCCACGCGGCCGTCGGGGCCGACGTGATTCAAGGTCAGGAAGGGCGGATACAGGCTCATGCCGACGGTGTCGGCCTGCGCCTCGTCGCGACATTGCGCGGGGAGCGCGCCGGCGCCGGCGAAGCGCAGGGTCACGTCGGGCGTGACATCGCTCCTCGGGTGGAGCTCGCGCCGCGCTCCGTTAGGCGTGGCGGCGAACAGGCGAGCGGCCAGACCCACGGTGTCCGCCGGCGGATGGTGCTCCACGGCTTCGGTGGCGATCTCCAGCGCACAGGCATCGGAGGTCGCCAGCAGATGCTCGGCGTCGGCGCGCGTGACGCCGATCGCCCACATGCGCGACATGAGACGCGCGCCCCAGCCTTCGTGCACGAAAACGAGTGCGCGGCCGAGATGCGCATCGCGCGTTTGCGCCGCGATGTCTTCTTTGAGCTGCCACTGGCCACCGCGATACTCGGCGACCCGCGCTGGAACACCAATGGGACCCGCCAGTCCGGTGAGCGATGCCGCGACCGCCAGCGGCATGACGGCATATGCCATAGTTCGCCCAACGGAACCCACTCGCTCGGCGATCGCCGCGGGGGCGCGAGCGGCGAGAAGGACGAACGCCGGAACCGCCGTATAGAGGAAACGGGGCCCGAGAAAATGTCCGTTGTGCCAGTAGAGTGCGTACGCAACCAGGATGGTGACAATGATCGTGCATAGGAGCGCGTCCCACGTCGATGGCCGGCGCAGCACGGCCAACGCGAGGATCGGCGCCACGAGCGCGGGAATCGGCCACTCGAACAAATACAGATCGAGCTTCATCAAGTAGAGCGACGCGAGCACCAGGGCGCGGCGCGGCGTGTGCGCGGCGCCGAACGGGCTCGCGTGGAATCCGAGACCATGGTTCGCGCCCCACATGACTTCGTACCCGAACCGAAGCGGCGCGCCGGTGGTATGCGCGTTGGCCCACAGCAATACGGCGACGGGCACCGTCCCGGCGATGCACTGGACGGCGATCTCTGCCCACCGTCGTTTGGCCCGCACGAGGATGCTCAGTTGGTACGCGCCGCATGCCACGGCCACCGCCAGCGCATCCAGCGGACGCACGGCAGCCATTCCGCCTAACGAAAGGCCGATGATCGCCGCCTGGACGAATCCGGTCCGCCGCGTGGTCGCACCGGCCCACGCCGGGAGCGCGGCCATCGCGAGCGTGGCCAGCGCCAGTGCCGGGACGTGATTCTGCTCGCTCGCGCCCATGAAGATGAAAAACGGCGCCACGAGCAGCAGCAGCGTGGCGCCGCGCGCGAACGGCTCGCCGTAGGCGCGCTGGGCGAAGCGGTACACGTTGCGCACGGTGAACGCGATCAGCAGCGGATTCACGAGCCATACCGCGCCTAACGCAAGCCCTGCCGCCAGCACCAAGGGTCCGCCGATCGGAAACTGCGAGTACCATTTACCGCCGGCGTCGATGACGTTCATCGCCGAGAAGAACGCCGGATCGGGCTCGGTCGGAATGGAGAGATGGCCCGCCAGGAGCAGGCGGGCGTGCCAGAGTTGCGCCATCTCGTCGATCGACTGCGGTTGTCGATTGAAGCAGTACCACGCGGCGCCGGCCGCGAGCAGAAATGCAGCGCCGGACGCGAGAAGCAGGAACGTGCGCGACGAGGGCGCCATCATTAGGTCGCGCGCACGCGTCCCAATCGCGGCGGCGCGGTCGCCGGCGGCGCGAGCGGCCAGGTACGCCACGATGAGAACGCAGGCGCCGCCGAACATCCACCACGACACGACGTCGGACCACCACGGCAGCGCGCCCGGCGCGAGCAGGTTCGCCACGGGCACCAGACCGAACAGAACGAGCAGGAGCGCCGTGGCGCGAGTGGCCAGACGCGGGACCGACGATGCGAGCTGCAGTGGAGTTGACTCCGGGGCTTCAAGTCGCGCCCTTGCGCGGGCGCGGGACGAGGCGCCTATAATTGGCAGGACCGTGCGTCCCACCTCTTCGTGGAATCAGACATGGATGATCTCGACCGGCTCTTTCGACGTCTCGTGGAGAACATACGCAACGGGTATCCGGCCTACCTCTCGCACCCCTTCGAGGTATCCGAGCTCTACCAGAACCTGATTCCGTACCGGCACAATCGCCGCGAGATGAGCATCGAGACTAACCAGGACTACGAAGTGGCCCTGTGCCGGCTGCTGTCCGGCGAACGCGGGTATCTCGCAGTTGACGATGGGATGGCCGGCGCGTTACGAGCCGAGCTCGCAACGCCGAATCCCAACACGGCGATTTTCCGTGAATTCGCGGCGTCGCGTGTGGCGCTGCTCGCCGGAGCACAACGGCGCGCCGACGAGATGGTGGTCGAGGCCGCGAGCGTACCGGTGGATGACACGCCGGGCGCATCGCTCGCGGCCTCGTCCGCGCGACCATCCTGGTCGGCGCGTGCGTCGAGCACCAGCGTGGCCACATCCGTTCAACCAACCGCCAGCGCGGCCTCGGCGCGCGGCGACACGAGTTGTCGCTATTGCGGCGGCACGTTGCCGGATGGACGCCGGGTGAGCTTCTGTCCGCATTGCGGTCAGAACCTCACCATCCAACGGTGTCCGGCGTGCGGGACCGAGCTCGAGATGAGTTGGAAGTTCTGCATCACGTGCGGGCGCGGTATCGCCACATCGTAATGCGGTACGTCGCGGTCTTCGTGGTTTCGACGTGTGTGGTGCTCGCGGCCTGTCACGGCGAGTCGAAGGGGGGTCGCGTTCCGGTGGATACCGCGGCGGTGATGCCGCTGGCGGGCACGGCCGACAGTGCCGCCGCCGCGCCCACCACGGTGCCGGTGGAGAGCGCGGCAGTCGCCGCCGCGCCGCCGGTGATCATCGAGCCAAAGGACTCCGCCGCCGGCTTCGCGCTCTATCACGGAAAGGGACGCTGCTTCACGTGCCACGGCGGGTTAGGCCGCGGCACCACAAAGTTAGGCCCCGATCTCACCGACACCACGTGGCTCAACGGCGACAGCTCGGTTGCCGGGATCCGCGGAGTGATCGCCACCGGCGTCGCTACGCCACGAAAATTCTCGGTCGCCATGCCTGCCTACGCCGGAACGTTGGACGATTCGGACCTCACGCGCCTCGCCGCGTACGTCTACACGTTGTCCCACCCGTCGGCGGTGACGCACAGCCCGACGCCGGACTCGATGGCCAGAAGCGACACCGGCTCGCGGTTAGGCAAGCCGGCCGGCGACACGTCGCACGCGGTACTGCCGTGACGCGCCGGCTGGCGGTCATCGCGGGCGACGGCATCGGACCCGAAGTCGTCGCCGAAGCACTCAAGACGCTGGCGGCCGTGGAAGACAGGTTCCATCCCGGCATCGACGTCCAACGTCTGCCGCACGGCGCCGACCACTACCTGACAACGGGCGTCACGATCACGCCCGCCGACATGAAGCGCCTCGGCACCGACTTCGATGCCATTCTGTTAGGCGCACTCGGCGACCCCCGCGTGCCCGGCAACGAGCACGCGCGCGACATCCTCCTCGGGATGCGCTTCCAGCTCGATCTGTATGTGAACGAGCGTCCGGCGAAGCTGACTCATGAACGCCTAACGCCGCTCAAGGGCAAAACGCCCCGCGATCTCGACCTCGTCGTCTTTCGCGAGAATACCGAAGGGCTGTACGTATCCGTCGGCGGAACGTTCAAGCAGGGAACGCAGGACGAAATCGCGATCGCCGAGGAGCTCAACACGCGCAAGGGCGTGGAGCGCATCATCCGCTACGCCTTCGCGTGGGCCAACGACCACGGCAAAACGCACGTGACGATGGCCGACAAAGCCAACGCGATTCAGGCCCATCATCTGTGGCGGCGCGTGTTCGAGGAGGTCGGCCGCGAGTATCCCGGCATTCAGCGCGACACGCGGTACATCGACGCCATGGCGATGGATCTGATTCGCACGCCGGAGTCGTTTCAGGTCATCGTCACCGGCAACTTGTTCGGCGACATCTTGTCGGATCTCGCATCGATGCTCGTCGGCGGACTCGGTCTGGCGCCGAGCGCCAACCGGCACCCGGGCGGCGTCACGATGTACGAGCCCGTGCACGGCAGCGCCCCACCGCTCGCGGGGAAGAACGTGGCGAATCCGATGGCGGCCATTCTCACGCTCGCTATGATGCTCGGCGACCTTGGCGCACTCGACGCGGCACGCGCCGTCGAGCGCGCCGTGCACGCGGCGCTCGGTGAAGGCGTCGGTACGGCTGACGTCGGCGGCACGCTCGGGACTCGCGAGGTAGGCGACTGGATCGCACGTCGCGTGCGCGAGGACCGCGTCGGCTAGCGCACGCTCCCGGACACGCGCCCGCGGCAGTTCCCACCGTCTCGGTGACCGGTCATCTTTCAGCCACAGCACTCCCTTTGGAGACCCCGTGAAAACCCAGGGCCAAGCCCGTGATGTCGTGTTTTTGTCCGCGGTCCGCACACCGTTTGGCACTTTCGGCGGATCGTTCAAGGATCTCAGCGCCATCGACCTGACTGTTCACGCCGCGACCGCGGCCATGGAGCGCGCGGGCGTCGAGCCCGCTGCCATCCAGCATTCCATATTCGGCAACGTGATGCAGACGACGTCGGACACGATCTACTTCGCTCGTCATGTCGCGCTCCGTGCCGGTTGCCCCAACGAGACGCCCGGCCTCACGGTAAACCGCCTCTGCGGGTCGGGATTCCAGGCCATCGTCAACGGCGCCGAAGAAATTCTGTTAGGCGAATCCGAGGTGTGCCTGGTGGGCGGCGGCGAATCGATGTCGCAGGCGCCGCACGTTGTCCGCGGGCTCCGCTGGGGGCTTCCGTTGGGCAAGATGCCGCCGCTCGAGGACGCGCTGTGGGAAGGGCTCAAAGATCCCGTGGCCGGACTGGCCATGGCCGAGACCGCCGAAAAACTCGCGGGCCAGTACCATCTCGACCGGGGATGTGTAGATGAGTATGCCCTGCGTTCGCAACAAACCGCGCGCGACGCATGGGCGTCGGGTGTATTCGATGACGAAGTGATTGCGATTCCCGTGAAGAATCCCAAGACGCGTCAGATCGAGCAGTTCCGCCGCGACGAGCACATGCGTCCCGACACCACGCTCGAGGGCTTGGCGCGCCTCAAGCCGGTGTTCAAGGCGGATGGCGTGGTCACCGCCGGCAATGCATCCGGCATTGGTGACGGTGCGGGCGCGCTCGTGGTGAGCAGCGACGAGTGGGCGGCGAAGAATGGAAAGAAGCCCCTCGCTCGGCTCGTCTCGTGGGGAGTTGCCGGGGTCGACCCCACCATCATGGGTATCGGGCCGGTGCCGGCCACCCGAATCGCGCTTCGTAAGGCGGCCATGTCGCTCGACGACATGGACTTGATCGAAGTCAACGAAGCGTTCGCGCCGCAGGTGTGCGCGGTCGAGCGCGAGCTCAAGATCCCGCGCGAAAAGTTCAACGTGCACGGCGGCGCCATCGCGCTCAGCCATCCGTTGGCCGCATCGGGAGCGCGGATTACGGCGCATCTGATCCACGCGCTGCGAGCCAGCGGCCAGCGATTTGGGCTTGGTTCCGCATGCATTGGCGGTGGACAGGGAATCGCTGTGGTCATCGAGGCCTTAGTCTGATGCGCGCTCCAACGGCGCGTCATGCCACTCTAGCACCGGATCCCGTCACGTGAGCCGAAATCCAGCGTCATCCGCCCGTTTCACTGCACTGTTGGTGTTGGCGTCCATGGCCGCCGCCTGCGCGTCGCAGGGAGGCAAGCCGGAGAGCACCGTCGAGCCGCTCGCCGCACGGCCCGACCTCACGTGGCGCGTTAGCACGCGCTACCAGGTCGATCTGTGGTTGCACGGATACGCGATGCTCCAGAAGGACACCACGCTGGTCCCGTACTTCAAGCCGGGCTATCGCGATTCCATCGACGCGTTCAAGAAGCGCGGCAACATCAGCACGTTGCTCGACACCGACGGCGATTCGCTGCGCACGCAGCTCGCGTCCGACTCGAAACTCGTCGGCGGCCAGTTCCTCGGTCTCTACTTTCGGAGTTGGGCGACCACGCAGAAAGCAATCGACCAGTACCTGAAGAACGCGGTCTCCGAGGACGACACGCCGCGCCGCATGAATACGCGGCAGCTGATCGACCCGGATTCGCGCGCCGTCTTCGCGATCATCCAGGCATCGTATTCGACGCGCCCCGAACAGCACTGGCTGCGCTCGTTCACCGCCGCGATGCGCGACGAGGACACGAAGTACTACGCGAACTACTGGAGAACGCAGCAGACCAATCGGGCCGCGATTTTCGCGGCGGTGGATTCGCTGTGGACGCAGACGTATTTCGCGAAGTTCCGGAAATTCCTAACGAAGTCGGGCCAGTCGCGGGGGGAAATCCTCCTCTCCCTTCCGTTGCAAGGCGAGGGCCGGACGCTCGGCGAACCCGATCGCGGACCCACGATCGCGGTCACGTTCCCCGACAGCGTCAGCGAGGCCGTACAGGCGATGTACGTGCTGGCGCACGAGGTCATTTCGCCGGTGTCTAACGGAGCGGTGAACGACAATACGACTCCCGCCGAGAAGAAGGAAGGCGTCGCGGACCACTACACGAGTCCCGCCGCGGTGCGCGGCGGGCTGCAACTGCTGCAGAAGATCGCGCCCGAGCTGGTGGTCGGCTATGCGCGCTTCTATCTCGACGCGGCGCACATCTCGTACACGCCGGGCGCCGAGGTCGCGGCAATCGAAAAAGCCTTCCCGCTGCGCCCGACCATCGCCGATCAACTCACGCACCAACTGGACACCGATCTGAGCGGCAGCTGAGTGATGCATGGCGGATGAGAGCGGGCTGCCGGCGCGACAACAACCGCTCGATCGCTCGGCGATGGAGCGGGTGTTGGCGCGCGCGGCCGAGCTGCAGGCAGCCGATGCCGATCCGACCGACGTCGTTGTCAACGAAGATCAACTGATCGAAGTCGCACGCGAGGTCGGACTCTCGCCGGAGCATCTCCGGCAAGCGCTGGCCGAGGAGCGAAGCCGCGCACAGGTGCCCGAAGAGCGCGGCCTCGCGGCGCGACTGTTCGGCTCCGCTCGCGTTCACGCGTCCCGCACCGTCAAAGGCACCACGGCAGCCACGCTCGACCTCCTGGATCAGTGGCTGCAGCGCGAAGATGCGATGCAAGTCAAGCGACGTTTGGCGGATCGCATGCTCTGGGAGCCGCGGCCGGGACTCTTCAGCGAGATGCGGCGCCTGCTCAACGTGGGCGGGCGCGGCTATTATCTTCGCCCAACGCGCGAAGTCGCCGCAACCGTGGTGCCGGTGGACGACCAGCGCGTCCTGGTGCGATTGGAAGCCGATCTGACCAACGTCCGGTTCGAACGTGCACTGTCGGGCGGGGTCATGGCCGGCGGCGGCGTGTTGGGCACCGGCGCGCTCATCGCACTCGGATTCTTCGTACCGGTGGCGATAATTCCCGCCGCCGTCGCGGCGGTGGGTGGTTATTTCGTCGCGCGCACTCACACGCCAGTCGTCGCGCGCGCCCAACTGGCTTTGGAGCAACTGCTCGACCGACTGGAGCGTGGGGACAGTCCGCCACGTCCGAATGTGTTGTCGGCACTCGACGTGTGGCGCTGACCGTGCTCACGCGCGCACAGTGCCCGTCCTAACGGGCCCGATTTTCACCTCTATCGATCGTCCTCATGCCAAACATCAAGACCGTCGGCGTCCTCGGCGCCGGACTCATGGGCTCCGGCATTGCGCAGGTGTGCGCGCAGAGCGGGTTCACGACAAAAGTGCGCGAGGTGTCCGATGCGCTGTGCCAGCGCGGCAAAGGCAGCATCGAGAAAAGTTTTGCGCGCGCCATCGAGAAGAGCAAAGGCAAAGTCACCGAAGCCGACCGCGACGGCGCGATGTCCCGGCTCTCCTTCACGACCAATCTTCGCGATCTCGCGGACTGCGACATCGTCATCGAAGCCGTGGTCGAGGACATCGAGGTCAAGAACGCGATGTGGAAGGAGCTGGATGGCCTCTGTCCGCCGCATTCGATCTTTGCGTCGAATACGTCGAGCCTCACGATCGCGGCCATGGCCGCCGCCACCACGCGCCCGGGCAACATGGTTGGGCTCCATTTCTTCAATCCCGTGCCGGTGATGAAGCTCGTCGAAGTGGTGCGCACGGTGACCACCAGCGACGCCACGTTCGATACCGCCTACGCCTTCGCGCGCCAGTTAGGCAAAGAACCCATCGCCGCCAAGGACAACTCGGGCTTCGTCGTCAACCTCTTGCTCGTGCCGTATCTCGTCGATGCGATCAATGCGCTCGAGCACGGCGTGGCCACCGTCGAAGACATCGACAAGGGCATGATGCTCGGCACCGGCTATCCGATGGGCCCATTCACGCTCCTCGATTTCGTGGGACTCGACACCACGTACAAGATCGCAGAGATCATGTTCGACGAATACCGCGAGAAGCGGTATGCACCGCCGCCGCTGCTCAAACGCATGGTGCTCGCGGGCATGTACGGCCGAAAGTCGGGCAAGGGCTTCTACGACTACACGGTCGATCCACCCAAGGTGAACGAGCTCGGTCTCTAGTTGCGAGGCGTCACGACCACGCGCGCGAGCGCAATGCCGCATCTGACGAGGGACCTCGTGTCCCGGGCCGCGTACAGCGAAGGTGCAGGCATTGCGCGAGCGGTGCCACGGGCGGTCGCCGTTCCGCAGCATCCGGACGAGGTGGTGGCACTCCTCCTCTGGGCAGCATCGAGCGGCGCACGGTTAGTCCCGCGTGGATCCGGCAGCGGCATGGCCGGCGGCGCCGTGGGCGACGAGATCATTGTCGACCTGAGCCGGCAGCGCGACATCCACGCCGTGAACGCCGCCGAGCAAACGGTGGCCGTCGGGCCGGGCGCGATTCGCGATGCGGTGAATGCAGCTGCCCAACGGAGCAAGTTGCGGCTGCCGGTCGATCCATCGAGTAGTGCATTTTGCACGATCGGCGGCATGGTCGCGACTAACGCAGCCGGCGCGCACACGCTGCGCTATGGATCGATGCGCCGCTGGGTGCGCGCGCTCGACTGCGTGTTCGCCGACGGGCATCGCGCCGTCGTGCGCCGCGGCTCGCCCCCGCCCGCGGATGTCCCCGCCCTCGCGCGATTCTTCGAACACGTGCGGCCGGCAATCGCCGCGGCGGTGCGCGACGGGTTCGCGGCGCACCGGGGCGTGCTCAAGGATTCGTCGGGCTACGCCCTGCGCGACTTCAACGAAAGCGGCGAGATCATCGATCTCCTCGTCGGCAGCGAAGGCACGCTCGCGCTCTTCGTCGGCATCGAGCTCTCGCTCATCCCCGTGCCGGGCGCCACGTCGAGTCTCCTCGCTACTTTCTCATCGCTCGAAACAGCCGTGATCGCTGCGGGTCGCGCGAGAAATGCAGGCGCGTCGGCGTGCGAGTTGCTCGACCGGACGTTTCTCGACGTCGTCGCCGAGGGCGGCGCGATGCGTTTCAATGGCGACGTCGAAGCCGTGCTGCTCGCCGAGGTCGAAGGCGACACCACGTCGGCGGCCGCGTCCAACGCACGACAGCTGCAAACGGCGTTCGAAGAATCCGGAGCATCCGATGTACAAGTCGCGCTGGACCATGACACCGAGCACACGCTGTGGTCGCTGCGACACGCCGCGAGTCCGATCCTCGCGCGTCTCGATCCCGCGCTCAAGTCGATGCAGTTCATCGAAGACGGTGCCGTCCCGCCCGAGCATCTGCCCGAATACGTGCGCGGCGTCCGGCGCGCGCTCGACGCCGCCGGCGTTCGCGGCGTGATCTTCGGACACGCCGGCGATGCGCACATCCACGTGAATCCGCTCATCGATGTCCGCCGCCCTGATTGGCGAGCGCGTGTCGAGCAATTGCTCGATGACGTCGTCACGCTCACCGCGAGCCTCGGCGGCACACTCAGCGGCGAGCACGGCGACGGACGCCTGCGCACGCCGCTGCTCTCACGCGTGTGGCCCGCGAACATCCTCGAGGTGTTCGCCGGCATCAAGCATGCGTTCGACCCGCACGGGATTCTCAATCCCGGCGTCAAAGTGCCGCTCGACGGCCAGCGCGCCATCGGCGACATCAAGTACGACCCGTCGCTCGCACCGCTGCCTGCTCCGGCGCGCGCGGTGCTCGATGAGGTCGAACGAAACCGAGCGTATGCGGCGTCGCGTCTCGATCTCGTGTCGCGCGCCGTGACGACTGGCGCGCACGAAACGCCGCCGCGCTGACGCCGGCAGAACACGCGATGGTTTCCGCGAATCACCCGGGCGACTAAGTTACCACCGCTCGCGTCCACCACGTTCGCATCACCTCCGTCGCGTCTCCGATGCCCGTCTACATCCACGAGCCGACCGTCTCGCTGCTCGCACGTCCCTCGTTCATCGAGCCATCGCACCTGCCGGTGAACTGGATCGGTGAGTCGACGGATGGCGAGCGACTCTCGGAATTTGCCGGACGGCTCTGCTACATGAGCCAGCGCAACCCGGCGAGTCGATCGACGCGCGAGTACCTCGAGAACATCAAGCGACAGGGACACGGCAGCGTTCTCGAGCACGCGACGTACTCACTCCTCCTCGAGGGCGTTAGTCGCTCGCTCACCCACGAGCTCGTGCGCCACCGCGCCGGCTTCGCGTATTCCCAGCTCTCGCAGCGCTACGTGGACGAGTCCGAAGCGAACTTCGTGGTCCCGCCAGCGATCATCGGCGACGAGAATCTCGAGACTGCCTGGCGCGAGCAAATGGAAGAAGCCCAGCGAAGCTACGTGATGCTCGTCGAGCAGCTCATGAAACGCTACGCCTGGGTTGCCGACAAAGTTCACCGGCGGAAGATGGCGCGCGAGGGCGCGCGCGGGGTTTTGCCCAACTCGACGGAAACCAAGATCGTCGCCACAGCCAACGCGCGCGCCTGGCGCACGATGCTGGAGCTCCGCTCGAGCGAAGGCGCTGAGCTCGAGATTCGTCGCGCGGCGGTCGCCGTGCTGCGCATGCTCTCCGGCGAAGCGCCGGCACTCTTTTCCGATTTCGAGATCTACGAAGCCGCGGACCGTCGCGAGGCGGCGCGCGTCGCCTACCACAAAGTCTGAGTCGCGCTTGGTCACGATGACGCGCGATTGCAAGAAACACATTGCGCGATGATTTCGCGTTTCTTATTTTGCGCGCACGTGTGATGCGATGTCCGGCGACGTGAGTGGACCGAATGGCGCGAATCGGATTCGCCTACAATCAGAAACCAGACGACGAGGAAGCGCGGACAGGCGAAGATGAGCCCCGCGCCGATGAAGAGCCTCCTAGTTCGTCTCGGCATCTGCGGTCGCGAATCGATGCGTCCTCTCCACTCGCGAGCGTCATTCACCCGTCGCCGGACGCGTCGAGCCGGAATCACACCGACGACGAGTTCGCCGAGTGGGACAGCAGCGAAACGATCGGCGCGGTCGAACACGCGCTTTCTGGCTTAGGCGAAGTCGTACGACTCGAGGCAAACGCTGAGTTTCCCGAGCGGCTACGGGCTGAGCGGCCGGACATCGTCTTCAACATGGCGGAAGGTCTTCGCGGCGTGAACCGCGAATCGCACGTCCCGGCCATGTGTGAGTTTTTCGGGATTCCGTATTCGGGATCGGATCCGTTCACGCTGTCGTTGTGTTTGGACAAGGCGCGCACGAAAGAGTGCCTGGCGTATCATGGCATTCCCACAGCGCCTTTCCGTGTGTTGCACGACGCGAGCACGCATCCCGGATCACTCGCGTTCCCGGTATTCGTCAAGCCGCTGCACGAGGGTTCGTCGAAGGGAATCACCGAGCGGAACTATTGCCGGACCGCGAGCGAGATGCGCGACCAAGTCGCCTTTCTGCTCGATCGTTATCGGCAGCCGGTTTTGGTCGAACAGTTTCTGACGGGCGCGGAGTTCACGTGTGCTGTGTTGGGCAACGGGAACGAGACACACGTCCTGCCCATTGTCGGAATGAACTTTGATGTATTGCCTAGCGGTTCGCTGCCGGTCTACGGATTCGAAGCAAAGTGGCTGTGGGACCGGCCGGACGAACCGCTCGAGATTTTTGAATGCCCTGCGCGGATCGACGAAGCGCTGCGAGACACGATCGAACGAGTCGTGCTCGCCGCCTACCACGCGCTCGGCTGTCGCGATTGGTCGCGGATCGACGTGCGACTCGATGCGGCAGGCGTGCCCAACGTGGTCGAGGTGAACCCGCTTCCCGGGATTCTGCCCAATCCCGCAGACAACTCGTGCTTTCCCAAAGCTGCGCGCGCTGCCGGTGTGAGCTACGACGAGCTCATTCAGACATGCGTGCGACATGCTGCGGACCGGCAGGGCGTGGCCCTGCCAAGCAACGCTGCACGCGCGCGCCGAGTGAGCGTCGCGCGGGCGGCGGCCTCGAGCTGAGGTCGCATGCGAGACCGCGACGTTTGCGGAACCCGCGCGTCATCACGACGCGCTCGATCCGCCGCATCTCGGCGACCGAAGCTCATCACGAGTTGGAGGAGCGCATGAAGATTGCCCTGTTATTCGATGGACCATCGGCGCTCGGCAAGTCGGCAGACCTCGCGATCCTCGAGACGCTCGAAGCGATCGAGGCCGTGCTCGTTGCCGACGGCCACCAGGTGACGCGATTCCCTGCCCAACCGGACGGACGCTGGGTCGAACGCATGCGACGCGGCAAGTTCGACCTCGTGTTCAACATGTGCGAAGGACTCGACGGCGTCGCCGCGCTCGAACCCGCCGTCATCTCGGCGCTCGAGGTGCTCGCCGTGCCGTTCACGGGATGTTCGTCGTGGACCGCGAGCCTCTGCCTGCGCAAACACGTCGTCAACTCGTTCCTCGAGCGCGCCGGACTTCCGGTGCCGGCGTTCAGCGTCGTGCATCGCGGCGCACCGATTCCGACCGTTGGCTTTCCCGCGATCTGCAAACCGGCCGCCGAAGATGCGTCGGTCGGCGTCGAACAGCGCTCGGTCGTCCGGACTAACCGGGCGCTCGCCGCCCGCGTCGAAGCCATGCACGAAGGCTGGGACGAAGTGCTCGTCCAACGCTACATCGACGGTCGCGAAGTGAATGTCGGCATTGTCGGCAACATCGTGTTGCCCGTCGCCGAGATTCGATTCGACGGGCTGCCCAAGCGAATGTGGCGCATCGTTTCGTATCGCTCCAAGTGGGTCACGGGCAGCGACGAGGACGTCGGTGCCGTGCCCGCGTGTCCGGCGGATCTGCCCGAAGCGATGAGTGCGAAGGTCAAGGAAGTCGCGCTCGCCGCGTGGCGCCTCGTCGGCGGCACCGGCTACGGTCGCGTCGACATGCGCATCGATCAAGACGGACAACCCTGGATTCTCGAGGTCAACGCGAATCCCGACATCGCCCACGATGCCGGGCTCGCGCGCATGGCGGCCGCCGCCGGCCTCGACTACGGCGCGCTCATTCGCTCGGTGTGCGAGGATGCCGTCTCGCGCTCCAATCCGGGCGTCGACGATCGTTGGGCACTGGCCCAACGATTGTCCGGTATCATCCCCGAGGTCAGCGATCCCGCCGCGCTCAAGCTCGCGGTGGGTGAAGGCTGACCCGTGGACATTCCCCGAGGTAGACCGGACTCGGTGCGTTGGGCACAGGCGTTGGTCGCCGGTGCCCAACGCAACGAGTCCGCTCGACCCCAAGACTCGTTCCTCGGCGCCTTCACCCCGGAATCCGAGTCGGTCCTTTTCCCTCAGCGCCGTCGCCGTCCCGGCTGCGCGTCGCGTCGCGACGCCCGAGCCACCGTCCGGTCGCGACGCGTCCCTCCTCTTAAGAGGTCGATCGAAGGCTTCACGTATCGTGCGCGCGCACTTCCTGTATCCCATCGACCCCGACGCACCACTACGATCATCACACGCTCGCCTTCACGGCGGGGAGCAGAACACCATGAGTGAGTGGCAACGCATCCTGAAGGAAGACAGCATCGCCACCCTTGAGCAATTGGCCGACCGCTTCGGCCGTGACGTCATCGATGTAGAGGCGCTCAAGCCGGCGTTCGACAATTTCCAGATGCGCATCACGCCGGCCGCGCTCGAGCAGATCCATGCCGTCGGCGACGCCATGTGGAACCAGTACGTCCCGACGGTGCAGGAGCTCGACATCCACGACGGCATCATCGATTCGCTCGATGAAGACGCCGATTCGCCCGTGCCTAACATTACGCATCGCTATCCCGATCGCGTGCTGTTCCTGGTGAGCCCGGTCTGCGCGTCGTACTGCCGCTTCTGCACCCGCCGCCGCAAGGTCGGCGACCCGGAGAAGATCCCGCTCAATCAGTACGAGTCGGCCTTCGCCTACATCCGCGCGCACTCCGAGATCCGCGACATCGTCATGAGCGGCGGCGATCCCATGATGCTCTCGGACCGGCGTCTCGAGTACCTGCTCCAGAATCTGCGGGCGATCCCGCACGTCGAGATCATCCGCATCGGCAGCCGCGTCACGTCGCACCTGCCCGAGCGGATCACGCCCGAGTTCTGCGAGATGGTGCGCAAGTACCATCCGGTGTACATGAACACGCACTTCAACCACCCGCGCGAGCTCACCCCGAAGGTGGTGGAAGCCCTCGGCCGCCTGGCCGACGCCGGCGTTCCGTTAGGCTGCCAGACCGTGCTCCTGCGCGGCGTAAACGACGACGTGAACGTGATGAAGGACTTGATGCAGCAGCTGCTCAAAGCGCGCGTCCGCCCCTACTATATCTACATGGCCGACCAGGTGGCGGGCGGTGAGCACTTCCGCACCACCGTGCAGAAGGGCCTGGAAATCGTGAAGGCACTGCGCGGATGGACCTCGGGCCTCGCGGTTCCGCACTTCGTAATCGACTCGCCCGGAGGCGGCGGCAAAGTCCCGCTGCTCCCCGAGTACGTCGAGGAGATCACCGACGACGAGGTCGTGTTCCGGAATTACGAAGGCAAGCGCTTCGTCTACAAGCAGCCGCGCGTCGCCGTTCCGGCCGCCGGATGCGGTTCCGATGCCGATTCACCCGACATCGTGCCGATCGAGGTTGGGAAAGCGCCGCGCCGGAAGCACACGGCGCGGCAGCGGAAGTCCGTCAACGGCTGATGCTCCGTAAGGCTTGGGCCTTGGGCCTTACGCCTCGACCAGTTCCTCCGGCTTGGTGGCGTCGGCGATGATGCGCTGCGCCGCCTCGCCCGGAACCTCCTCGTAGCCGCGGAAGCGACGCGTGAACGTCGCGTATCCGTGCGTCATCGAGTTCAGATGCGTCGCATACAGGTGCATCTCGGCCTGCGGCACCACGGCTTTCACCACCGTTCCCAACGCATCGGACGACGGCTGCGTGCCGAGGATCTGTCCCCGGCGCGACGAGATGTCGCCCATCACGTCGCCCAGGAATCCATCCGGGGTGCGCACTTCCACTTCGTCTAACGGTTCGAGCAGCACCGGCTTGCACTTGGGGGCCACCACGCGGAAGGCGAGGATCCCCGACATCTTGAACGACATTTCGTTGGAGTCGACCGAGTGGTACGAGCCGTCGAAGCACTCCACCTTGAAGTCGACCATCGGATAGCCGGCTAACACACCGCGTGCGGCCGCTTCCTGGATGCCCTTGTCCACGGCCGGAATGAACTTGGATGGAATCGCGCCGCCCACGATCTGGTCGTCGAACACGTAGCCCTCGCCGCGCGGCAGCGGCATGAGCCGCACCCAGCAATCACCGAACTGGCCGCGACCGCCCGTCTGCTTCTTGTGCCGGCCCTGGCCTTCGCCCTTGCCCTTGATCGTCTCGCGATACGGAATGCGCGGTTTCGTGAGCTCGGCGGTGACGCCGAACTTCCGCTTGAGCTTGGCCATCGACACCTCGAGATGGCGCTCGCCGACGCCCGATACGATCGTCTCGTGCGTCTCGGGATCATAATGCGTGGAGAAGGTCGGGTCCTCGTCGTGCAGGCGATGCAAGCCCTGCTGCACCTTCTCCTCGTCGCCGCGCGCGGTGGCGTGCACGGCGAACGTGACTAACGGATCGGGCAGCCGAATGTCCGGCAGGCGGATCGGCTGTTCGCGCGTCGACAGCGTGTCGTTCGTATGCGTGTTCTTGAGCTTCGCGACGCACCCGATGTCGCCCGCGTGCAGGCGCGGCACCTCCGTGCGGTCCCTCCCCTGCGACACGCTCAAGTGGCCGAGTTTCTCGGCGATGTTGCGGCTGGCGTTGAACACTTCCTGACCGTTCGCCACCGCCCCCGAGAAGATGCGGAAGAACGACACGTCGCCGACGTGCGGCTCCGTGAGCGTCTTGAACACGGACGCCGTGAACGGCTGGTCGTCGCGCGCGTGAATCTCGATCGTGCGGTCACCCACCGCGCCGGTGAAGGCGTGGAGCTCCTCCATGTCGTACGCCGACGGCATGAGCTCGACGATCTTCGTTAGGAGCGCGCGCGTCCCGTACGTGAGCTCCGCCGATACGCAGAAGAGCGGGAACAGCTCGCCCTGTTTCATGCCTTCCTTCATCGCCGCAATGGCTTCGTCGCGCGTGATCTCCTTGCCTTCCAGGTAGCGCTCGAGCATCGAATCGTCCGTCGCCGCGATCGTTTCGATCAGCTCCTGGTAGTAGCGGTCGAACTGCGCGCGATGATCGTCCGGCACATCCACCTCATCGTACTCGCCGGACTTGGTGCCCGTCTTGTAGCTATGCAGCTTGCGCGAGAACAGGTTGATGATGCCGGTGAATTCGGCGCCTTCGCCTACCGGGATCTCTACCGGGATGACTTTGCTCGTTAGGCGGTTCTTGATGGAGTCGTACGCCCGGTCGAAGCTCGCGTTCTCCTTGTCGAGCAGCGACACCACGAACAACACCGGATCTTTCCGCTCGACGGCCTGCCGGAACATCTTCTCCGTGCCGACCTCGACCCCCGCCGTTGCGCTCACGACGACCAGCGCGCCGTCCGCCGCTGCTAACGCGGAAATCGCATCGCCGTGGAAATCCAGATACCCCGGCGCGTCGATGAGATTGATCTTCGCATCCATCCACTCCGCGTACGCGCAGCCCAGGTTGATCGAGTACTTGCGCTCGATCTCCTCCGGCGCAAAGTCGGTGAGCGCCGTCCCATCGCGCACCGATCCGTGGCGCCTGCTGGATCCGGAAACAAAAGCGAGCGCGTCGACCAGAGTGGTCTTCCCGCTCGCTCCATGTCCAACGACAGCCACGTTGCGGATCTCCGAGCTGCTGTACTCCCGCATGGTAGGCCTCCGCTGCTTCGGTCTCTCACCGCGCCGTCGACGTCGGGCGTGGCCCGTGATCGTCGCGCACCGGGCTCATCCCGGTCGCGACCTCCCTCTTCGCTATGCTAGCCCCCGGTCCGGGGCGCTTGCAAGGGAGGCCGCGATTTCCTAGAGAACCCCAATGCGCGGAGCGCGTCCCAACAGGCCGCGGAGGTCATCGACCGTCGCATCGACGAGATCAAACTCGGCCGGACACGCGATGGCTCGCGGCGCCTCGCGAGAATTGCCGATGCACGTGAACAGCACCGCTTCTCCGCCCTGAGGCGTGAACGTGCGACCGGCACTCCAGAGCCGGCCTGCGTCATCCTCGAAGAGACGCTCGACACCGGACGATCGGCGGGCTGGCCGGCGCCCCGATGAACTCGTCATGGTCCACCTCCAAGCCCTACCCTGCGCATTGCTCCGAGCCCCGTCAAGGGAACGGCAGCCCGGGCCGTCGCCCGTGATCCGCCAAAAACAACGGGGTCGTCCTGACGGACGACCCCGAGATCCTGCTGTCTGACGGAGAAAATGCGTTAGTCACCCTCGTACTCGTAGGTTAGACCATCCGACTCGCGGAACACATCCAGGAGCTCATCCAGCTTGTTGAGCGCACCCCGCGCCGGTTCGGTCACCGGCTCCAGCGTGATACTGATCGCGCGCCATGCTCCTTCCGGCCAGTCCGGCATCGACAGTCCCGCCACCAGACGCTGCAGCGCCGATTCGCATTGGCCCAGCACCTGGTGCGCAATGCCCCGCAGCACATCGAGGGGAATGTTCAGGTCGCGCGTGACGAGTTCGCCGGTCGTCTCGTCGCGCCATGCTGTGTCTCCCACAGCCCCACGCTCGGGCCATACCCCGAGGTGGCGGAACGCTCCAGAATCATCGTCAGTCGTTCGACGACTCTCCATCGCCGCCGCGATTGCGAGCGCAAGCGATTCGGTGCGCGGGGTGCCGTACAAGGTCACCACATCCCGCTGCCGGCGCTCGGGCGTCAGCTGCGCCGGTACTGAATCCACTCGCGCCAGCACTGACGTCGAGTCGGAGCATTCCTCGAGCATCACGAGGAAGTCCATCGTCCCTCCGGTGAGCAACACGAGACTCGAAGTGGATGCGCCAACGCACCGCTGCACCCGAGTCCCGACCACTCGAACAACAACGTAAGGCAAGAGCGGGGCCGCTCCTCTATCGACCCTCGTCCTACGATCCAACACAGTGCGCGTACGAAAGTTCCGAGGAAAAAACGCACGCTAACGTAACGTGCATCACATGCGCCCTGTTTCGATCGAGCGACATGGGTGTTGCGGATCGCGACGCATACGGCGGAACGCCACGTCATTCTCACTGTCAGTCGGGCGCGCCTGGTCACGACCCGCGTACCACCTCCCCGCGGCCGGAAGAATAGTCGGTGCGCATCGCCGGACAAGCGGACTGCTTGGCTTTGTCTTGCCACGAAGCTATATGTAAGCACTATGACCGAGCACTCGGATGGAGTTCCGTCAGTCCTCGTCGTCGAAGACGATCGCGACCTGCTATCGGTTCTACAGCGCATCCTCAGCGGCGAGGGCTTCAACGTTCGCAGCGCCCAGGATGGCGAAGCCGGCCTCCTCGAAGCGCTGGATCACGCGCCGGATCTCGTCATCCTCGACATCGGACTGCCACGGAAAAACGGTGTCGAAGTCGCCCGCGAGCTACGTTCGCGCGGCTTCCGTGCACCAATGCTGATGCTCACCGCACGGACGTCCGTGTCCGACAAAGTGAGCGGCCTGGACGCCGGTGCCGACGACTATCTGCCAAAACCCTTCGAGTTTGCAGAGCTTCTGGCCCGCGTGAAGGCGCTGCTCCGCCGCTCCTCGCTCACCGCGGAGAGCGCGGTGATGCGCGTGCGCGACTTGTCGCTCGACCCGATCTCCCGGCGCGTAGAGCGCGGCGGCAAAGAAATCGAGCTCACACAGAAGGAGTACGCGCTCCTCGAGTACCTCATGCGCAACATGGGACGGACGGTGTCGCGTCAGATGATCAGCGAACACGTCTGGCGCCAACAAGTCGACCCGCTCACCAATGTGGTCGACGTCTACATCAACTACCTGCGCAAGAAACTCGAAGAAGACCGCGACCATCCACTCATTCATACCGTGCGCGGCTCCGGGTATGTGCTGCGCGACGACGCCGCGCCCGCCGTGCGAACGGAAGCGACGCCGCCGCTCATGAATGATTGATTGGAAGTCCCGGTTCGAGTCTGGCCTCACCTACGAGCAGTTCGCGGCGACGGTGCGGAAGAACCATGAGCTGTGGCGCGGCGTCTACCATCTCGCCACGATCCCGCCTCAAATCATCGACCGCGTCAACGCCATGCGGCGCCGACGACACCTGCTGATCCTCGTCGAGGATTGGTGCGGCGACGCCGCGAACCTCGTCCCGCCGATCGCCCGCTTGGCAGAGCTCACCGCTCGTCTCGACGTCCGTCTCCTCGGACGCGACGCCAACCCGGACATCATGGACGCGCACCTGACCAAGGTCTCGCGCTCTATCCCCGTGGTGGCGGTGCTCGATGAACAGTTCGTCGAGCGCAGCTGGTGGGGTCCTCGCCCGCGCGAGTTGCAGCAATGGGTGCTCGACGTTGGACTCGCCATGCCGTCCCCGGAGCGATACCACCACATCCGGGCGTGGTACGCGCGTGATCGCGCGCGCACGACGTTGGACGAGCTCGTGTCCCTGCTCGAACAGTGCTCGCCGACCTCAGTCGCCTCGTGACGCGCACGCCTCGAGGCTGACGACGATCGACTTCGACGCCGGCTGGTTGCTCTTGTCCGCCACGCTCCGGATCGGCACCAGGACGTTCGTCTCCGGGAAATAGGCCGCCGCGCACCGGCGCGGAATCTCGTACGGCACCACCTTGAACCGCGCCGCCCGCCGCGTCTCGGTTTCGAAGTGACTGACGATATCGACCCACTGGTCGCGCACCAAGCCTAACCGATCGATGTCGAATGGGTTGAGGAACAACACGCGACGGCCGTTCGAGATGCCGCGGTAGCGATCGTTCTCGGCGTACACGGTCGTGTTGAATTGGTCATGGCTGCGGATCGTCATCAGGAGCAGCTGATCCGACGCCAGCTCGTGGTGCGGTATCGGATGCACGGTGAACCCCGCCCGTCGCGACGGCGTGTTGAACCGGCCCTGATACGGGGCGTTAGGCAGATAGAAACCACCCGGCTGGCGAACGCGCGCGTTGTACTGCGTGAATCCCGGCACGACGTGCTCGATGTGCTCGCGGATCCCGTCGTAGTTGTCGGTGAGCGCATCCCAGTTCACGGTCGTCCGCTCGCCTAACGCAGCCTTGGCCATCCCGGCAATGATCGCCGGCTCGCTCAACAAGTGCTCCGACGCCGGCGGTAGCACGCCGTTCGACATGTGCACGACACCCGTCGTGTCTTCCACGGTCACGAACTGCGGGCCGCCCGGCCGGATGTCGATCTCCGTCCGGCCCAGACACGGCAGAATGAGCGCCTGCTCCCCCGTCACCAGATGCCCGCGATTCAGTTTGGTCGAGATCTGCACCGTCAGCGCGCAGCGCTGGATGGCCTCCGACGTGTAGTTCGTGTCCGGCGTCGCCGAAAGAAAATTGCCGCCTAACCCGACGAACACGCGCACCGTGCCGCGGTGCATCGCTTCGATCGAGCAGACCGTATCGTAGCCGTGCTTCTCGGGCGGCGAGAAGTTGAATTCCTTGGCCAGGCCGGCGAGAAACTCCGGACTCATTTGCTCCCAGATGCCGACCGTCCGATCGCCCTGCACGTTGCTGTGTCCGCGTATCGGCGCCACGCCGGCGCCATGACGCCCGATCTGGCCGCGCAACAGCGCCAGGTCCACGATGGTCTGCACGTTGGCCACGCCGTTCTTGTGCTGGGTCACACCCATCGCCCAACTGCAGATCATCCGCTCCGACGTGATCGCCACCTCCGCCGCCTGGCGGATGAGCTCGCGCGACACGCCGCTTTCGTCGATGATCCGCTCCCACGACTCGCTCCGAATGTCGGCCGCGAATGCCTCGAAGCCCTCCGTATGGTGGGCGATGAAGTCGTGCGCCAGCACTTTGCCGCCGGTTCGCTCGTCCGCGTCGAGCATTTCCTTCATGATGCCCTTGAGGACCGCCACGTCTCCGTTGATCCGGACCGGCACGAACAGGCACGCGAGATGGGTCGCGGCGCCGAGGAGCTCCAGAGGCTTTTGCGGATTCTCGAAGCGCATGAGCCCCGTTTCCATGAGCGGATTGATGCTCACGATCCGGCAGCCGTTCCACACCGCCTTCTGCAGCTCGGTGAGCATGCGCGGATGACACGTCCCCGGATTCTGGCCGATGATGAAGATCGCGTCGGCGTCGGCGAAGTCGTCAATGCGAACCGTCGCTTTTCCGAACCCGATCACTTCACTCAGACCCGTTCCGCTCGACTCGTGACACATGTTCGAGCAGTCCGGCAGGTTGTTGGTGCCGAGCTGCCGCGCGAACAGGCCGTACAGGAAGGCGGCCTCGTTGCTCGCCCGGCCCGACGTGTAGAACACCGCTTCGTTAGGCGACGCGAGGCCTCGCAGCTGCTCCCCAATGAGCGCGAACGCTTCGTCCCACCCGATCGCATCGTAGCGATCGGACCCGCGCCGCCGGATCATCGGGTGCGTGATGCGGCCCAGCCCATCCAGGTCCACGTCGCGCCACTCGATCAGCTCCGATATGTGATGTTGGGCGAATACCTCTGGCGTTAGGCGCTTGGTCGTGGCTTCGGCCGCCACCGCCTTGGCGCCGTTCTCGCAGAACTCCGCGCGCTTGCGGTGGCCGTCCGGATCGGGCCACGCGCAGCTCGGACAATCGAATCCGTCTTTCTGGTTGAGCTTGAGGAGCGTCCGCGCGGTGCGCTGCGCGCCCATCTCCTTGACCCCGAAATGCACGGTCTCGTAGATCGAGCGAAAGCCGGCCGCGGTCGTGTCGCGACGGCCGTCGTCCGCACCGTCCGCTTCTAACGGAGGTTCCGCGCCTTCAACGCCCTGCGCTAGGTGTGCATCCGGATCGGTCGGCTTGACGGTGCGCGCTTGATTCGGCGCGCTGTTCTCGTCGTGTTCGTGGCGATGCATGATCCACGCGGTGCGCAAGAACACTGCCCGACCATCACGCGCCGAGCACGCACCTCACAGATCGCCGGCTATTGGTAGCCCGCCGCCTGCAGCCGGAACAGCTCGGCGTACGGTCCGCCACGCGCCACCAACTCCGCGTGCGAACCTTCCTCGACGATTTGCCCCAGCTGGAAGACGATGATGTGATCGGCCATTCGGACCGTGGAGAATCGGTGCGAGATCAGCACCGCCATGCGCCCGGCGACGAGCTCCGAGAAGCGCACGAACACTTCGTACTCCGCGCGCGCATCGAGTGCCGCCGTCGGCTCGTCGAGGATCAGCACCTGCGCATCGCGCATGAAGGCGCGGGCGAGTGCGACCTTTTGCCATTCGCCGCCGGATAGATCCACCCCGCCGTCGAACCGGCGGCCAAGCATCTGCCGATATCCATCGGCGAATCGCGGCAACAACACCGACGCCAACGATTGCTCGGCTGCCGTCGAGAGCACCTCAGGGACGGGCTCCTTCACGTGCCCGTTCCCACTCGGCGCACGCAACGTCGCGGGACTCGACTCGAATGCCCATTCCGGCGGAACCGACTCGATGAGCACATCGTCGGCTCCCACGCGATCGAGGTAGTCGCGCACGCGATCGATGTGCCCAACGCCGATGTTTTCGTCGAAGCGCATGTCGAATCGGACGAAATCCTGGAAGATCACGCCGATCGCGCGACGCACGGACGACAAATCGTATTCCCGCAGGTCGACGCCGTCGAGCAGGATGCGCCCTTCGGTAGGGTCGTACAGACGCGCCAGCAACTTGGTGACGGTCGTCTTGCCGGCGCCATTTTCGCCGACGAACGCGACGCGCTCGCCCGGCCGCAGGGTGAAGGTCACATGCCTAACGGCCCATCGGTCGCTGCCCGGATATTGGAAGCCGACGTCTTCGAACGTGAAGCCCTCGCGAATGTGCTCCGGCACCGCCGGTGCGCCCGGACGCGACACGATCGACGGCCGCATCTCGAAGAAGTCGAACATGTCCTTGAGATACAGACTCTGCTCGTAGATGTCGCTCGCCGAGATGAGCAGCCGCTGGATGATGTCGCGGCTCCGGCCGAACGATCCCGCGAGGAACGTAAGCGTTCCGATCGAAATCGCGCCGGCAACCGCGCGCACGAGAATGATCACGTACGCGCCGTAGTAGCCCAGCATGCCGAGCACCGACAGCGCCGTGCTCACGATTCCTTTGCGAATCGAGAGTCGCTTGTTCTCCTCGTAGAATCGGTCGGCGAGTACGCGATAGCGATCCGTGAACCACTGCGCGAGTCCGAACATCTGCACTTCTTTCGCGTTCACGTCGCTCGCCGCGAGATACCGCAAATAATCCAACTGGCGACGCTCCGGCGTCCAGCGGTAGAGCAGCGAATACTCGAGCGACGCGTAGTGCGTTTCGCCGATGAACGACGGCAGCACCGCCGCCACGAGCAGGAGCAGGAGCCACGGACTGAACACCAGCAGCGCCGTGCCTAACGACGCCAGCGTCAAGCTGTCCTGCGACATCGAGAGAATTTCGGCCAGCAATCCGATGCGACCCACCGTCTGGCGCCGCGCACGCTCCAGTTGGTCGTAGAACGCCGGGTCCTCGAATTGCTGCAGGTCGAGCGTCGCCGCATGCTCCATCAAGCGCACGCTGGTGTAGTTGGAGAAAAGATCGCCGAGCAAACTCTCCACCAGCGCCGAAGCGCGCGCCATCACTTCGCCCGCAACGACGATCGCGATCTCCAGCGCCACCAGCTTCCAGAGTGAGCGCAGATGCGATGGGTCGCTGCGCAGTGCGATGACCGCGTCGATGATGAGCTTGCCGATCCACAACGTCGCAACGGGAATGAATGCACGCGCCACGCGCAGGACGGCCATCGTGGCGGTGAAGCTGCGATGGGTCGTCCACACCATGCGCAGCAACGGCGGCACGTATCGCAGCGCGGTGATGCGCTGTCCCCATGTCGGGTTCGTACTGCGCTCTGGAGGGAGACGGCGAGCTGAAGCGGGCATCGCCGAAAACTAACCCGAACCGGAGCGTTAACATCCGCCTCACACGACGCGTCCATCCATTGTCATGCGCATCCGGCGATTGTTCCTCACCGCGACCGCGGCTGTACTGACGGCGTGCTCGTCCGCTCCGCGGGCCGGCACAACACCCGCGCCTGCCACTCCTGTCGCGACCCTGCCCTCCACCGCCGACGTCGCGGTCCGTGAGCAGACCGCCGACCAGCAAATCCGGCAAGCGCTCGCGCGGCTGACGTTCGGCGCCCAACCGGGGGACTTCGATCGCGTGCGCGCCATGGGCGTCGACCGATGGATTGCACTCGAGCTCGACCCGGCGCGGATCGACGATCACGCAACGGACGCGTGGATCGCCCGCTTCTCCACGCTCTCGATGAACCCCGCCGACCTGGTGCGCGCCTACCCGCCGCCGCAAGCGGTGCTCGCCCAACGGAGACGCCAGGAAGCGTCGAGCGCCTCGCGATTCGACTCGAGCGCACGACCGGTGTCGAAGCTCGATGCCGGCGACTCGCTCGCACTGCGAAACGCACGCCGCCGCGCTCAACGCGTCGTCGACGAGCTCCAGGTGGCAAAGGTCGGCCGCGCCCTCATGAGTCGGCGGCAGTTGCAAGAGGTGATGGTCGATTTCTGGGAGAATCATTTCAGCATCTACGCCGGCAAGGGAGCGCCCGAGCGGTACATGCTTGCATCGTTCGAGCGCGACGCAATCCGGCCTCATGCGTTAGGCAAGTTTCGCGATCTGTTGGGCGCCGTCGCCAAGAGTCCCGCGATGCTCTACTACCTCGACAACTGGGAGAGCACGGTCGAAGCGAACCGCCCGGCGCTCGCCACCTTCTCGGCGCGACCACGGCGGGGCCGGCCAGGCATTGCGTTGCGGCGCGCGCCGCGCCCGCGACGCAGCGGCCTCAACGAAAACTACGGACGCGAGCTCCTCGAGCTGCACACGCTCGGCGTCGATGGCGGATACACGCAGGCCGATGTCATCGCCGCCGCACGCGCCTTCACCGGCTGGACCATCGACCGCCCCCAGTTAGGCGGCGGCTTCGTCTTCCGGCCTGCCCTGCACGACGCCGGGGAAAAACGCTTTCTCGGACGCACGCTGGATGCCGGACGCGGCATCGAGGACGGCGAACAGATACTGGACATCCTCGCCCGCAGCCCGGCCACCGCCCGCTTCATCGCCACCAAGCTCGCACGCCGCTTCGTCAGCGACTCGCCGCCGCCGGCGCTCGTCGAGCGCGCCGCGGCCACCTTCACTCGCACCGATGGGGACATCCGCGAAACGCTCCGCACCATCCTCACGTCGCCCGAGTTCTTCTCGCGCGACGCCTATCGGGCAAAGGTCAAGTCGCCGTTCGAGCTCGTCGTGAGCGCACTCCGCACCGTCGACGCCCAACCGGATACCACGCCTCGCACCGCACGCATCATCGCGCGCCTCGGCGAGCCCCTCTACATGCATCGCGATCCGAACGGCTACCCGGAAACCGGGGACGCGTGGATCAATACCGGATCGATCTTGAATCGCATCAACTTCGGATTGGCGTTGGCAGCCGGCCGCCTACCAGGGATCGACCTCGACGCCTGGGCGCGCCGCGAAGGACTCGACACGCTCGCGCCCGCCGCCCGAGTCGATGGCGTGGTGCTGGACGTGTTAGGCGGCGAAGCATCGCCCGATTCGCGTCGCGTCCTCGAGTCCGGGGTGAATCCCATGCTCGCCACCGCGCCGCCGCCAACCGATTCGAAGGCCACCATGACCGCCGATAGTGCCGCGGCAACGCCCGACACCTCGGCCGAGATGACCGCGGAGGAACCGGGGCCACGCCGGCAACGGCGCGATCCGTTAGGCGGACCGATGGATCTGCACGGTCTCGAGCAGACCGTCGGGCTCGCCCTCGGCGCCCCCGAATTTCAGCGACGTTAGGCCTGGGGAGGCAGATCGTGCAACGACGCGTCTTCGTGAAATCCGGCGCCCTGGCGCTCGTCACCATGGGCTTGAGTCCGTCCTTCCTCAAGCGCGCGATCTATGCGCAGAGTCGCGTGCCGCAGCCGCCGCGCGGCAAAGTGCTCATTTGCCTCTTCCAGCGCGGCGCCGCCGACGCCCTGAACGTGGTCGTCCCACACGGCGAGGCAGAGTACTATCGCCTCCGACCGACCATCGCCATTCCGCGGCCAACGAATCTGGCCGCGGGCTCCGCCGTGGTCGGCCGGGATACCGCGGCGGCCATCGACCTCGACGGATTTTTCGGATTGCATCCGTCGCTCGCGGCGCTCGAGCCGCTCTGGAATCGTCGCATGCTCGCGCCCGTTGTCGCGGTCGGAAGCCCGAGCGCCACGCGCTCGCACTTCGATGCGCAAGACTTCATGGAAACCGGAACGCCGGACGTCAAGGCAACGACCGATGGCTGGTTGAACCGCTACCTCGCCGCACACGGCACGTGCGCCGAATGCGATGTCCGTCGATCGCCATTCGAAGCAGTCGCTTTCTCGCCGCAGACGCCGCGGATTCTCGAGGGGCCGGCGCCGAGCATCGCCATGACGAACCTCGCCGAGTTCAGCATCCGCGCCACAGGCACCGACATCGAACGTCTCGAAGCACTCTATCGTACCGGCAGCGCCGATCTCGTGCACGGCGCGGGTTCCGAGACCTTCGACGCCGTGAAGATGCTCCGCGCGGCGAACCCCGCGCAGTACATCCCGGAACACGGCGCTGCGTATCCGACATCGCCATTCGGCCAGAGTCTGCGCCAAATCGCGCAGCTCATCAAAGCCGGAGTCGGCGTCGAGATCGCCTTCGCGGACGTCGGCGGATGGGATACGCACGTCAACGAAGGCAGCGTCACCGGCCAGCTCGCGTCGCGCCTGCGCGATTTCGCCGAGGCCATCGCTGCGTTAGTCACTGACCTCGGCGACCGCATGGAGGACGTCGTGATCCTCACCATGTCCGAGTTCGGGCGCATGGCCAAGGAAAATGGCAACGGCGGGACGGACCACGGACACGCCGGTACCATGTTCGTGATCGGTGGCGGCGTGCGCGGCGGACGCGTCCACGGCCATTGGCCCGGACTCGCACCGGAACAGCTCTACGAGGGGCGCGACCTCGCCCTGACCACGGACTTCCGCGCCGTCTTCACCGAGGTCGTCATGCGGCATCTGGGCGCCGTCGACGGCGCGACGGTCTTTCCCGGCTTTGCGCCGACGGGCGGCCTCGGCCTGCTCTGACGCCCGTCAGTAGTGGAAGATCTCGCGGATGGCGCCGATGATGCGTGCGCCTAACGACGGACCGCCGTGCTCGGGACAGTACATCGTCGGCTCCGTGCCCAACCGGAACCATTCGAGCTGCGTGTGCGGGCACCAGGCCGTCGCCAGATCGCCGTTGTCGGCATCGATGACGCGCGACACGAGACCCGGCGGCGGACGCCACGCCGCGTCGCGCGCACCCTGCGGCCATCCGCGCTCGTAGAATGCCGCCCAGGCCGGCGCCGCCAGACGGCCGCCGGTAGCTCCTTCGCCTAACGAGCGCGGGGTGTCGAAGCCGAACCAGACGCCCGCGACGAGCGACGGGGTGTAGCCTACGAACCAGACATCGGCGCCGTTGTTCGTCGTGCCCGTCTTCCCCGCGATGGGGCCCCGGGCGCCGAGCAGCCGGACCTCGCGTCCCGTTCCATCGTTCACCACGGACTCGAGCATCGATGTCAGCTGGAACGCATCGCGTGGATCCACCGCCGGTACGGGCGCTGCCGCGTCCTGCGACCACAACACCTTGCCACTCGGCCCTTCGATGCGCCGCACCAGCCTCGGCGTGACCCGACTGCCTCCGTTGGCGAACGGCGCGTACGCCGTCACCAGCTCCAGCGGCGTCACCTCGAGCGCGCCGAGCGCAATGGACGGCACGGGTTTGAGCCGGCTGGTGATGCCGCTCTCGCGCGCGAGCGACACGATGTGGCCGACGCCCACGGCCTGTCCGAAGCGCACGGCCGCGGCGTTCGATGAATGTTCGAGCGCGCGCCGCATGGTGATGCGCCCTTCGTATTCGTCATCGAAGTTGGCCGGCGTCCAATCGCGGCCGTCCTGCTCGACGTCGACGGGCGCGTCATCCACCAGCGACGCCGGCGTGTAGCCCGCGCCTAACGCAGCGGCGTAGACGAACGGTTTGAACGCCGACCCGGGCTGGCGGCGCGCCAGGAGCGCGCGATCGAATTCGCCGTTCTGATATCGTCGTCCGCCGACCAGGGCGCGGATGTCGCCCGTGCGCGGATCGATCGCCACCAACGCGCCCTCGACGTGATCGTTGTCCGAACCGTCATCGCCGGCCTCGTTCCCGATCGCGGCCGCGTGATCGCGTACCGCCCGCTCCGCCGCGCGCTGCGCGCGGCCATCGATCGTCGTGTAGATCGTGACGTCGCCGGCGGCGTCGGCGCCGCTGCCTAACGCGGAGTCGAGAACGGCGCGCGCCGCAGCCACCACCCAGGACCCCGTCTCCGGAGGACGCCACTC
Organism: Gemmatimonadaceae bacterium; assembly: GCA_035572595.1. Classification (GTDB taxonomy): domain Bacteria; phylum Gemmatimonadota; class Gemmatimonadetes; order Gemmatimonadales; family Gemmatimonadaceae; genus JADGGM01. The sequence goes on from DATNAM010000010.1 coordinate 30,769, forward strand.
GTTCTCGGCGACCTCGATGGGCTCGCGCGCCGCCGCTTCGGCGCGCGCCTGACTCACGTACCCCTCGCGCACCATCAGCGACAACACCAGGTTGCGCCTGGCCAGGGCCCGGTCGGGATCGTGCCGCGGCGTGTACACCGATGGCCCCTTGGGGAGCGCGGCCAGGAGCGCGCCCTCGGCCAGCGTTAGGCGAGAGACGCTCTTCCCGAAGAGATCGCGGCTCGTCGCCTCCACGCCGTACGTGCCGTTCCCGAGGTATATCACGTTCAGGTACAACGCGAGGATCTGGTCTTTCGTCAGGTTGGTCTCGAGCAAACGGGCCATGCGCAGCTCGAGCAGCTTCCGGCGGACCGTGCGGCCCGCACCCACCGAAGCAAAACTGTTGCGAGCGACCTGCATGGTGATCGTGCTGAAGCCTTCGCGTACGCCTAACGCAGCGGCATCGCGCACCGCCGCGCGCAAAAAGGCGTGCCAGTCGAGACCGTTATGGTGGTAGAAGCGGCGGTCTTCCGTCGCGATGAACGCCTCGCGCACGAAGCGCGGAATGCGCGCCAACGGCACGTCGATGCGCGGAACGTCTTCGAGGCGCCCAATCAAGTGCCCCGACCTGTCCAGCACGCGGCTACCCTCGGGTGGCTGGTACGCCCGAATGTCCGCCGACGATGGACAGCCGTCGAAACCGCACGTGTACAGCCAGACGTCGCCGCACACTATGGCGAAAGCCGCGAAGTTTGCGACCGCGAATGCGAACCAGTGGCGCCGCACCCACCCAGAGTCGCCCGAGGCGCCCCCGCGCACCCTCGAGACCAATGAATGAAACCGTTGCTTCACACGGGACTCGATCTTCATACCTTGCAGTACCGACAGGCGGGCGACGCCCGCGTTCATTTTTCACTACGGCATTCTGAAGTTGCGGTTTCCGGGCAACACGCCTCACCATAGATTTCTTTAACGGCAGCGAATATCCTTCGCGCCCCCACGGTATTAGCCCTTCATGTTTTCGGCACTTCGCGTCGTGCTCGTTGTCCTGTCGGCCGCTGCCGGCGGAACTACGCCCGTCACGCACGCGCACAGCAAACCACCGCGCCCTGCTAACGAGCTCGGTCGGATTCCAATCCTCGAGTATCACGTCATCGGGGACTCCGACGCCCGTTGGACCGTCGAGCGCGGTCACTTCAAGCGGCAACTCGAGCTCCTCTATGAGAGGGGCTATCGTCCCATAACGGTTGCCGAGTTGGTCGATCGCAAGATTTCACTTCCGGCCGGCATGTCTCCCGTCGTCTTCACGTTCGACGACGCCTCGCCCTCACAGTTCCGCTACATCGACCACAATGGAACTCTCGAGGTAGATCCCACCAGCGCGATCGGCATTTGGCTGGAGTTTCACCGCACGCATCCGGACTGGGCCAACAAGGCCACGTTCTGCATGCTGCCCGGTGCGGCGGCAGGACACGCATTTTTCGGCGAGCGCGGCATCGAAGGCCAGGAGTCCGCGTGGCGTCACAAAAAGGTGCGCTTCCTCGCCGACCAGGGCTTCGAGTTGTGCGACCATACGCTCTGGCACGCCAATCTGTCGAAGTATTCCGACCAGGTTGTACAGGAGCAGATTGCCCGCGGCGCGCTCGCAATCGACTCCGCCGTGCCGGGCTACACGGTGCGCACGTTCGCCTTGCCGTTGGGCATTTGGCCCAAGAACCGCGAGCTCGCTCGGGCCGGATCATGGCGCGATCCGCGGACGGGCCGAGTGGTAGCGTACCATTTCGACGCCATCTTGGAAGTTACGGGTGGCCCAGCCCGCAGCCCGTTCGATCCCAAGTTCGATGCGTTGCGCCTGCCGCGCGTCGAGGTGTTTGGCGACGCGCTGGAGAAGTTGCTCGACCAACTCGATCGAAACGGCAATCGCTATGTCGCGGCAGGTCAGGTCGAGCCGACGCCAGTCGTCGGGAGCAGCCCGAGCGGATCCGACGCCGTCCGTCATCGATAGCACCACTCAGTCGTCTACTATCCACGGAATGGATTGAGCGCACCGTTAGGGGCACGGTGCGCTGTCGCTTTTTTAGACACTGTCATAAAGGCTCCGTCATTTCGAGTTGTTCGCTGCTTGGTTCAAGAAATTTGTCCTAAAATGACCCCTGCTTGTCCTAAAACTGTGCTTGCCACAGCCGATACTCGGAAGCAAGTTGGGCTCCGACTTGGCAGAACGACCGACGATTGTGGAGGAGTTTGAATGGGCGGCTCACACGTGAAGCTCCCTCATTACGCATTCTTCGAAGCGCTGGCGCGCTGCGAGAACGAGTCGTGCGCGGAATGGCGCATGACGAGCGCCGGGCTTTTGACGCTGCGTTTGTTCGACGACTGGGTGATGGAGGGCGGCAGTGCGGTGTCGTTGGACTCGTGGGGTCTCCGTTGCGTGCGCGAGTCGATCTCGGCGATCGACGCGGGGGGCAGTGTGCGAGCGTTGCTGACGAGCCTCGTGGACTCGATGCAGCTGGCTCGTCACGCCCGTGTGGCGGTCGTTGCGCCGCGCCTCATGGCGTACGCGCGTGCGTTGCAGTTCGAGGCCAAGTGGACGCTGGCCGCCGACGTGTACCGCACGGTTCTGCAGACCGCCGAGCCCGCAGCGGATACAGACGTCGTGATCGCAGCGAACATGCAGCTGGGCGCGTGCATGCGCGTGCTCGCGCAGTGGAGTGAGGCGCGCGGTGCCTATGCCGCCGCGGCCGAGGTTGCGGCGTTCACCGGCGACGTGGCCAACGTCCTCAGGGCACGGATCGCGGAAGCGAACGTGATGATGGCGCGCGGCAACCTGCCGTCGGCGGAGAAGATTCTCGACTCGGTTATCGACGGCGCGGAAGAGAGCGGCCTAACGGAGATCCGCGCGTTCGCGCTGCAAGATCGTGGCGCCGTGGCACGTCAGCGTGGCGATCCGGAGCATGCGGTAAGTTACGCCTACGAAGCGCTGAGCATTTTCGAGAGCCAGGTCGCGAAGGATCGTGCCTTGTCAGACGTGGCAGTTGCATTCTCCGACATGGGCCTCTTCGACGCGGCCCGCGATGCGAACTTGATGCTCGCGGCAACGGCACAAGAGCAGCACACGCGCTGGGTCGCGATGATCAACCTGATGGAAATTGCCTTGCTCGATCACCGCGAGGTGGTGTTCGAGCAATACCGTCGTGAGTTGCAGACAGCCAATCTCCCGGCAACTCTCGAGGCCCACTATTGGTACTACGCCGGCCAGGGACATCGCACCTTCGGCCGTGATGAGCAGGCGAAGCAAGCACTCCAGCGGGCCGTTGCAGCGGCCTCGCAGCACCAGATCAACGAAGTAGTGATTAAAGCTGAGCAGTCCCTGTCCGA
>DATNAM010000011.1:0-4845 GCA_035572595.1 Gemmatimonadaceae bacterium
TCGACCGCTACGGCGAGCGGTTCCTCGCTGTCATTCGTCTGGCTACCGAACCCGCACCCGCACCCGCATCCCAATCCCGTTCATGAACGATCTTCCGTACTTCACCGAACAACACGCAGCGGTGCGCGACATGGTGCGCGAATTCGCGCGCGATGAAGTCGCGCCCGTCGCGGCCCAGTTCGACGCGTCGGCCACCTTCCCCTGGGACACCGTCAAGAAGATGGGCGACTTGGGGCTTCTCGGCGTGCCGTGGCCCGAGTCGTTAGGCGGGGCGGGCATGGACTACCTGAGCTACATCATCGCCATCCACGAGATGGCCAAAGTCGACGCCTCCCACGCCATCACCATTTCGGCGCACACCACGCTCGGCACCTCGCCGATCGTGAACTTCGGCAGCCAGGCCCAACGGGAGCGCTTCGTGCCGTTCCTGGCGCGCGGGCAGGTGTTGGGCGGGTTCGGTCTCACGGAGGAAGCGGCCGGCTCGGATGCCGGCGGCACGCGCACGCGCGCCGAAAAGCGCGGCAGCCACTACGTGCTCAACGGATCCAAGCGTTTCATCACGCACGGCGGCGTCGGCGAGATCTTCGTCGCCACGGCGGTCACCGATCCGTCCGCCGGCCGGCACGGCATCTCGTCCTTCATTCTCACCAAGCAGACGTGCGACCTCGAGGACGCGCGCGCGGCCGGCTTCGGCCACGAGCCGTCGCTCCCCGACATGCGCGGCTTTACCTCCGGCAAGAAAGAAGACAAACTCGGCTGGCGCGCGTCGGACACGCGCGAGCTGCTGTTCGAGGACGTCGAGGTGCCGGCCGAGAATCGGTTAGGCGAGGAAGGGAAGGGCTTCATCAATTTCATGCGGACGCTCGACTCGGGCCGCATCGGCATCGGCGCGCTCTCGTTAGGCATCGCCGAAGGCGCGTTCGAGCAGGCGCTGCAGTACGCCGCGGTGCGCAAGCAGTTCGGCCAATCGATCTCGTCGTTCCAGGGCGTCCAGTTCCAGTTGTCGGACATGGCCACCGAAATCGAGGCCGGCCGGCACCTCGTGTACCACGCCGCGTGGCTGTCGCAGCACGGCCGGCCGTTCGGGAAGGAAGCCGCGATGGCCAAGCTCTTTTGCTCGGAGCTGGCCATGCGCGCCACGATCAAAGCCGTGCAGATCCACGGCGGGTACGGATACACCAAGGACTATCCCGTGGAGCGAATGATGCGCGACGCCAAAATCTGCGAGATCGGCGAGGGCACGTCCGAGATCCAACGCATCGTCATCGCGCGCCACCTGCTCAAGACGCTCGAGGACTGATCCCTCCGCTCCGTTAGGCGTCAGTCGTTGCGGATCGCCTTCGTGGGGTCGATGCGGATCGCACGCACGAGCGGAATCGCGAACGCCACCGCGGCGGCAAGGCTCATCACGAGGGTCGCCGCCAGGAACGCGGCCGGATCGAGCGGCGTGACGCCGTACAGGAACCGGTCGAGCGCCCGACTCGTGAGGGCGGCTCCCGCGAGCCCAGCCGCGACGCCGCACGCTACCACCATCGCGACGCGCGTCGCGACGAGATGGGCGATATCCGCGGCGCGAGCGCCGAGCGCGATCCGGATACCGATCTCTCGCCGCTGCCGATTCACAGCGTAGGACACACCGCCATAGATCCCGACGGCGGAGATTGCCAACGCGATCAGGGAGAAGACGCCAAGCAGCGTCGCACCGAATCGTTGCGGCATGAGCATCGCGCCGATCTGATCGGCCACGAGCCGCGCCTCGCGCTGCGGCGGATTGGGCGGCAGCGATCGCAGGACCCGGCCCAGCGCGACCAGCGCCGCTTTCGGATCGGCGCTCCGCACGATGACGTTCACGTCGCCGCCTCCAGTCTGTGCGATCGGGACGAAAACCATCGGCACGTGTTCGTCGCGCACCGACTCGTACTTCGTATCGCGAACGACGCCGACGATCGTGTACCGCAGCATGTTCGCGTGCACGATTTCTCGGCCCAAGGGCCGCCCGTTCGGCGCGAACAGCTGCGCCGCGGTTTCGTTGACGATGGCGACGGCCGGCGCGCGCGCGTCATCCGTGGCGCCGAACGGCCGCCCATCGATGAGCGGATCGCCCAGCACGTCGAAGTAGCGATCGCTCACGGCACTGAAGCCGGCGTTCACCTCGCTGGCGTTAGGCACGCGCGGCTCGGCGACGAAGGGGCGGACGTCGTCCAGCGGGCCTAACGGGAGGTGGGTCGACAGCGCCGCGCCGGTCACACCGGGGATGCCCGCGGCCGCGTCCAGGACGCGGCTGTAGTAACCGCGGGCATTCGCCGGATCGTCGGCGGCGAGGGACGGATTCACGGTGATGGCGGCGAGTGGTCCCGGGTCGAACCCGATGTCGGCCGTCAGGCCCGCCCGCATGGTCTGCACGAACAACGCGGCGCCCACGAGGAGCGTCAGCGACAGGCCGACCTGCGCGCCGACGAGCCACGCGCGAATGCCTCGCCCCGCCGCCGCGGGCATGCGCAGCCGTCCGATGAGATCGGCGCGCGATGCGCGCACCGACGGCAGCAATCCGAAGACCGCCGCCGTGACCAGCCCTAACAGAGCCGTGAACGCCAACACCCGCACGTTGGGCGTGAGCGCGATGTTTGCGAGGGCGATGTCGCCGGGCAGGACGAACGCGGACAATGCGCCCACGGCCGCCCGGTCGAGCACGGCGCCGGCGATACCGCCGGCGACGGCGAGGACCACGCTTTCCATCAGCAGCTGCCGAGCGATGCGCCCCCGCGACGCACCCAGCGCCGCACGCAGGCTCAACTCGCCCGTCCGCTCACCCGCCCGCACCACGAGGAGGTTCGCGACGTTCAGGCACGCAATGAGCAGCGTTAGGCCGACGACCGCCATCAGGAGGTCGAGAAAGCGGATGAGGCTCTCGCGATCGCCGAGTGTCGTCGCCTGGACTAACGGCGTGACCCGCATCGCGTTGCTGTCGATGTCGCGTCCTCCATATCCCAGCGCCGACGGCTTCGGCACCGGGTGCGCGCGCTCCTCATCGCGCAGCACCGTATTGAGCTCGGCCGCGACCGCGGCGAGGCGGTGCCGCCGTACCCGGCCGATCAGCTGCCAGAAGTGGTCTTGGTATCGAGAAAAGAGAAGGGCTCGGCGCTCGGGCGCGAAGTAGCCGCCGACTCCGATGTCGGCGAGCATGGTGGCCGGCACCCAGAGCTGCGGCGCGCTGCTGAGCACCGTGCCGTGAAAACCATGCGGGGCGACGCCGATCACCGTGAATGGCGTGCCGCCGATTCTGATGACCGACCCGATGACCGACGTGTCGCGGTTGAAGACGCGAGTCCAGAGCGCGTCGCTGAGCACGACGACCGCGTGTGCTCCGGGTGCATCGTCGTCCGCCGGCATCAACAGCCGGCCGGCTTGCGCCGTGAGGCCGAGCAGCGAGAAGTAGGTGCCCGATGCCAGCCCGGTCTCCACCTGCTCGTTCATCCGCGCGCTCTTGACCACCGTCTGCATTTGTTGGAACGCCGCGATTCCGCTCAACGAGCGCGATCGCTGCGCCAAGTCGCGATAGAGGGGATACGACACGCCCCCGTTCGGAATACGGTCCGTCAGCGCCTGCGAGATGGCGACCAGCTCCTCCGGCTGGTACACGGCCAGCGGATGCAGCAGGACGGCATCGACCATGGTGAACACCGCCGCGTTGGCCCCGATGCCTAACGCAAGCGTGAGCACGACGACGGCGCTGAAGCCCGGGCTCCGCCGCAACAGCCGCAACCCCCCGCGGACATCCTGCGCGACCTCTTCGAGCCACCGCGTGCCGCGCACATCGCGCACCTGCTCCTTCCGCAGCTCCACGCCGCCCATGGCGCGCAGCGCCAGACGGCGCGCCTCGTCGGCGCTCACCCCGTGGCCGATGTGCTGGGCGATCTGGCGATCGATGTGGTACGCGAGCTCATCGTCGAGGTCGCGCTCCACGGAGCGGCGCCTAACCAGCGAACGACATCGCATCACGATCACGCGGAACAACCGGTCGATGCTCATAGTTAGGCCTCGCGGAGGCGCACGACGGCGGTGATGGCGCCGGCCAACCGCTCCCACTGGCTCGCCTCGAGCTGCAGCTGCTTGCGCCCGGCCCTGGTGAGGGAGTAGAACTTGGCGCGCCGGTTGCTCTCGGTGGCCATCCATTCCGCCGTGATCCACCCTTCCTGCTCGAGCTTGTGTAGGGCAGGGTACAAGGAGCCATCGCTCACTTGCAGCACGTCGGCCGAGAGCTGCTTGAGACGCTGGCTGATGGCCCAGCCGTTCATCGGCTGGAGCGCGATCAGCTTGAGGATCAAAAGATCCAGGGTACCCTGGACCAGGTCGGGCGGCCGGCTCATGCGCCTTTCCTATCGGTTACCGAGATGACGGTAGCGCATTGCCGCGCGGCTGTCAACGACCGCTGTCCGGCACGTCCGTGGTCCAAGGTGAATGACCCAGGAACCTCTGCATTGCGCACCGTGCCGAACGAGGCGTATACTACGGATGATGCTGCGCGAACCATCGACGCCGGTTCTTCGTCCACAGAGAAGAGGCATCGTCGAGAACCGCGGCCGGCCGCCGGTGGCAGCCGAGCCCCGGCAGCATCGCTCGATCCCAGTCTAGGTTTTCCATGCGCGCACCCGGCCGGGCGACCCGCGACCGATGGTGTGCGTTAGGCACCAAGGAACGCGGCACATACATGCAGCACCATCGCCGCGCTCCGCGCGCACCGCAGCCCATGCCCACGATTGACCGCACGCTCTCCGGACACATCCTCGCGTACGTCCTGTTCGCGCTCGCCCTCTTGGGCGTCGTGATCAGACGGTTAGGCGTCGA
>DATNAM010000012.1:0-9690 GCA_035572595.1 Gemmatimonadaceae bacterium
GCGGAGTGATCGCGATTCTCCAGGCGATGCTGCTGTACGGAATGTTGATCAACTTGTTCTTGGCGATGTTCAACCTGCTGCCGCTTCCCCCGCTCGACGGCTCGCACGTTCTCAAGTACTTGCTGCCGCCGGCGTGGTCGCTCGAGTATCAGAAGATCGGACAGTACGGCATCATTATTCTGATCGCGCTATTGTACTTCGGTGTTGGCTTGCTCAATGTCTGGATGAAGCCAGCGTACGTTAGTTTTTCGTTGCTCATGCAGCCGGTCTTGCCATACATCGTGCCGAGCCAGTTTCTGGCAGGACTGTTCGGGTGAGCGCCGTCGCCATCGAGCCCATGCCGCAGTCGCCCGTGTCGACTGACCCGGACCTCATCGACAACTCGCCGTTCGTCGTCGAGCTGGATCAGTTCTCGGGGCCGCTCGATCTCCTGCTCACGCTGATTCGCGAAGAGCAGGTCGAGATCACCGACATTCCCATCGCGCGCATCTGCGAGCAATTCCTGGCGCGCATCCATTCGTTAGGCTTAGGCCAGGCGGCCGAGTATCTCGAGATGGCGGCGCGGCTCATCCGCATCAAAGTGCAGATGCTGCTGCCGCGCCATGGCGACGACGAAGCCTGGGACGACCCCCGCGCCGAGCTCGTTAGGCGGCTGCTCGAGTACCAGCAGGTGCGCGAAGTGGTGGACGTGCTCGAGATGCGCGGCGAAGAGCGGCGTCGCCGATTCGCGCGCGGATACCTGCCGGTGGAAACCGTGGCGCCGCCGCCATCGCCGCTCTCGCTGTCGTTGCCCGAATTGTTGGCGGCGGTGGACCGCGTGCTGCGCATGCTGCGCGAGCCCGACGTGCACGACATCGTCCCGCGCGCGCTCGATGTGGAAGGCGCGATCGGTATCATCCGCGCCGTGCTGGCGTTGCGCGCGAGTGTCCGGTGGCGCGACGTCGTCAAATACGACGCCGAGCCCTGGGAAGTCTTGTCGGCGCTGCTCGGCTTGCTCGAGCTGGCGCGCCGCGGCGAGCTGCGGTTGCGCCAACCGCGCCCGTTTGCCGACGTGGAGATTTCGCGTGACGCCGCTAGCGAAGCTGCTTGAAGCCGCGTTGTTCGCGAGCGGCCGCCCTATTCCGCTCGACGAGCTCTACGCGCTCGACACGGAGTCGTCGCCGGCCGCATTCGCAATGGCGCTGGACGAGATCCGCGAGTGCTACGACAACCAGGGGCACGGCGTCGAGCTGATCGAGTTAGGCGGCGGCTGGCAGGTGCTCACGCGCCCCGAGTTCACCGAAACCATCGAGCGCGCCCAACTGGCGTCGCGTCCGCAGCGCTTGTCGTCGGCGGCGCTCGAGACGCTGGCGATCATCGCCTACCGGCAGCCGATCGGTCGCGCGGACATCGAAGAGATCCGCGGCGTGTCGGTGGGCGGTATGCTCAAGACGCTGCTCGAGCGCGGACTCATCGACGTCGTTGGGCGCGCCGAGGGGTTAGGCCGGCCGCTGTTGTACGGCACGACGCCCGCGTTCCTCGAGCAGTTCGCGCTCCGACATCTGGGCGAGCTGCCGCGCGCGGACGAGTTGGCCGTGGCACTACGCGCGGAGCCGCGTCCGCTCTGACCACCATGCCGATGCGCATTCAGCGCGCGCTCGCGCGTGCCGGTGTCGCATCCCGTCGCAAGGCCGAGGTACTGGTCGAGGCGGGACGCGTCACGGTGAACGGCACTCGCGCCGAGATCGGGCAAGTGGTGGATCCCGATCGCGACACGATCGTCGTGGACGGTCGTCGCGTTGGCGCCCCGGTGGCGGAGCAGTGGATCGTGCTCAACAAGCCGGCGGGCGTGATGACCACGCGGTCCGATCCGCGCGGACGCCGCACGGTGTTCGAGTTCGTCCCGCCGATTGCCGGCCTGACGTACGTCGGGCGGCTCGACTATCTCACCGAAGGCGTGTTGTTGTTCACGACGGACGGTGCGGCCGCGCACGCGCTCACGCATCCGAGCAACGAAATCGAGCGCACGTACGAAGTGACGGTGCAGGGCGACGCGCCGGCGGCGGTGCGCGCCGCCCGGCGCGGCGTGATGTTGCGCGATGGACCGGTGGACCTGCACGACATCCAGGCGACGCCCGTGGACGCGGGGCGGTGGGCGCTCCGGGTGACGATTGCCGAGGGGCGCAACCGGGAAGTGCGGCGGTTGTGCCGCGAGCTCGACTTGAGCGTCGAGCGATTGGTGCGGATACGCTTCGGACCCGTGGAGCTCGGCCGCCTGGCGCCGGGCGAATCGCGGCCCCTCACGACGCGCGAACACGCGCGCGTGCGCGAGCTGATCACTTTGCAGCGTTAGGAACGAATGGAACTCCGGAATTCGACGGTCTTGCTGTTAGGCGGCAGCGGATTGGTGGGGATGGCGGTGGCGCAGCGGCTGCTGGCGTTCGGCCCGCGCCGTCTGATCGTGACCGGCCTCACGCGCGATGAGGCGGAGTCGGGCGCGGCCGAGCTGCGCGCGAACGCGGGCGATGTGGCGATCGACGCCGCGTGGGGCAACATCTTCCTGCCCGCCGACCTCGCCGAGCGCGCCCGCGACGACATGCTCGCCGATCCCAAAGCGCGGCGGCGTCTGGTGGAAGATTACGTGGCGCCCTACGGGCAGAGCCAGCTCGATGAGAATCTGCTCTTCACGTGGCTCGTGTCGTACCGGCCCGATCTCGTCATCGATTGCGTGAACACCGCCACGGCGCTGGCGTACCAGGACGGACACGCGAGCGCGCTGGCGCTGCTCGAGGCGGCCGATGCGGGGACCGTCACGCGCGAAGGCGTCGAGCGGCATCTCCTAACGCTGCCGCTGCCGCAGCTCATCCGGCACATCGAGGCGCTGGTGGAAGGCATGCGCCGCGCCGGCACGCAGACCTACGTCAAGATCGGCACCAGCGGGACGGGCGGAATGGGACTCAACATTCCGTACACGCACAGCGAGGAAAAGCCGTCGCGCACGCTCATGTCCAAATCGGCGGTGGCGGGGGCGCAGAGCCTGTTGCTGTTTCTGTTAGGCCGCACGCCGGGGGCGCCGGCGACGATCGAGATCAAGCCGACGGCCGCCATCGCGTGGCGCCGCATCGGGTACGGTCCGATCCGGCGCCGCGGCCGGAACATCGAGGTCGTGGATTGCGAACGACCGCTGCCGGTGGGCGGCGCCTTCGCGCCCGGCGCGTCGGGCTGGGTGAACACGGGCACGCCGCTCGAGAACGTGTTCATCGACGTCGGCGAGAACGGCGTGTTCGCGCGCGACGAATTCGAGACGGTCAGTGCGTTAGGCCAAATGGAGCTGGTGACGCCCGAGGAGATCGCCGAAGCGGTGGTGATGGAAGTGCAGGGCAGGCCGACGGGCAAGGACGTGGTGGCGGCGCTCGACAGCGCGACGTTCGGCCCAACGTACCGCGCCGGCTATCTGCGCGCGGTGGCCGTGGAAGGATTGGCGCGGCTCGAGCGCGAGCACGGCGTGCGATCGATCGCCTTCGAGATGCTCGGGCCGCCGCGGCTCACCAAGCTGCTGTACGAAGCGTACGTGTTGGGACTGCTGTGTCCGTCGGTTCGGGCCTTGGCGTCGGCGGACGCGGCACGCGTGGCGCGCGACGCGGAATCGCTGCTCCGCGACCGCGAGCACGTGCTGCGTCGTCAGATCCTGTCCGTTGGGCTTCCGATTCTGCTCAGCGATGGCAAGTCGCTCCTGCGCGGCGAGACGGTGGTCGTTCACCCCGACGGACGCGGCACCGACATCGCGCCGCGCGGTTGGGTGGACCTCCGCCCCGCGAACATGGAGCAATGGGTGCGGCGCGCCTGCACGATTGCCGAGGCCAAGCGAGGGGGCGGAAACGGGTCGGGAGCCGACTGGACCGCGGTCGATCCCGACGCGGCGATCGCTCCGGCGCGCCTCGCGGCGTGGATCTTCGAGCACGAGGACGGCGGCTTCCGCGTCAAGCGCTGAGGCAGACGCGCCGGCTCATAACGACGGTGGATAGCAATACGGGTTGGGTCTGGGTGAGACTCGCAGGTGAATTCGAGTGGCATCGAGGCGGTAGTCTCTCAGAAACCGCGTGGTAGGCTTCCTCGCCCTGTTGACACGGATCGAACGGATAACGGCTCGGATAACAGCACGGATCGCTCGGCTGCGTGGACAGGTTCGTCGCGCACGTACTTTTTTTTGTTTTTTAAAGCAAAGGATTGATCCTCACCATTGTCGATGGTGGGCTCAGCGCTGAGCAGCCGAGCGATCCGTGCCGTTATCCGTGCTGTTATCCGTTCGATCCGTATCAACAGAGCGAGGAAGCCCCGCCACCTCTGACGTGCCGGCTCATCGAACCTTCGGGGCCCACGCGTAGTATTACTGAAGGTTTTCGATTCACCCTTCTCATGTGCGGAGTTGTACGTGGCGACACGCGCGATGCCGGCCGCCGATACGGCGCTGGTTCAGGGAATACTCGAGCAGGTGGGCCGCCGGATCGTGGGCCAGGACTACATGGTCGAGCGACTGCTCATCGGGTTGCTCACGGGCGGACACGTGCTGCTGGAGGGTGTCCCCGGTCTCGCCAAGACGCTCACCGTGAAGACGCTCGCCGAAGCGATTCACACGACGTTTCAGCGCATTCAATTCACACCGGATCTGCTGCCGGCGGACGTGATCGGCACGCAGATCTTCGACCAACGGACCGGAGAGTTTCGCGCCAAGCAAGGTCCGATCTTCGCCAACATCATTCTCGCCGACGAGATCAACCGCGCGCCGGCCAAAGTGCAGAGCGCGCTGCTCGAGGCGATGCAGGAAAAGCAGGTGACGATCGGCGGCGTGACGTATCGTCTCGAGGAACCGTTCCTCGTGCTGGCGACGCAGAACCCGATCGAGCAGGAGGGCACGTATCCGCTGCCCGAAGCGCAGGTGGATCGCTTCATGCTCAAGCTGCGGGTCGGATATCCGTCGCGTCAGGAAGAAAAGGAAATCATGCGGCGCATGTCGAGCGGCGTGCCGATTCCGATCGACGCGGTGGCGAGTCCGGGCGTGATCCTCGAAGCGCGGCGCCGCATCTCCGAGTTGTACGTGGACGACCGGGTGGTGGACTACATCGTCGACATCGTGCATGCCACGCGCACGCCGGCGGAGGCCGGGTTAGGCGAGCTGACGCCGCTCATCGAGTACGGGGCGAGTCCGCGGGCCACGATCTTTCTGGCACAGGGCTCGCGCGCCCACGCCTTCCTCCGCGGCCGCACGTTCGTGACGCCCGATGACGTGAAGGCAGTTGCTCCGGACATTCTCCGCCACCGCGTGCTCACCACCTACGAAGCGGAAGCCGAAGAAGTCTCGAGCGACGAGATCATCCGGCGCATTCTGGCGGCCATCGAGAGTCCGTGATGCGCGCGGCGCGCCTCCCCAGTCCCGACGTGCTCCGGCAGGTGAAGCTCATCGAGCTGCGCACGCGGGGCCTCGTGGATTCGTTGTTCACGGGAGAATACCACTCCGTGTTCAAGGGGCACGGGATGGAGTTCTCCGAGGTGCGCGAGTACCAGCCGGGCGACGAGGTGCGGGCGATCGACTGGAACGTCACGGCTCGCATGGGACACCCATACATCAAGCGGTACATCGAGGAGCGCGAGCTCACGGTGATGCTGGCCGTCGACCTCTCGGGGTCGGAGCGGTTCGGCACCGTGTCGCGCTTCAAGAGCGAGCTGGCCACCGAGTTGAGCGCGGTGCTGGCGATGGCGGCAATCCGCAACAACGATCGTGTGGGCGCGCTGTTGTTCACCGATCGCATCGAGCATCTCGTGCGGCCGGGCAAGGGACGGCGGCACGTGCTCCGGTTAGTCCGCGACCTGCTGGCGTGGGAGCCCGATCGCGCCGGCACGGACATCGGGCGCGCCGCCGAATATCTGCTGCGCCTCCTGCCGCACCGGACGATCGTCTTCGTGATCTCCGACTTCGTGTCGCCGGCGCTCGAGCGGCCGCTCAAGCAACTGGCCCAGCGGCACGACGTGGTGGCGGTGACGATCGAGGATCCGCGCGAGCGCGTGCTGCCCGACATCGGGCTGGTGCGGTTCACGGATCCCGAAACCGGAACCACGGTGGATGTGAATACGAGCGATCGCCACGTGCGCGAGCGATACGACCGGCAGGTGCGCACCGAGCGCGACGCGCGCACGCAGCTCTTCCGGCGCCTCGCGATCGACGAGATCGCGGTGCGCACCGAGCGCAGCTACGTGGAACCGCTGCTCCGGTTCTTCCGCATGCGGATGGAACGCGGGATCGGGCGATGATCGCGGCGTTCCTCCTCGCGCTGGTCGTGCAGCAGGCGACCCCGACCACGCTGCCGGCGCAGGGCGGTGCGGTGTCGCGCGTGGAGATGGGCGTGGCGGTTGAGCCGGCGGTGGTGACAGTGGGCGAGCCGTTCATGGTGACGCTGCGCGTCCGCGCTCCGTTAGGCGCGGACATCGGGCTGCCCGTGGGTCCGGACAGCGGAGAGTCGGTGGAGGCGGTAGACCCGCGCCAGATCACGACCGCGAGCGACACCGGGTTCGTGGTGAGCACCGGCAGCTACCGGATGGTGGCGTGGGACACGGGCTCGCAGTCGGCCAAGTTAGGCGATGTGGTGATCACGATGAACGGGCGCGCGCTCCGGTACGTGATCGCGGGCGACACCGTGCACGTGAGCAGCGTACTGCCGGCCGACACGTCGCGCCGCGTGCCCAAGCCGGGCCGCGATGTGCTCGCGGCCGGCATCCCCTGGTGGGTGTGGGTGCTGGGCGCGCTGGCCGCGCTCGCGGTGATCTCGGCGATCGCATGGTGGTGGCGTCGCCGGCGCCGGCGCGCGCGCGATGGTCCGGAGCTCTCGCCGATTCTCGTCGCGCGCCGCGAATTCGCGCGGCTCGATGCGCTCGCGCTCTCCGAGGCCGGCGAGCGAGGCCGGTTCGTGACGCTCAACGTGGATGTGGCGCGCGACTATCTCGCGGCACGCGTGCCGCCGGCGCTGCGCTCGCTCACCAGCACCGAATTGTTAGGCGCGGTGCGCGAGGTGACGGCCGTGCCGCTCGACCGGCTGGCGACGCTGCTGGTGGAGGCCGACCTCATCAAGTTCGCGCGGCGTCCGGTGGCACGCGAGCGCGCCGCCGAGCTCGTCGCCGAAACGCGCGCGCTCGTCTTCGCGATCGAGAAGACGTTGTGCGACGAAGCGGAAGCGGCCGCGCACGCGGAGAAGGCGGCATGATCGCCTGGCTCGAGACCATCCGCTTCGGAACGCCGTGGGCGCTGCTCGCACTCGTGGTGCTTCCCGCGTGGTGGGTGTGGCGCAAGGGACGCCGTCCGCCCGCCATCGTGTTCTCGCGCACCGACGTCCTCGCACGCGGCCCGCGCTCGGGCTTGATGGTGACGCGCTCGTTGTTCGTGCTGCGCAATCTTCTGCTGGCCGGGCTCATCGTCGCGATCGCGCGGCCGCGCACCGGCGCGCACGCCGAAAACATCACCACCGAGGGCATCAACATCGTGCTGGCGATCGACTTGTCGAGCTCGATGTTGTCCGAAGATTTTCAGCCGCAGAACCGGCTCGAGGTGGCGAAGGACAAGGTGAAGCAGTTCATCGTTGGGCGGCGCAACGATCGCATCGGCCTCGTGGCGTTCGCGGCCGAGGCGCTCACGCAGGTGCCGCTCACCGTGGACTATCCGGTGCTGCTCGCGGCGGTGGACAATCTCGAGGCGGGCCAGCTCGAGGATGGCACGGCGATCGGCACCGCGATCGCCACGGCGGCGAACCGGCTGCGCACCGCGCCGGGCAAATCGCGCGTGGTGATCCTCCTAACGGACGGCGTCAACAACCGCGGCGCGATCGATCCGCGTACGGCGGCGCAGGCCGCGGCGGCGATCGGGGTCAAAATCTACACCATCGGCGTCGGCTCGGAGGGCATGGCGCCGGTTCCCGTTGGGCGCGGGCTCATGGGGCTGCGCTACGAGTACCGGCCGGTCGAAATCGATGAGGCGCTGCTGCGCGACATCGCGCGCACCACCGGCGGGCGGTACTTCCGCGCCGTGGATGCGGCGGCGCTGCAGAGCATCTACCAGCAGATCGACCAGCTGGAGCGCGAGCCGCTCCACGCCCGCACGTACGTGCGCTACACCGAGCAGTTCCGGTGGCCGTTAGGCGTTGCGCTGCTGGCGCTGGCGCTCGAGGTGACGCTGCTCGCCTGGCGGGGTCCGCTCCCATGATCGAGACGCCCTTCTTCGACGATCCGTGGATCCTCGCGGCGACGCCGATCCTGGTGTTGTTGGTGGTGCTGCTGATCATTGGGGCCTACCGGCGGAGGCGCACGCGGCTCCGGCGGCTCGCGTCGTCCACGGTGATCGATCGCTTGCTGCCGCCGGCCATCGATCGCTCGCCCTGGCGCCGCGCCACGCTCATCGGACTCGCGGCGGCATTCGCGGGCGTCGCGCTGGCCGGCCCGCGATGGGGAACGGAGCGCACCGTCGAACGCGGCAGCGGCGTCGACATCGTGCTCGCAATGGATGCGTCGCTCTCAATGCTCGCGACCGACGCCCATCCGAGTCGTCTTGAAAACATGAAGGAGGAAGCGCGCCGCTTGCTCGCGCTCTCCGGCGGCGACCGGTTTGGCCTCGTGGCGTTCGCCGGCCGGAGCTACATCCTGACACCGCTCACCGTCGACCAGGGCGCGCTCGATCTGTACCTCGACAACCTCGACCCGACCGTGGTCGGTGAGGCGGGGACGTCGATGTCGCGCGCGATCGCGCAGGGCACCGATCTGCTGCTGGCGACGCCGACGACGAGCGACCGCGCGCTGATCGTGATGAGCGACGGCGAATCGTTCGAGTCACTGGATGACGTGGTGGCCGCCGCGAAGGCGGCAGCCGACTCGGGGATCGCGGTGATCACGGTTGGTTTTGGCACGACCAACGGAACTACCATACCGGTAGCGGGTCCGCAGGGTATTACTCAGAAGAAGGATCAGGCGGGCCACATCGTGATCACGCACTACACACCCGAGATGCTCCAAGCGGCGGCGCAGGCGGCGCACGGCACGTTCATCGAAGCGCAGGCGACCGACAAGGCCGCGCGCATCCGGCGGGCTCTGGCGACGCTGCGGCGTGAAGGCCGCGCCACGCCGACGGGCCGGGAGCGCCGCCCGCGATTCCAGCTCTTTTTGATTCCGGCGATTCTCCTCGTGCTCGCCGACACGCTGCTGGCCGAGCGTCGTCCACGGCGCGCGCACGCGTCGCCGGGGTCGGCGGCACGCATCGCCGCCGCGGTGCTGCTCATCGTTGCGTTAGGCGCGCCGCACGTGGCGCGCGCCGAAGGCCCGGGCGGTCGGGGGTCCGACGGCGACCGGCTCTTCCGCGAGGGACGCTACAAGGAAGCCGCGATGGCATACGCGGAAGCGTTGCGCACCGGGAAGCAGGATGCGCGTCTCGAATACAATTTCGGCACGGCGCTCCTCGCCGCCGGACAGCGCGACCAGGCGATGACGGCGCTCGAACATGCGGCGCAGATCGCCGACGATGCCGATCTGCGCTATCGCGCCCTCTTCAACCTCGGACTCGGCTACCTGCAGCGCGCGAAGGCGGCCGCGGGGACGGACAAGTCGCAGGCGTACCAGTCGGCGCTCGATGCCTACCGCAAGGCGCTGCGCCTCAAGCCTAACGAGCTGGACGCGAAGTGG
>DATNAM010000013.1:0-19680 GCA_035572595.1 Gemmatimonadaceae bacterium
GCGCCGCCGCGGCTCACCGAGCCCCCGCGGCCGTGGAAGAACGAGATCCCAACGCCGCACTCGGCGGCCACACGGGCGAGCCGGGTCTGCGCTTTGTAGAGCTCCCAGTTGGACGTGAGAAAACCGCCGTCCTTGTTGGAATCGGAGTAGCCGATCATCACTTCCTGCACTCCGCCTAACGCGCGGATGCTGCGCTTTACCACCGGAACGCCGAACAGCTCGCGCATCACCGCCGGCGCGCGCCGCAGATCATCGATCGTCTCGAACAGCGGGACCACCGGGATCGTGCAGCTCTCGATGCCGGCGTCGTCCACGAACAGCCCCGCTTCCTTGGCCAGCAGGTAGGCGGCGAGCACGTCGCGCACGCCCTCGGTGCCGCTGATCACGTAGCTCCCGAACGCGCGCCGGTCGGCGTGCGCGCGCGATGCACGGATCTCGCGGAAGACCTCGAGCGCATCGTTAGGCGGCTCCGGCTCGCCGGCGGCCGGCGTGGCGCGCGGCACCGCGAGCGCGGCACGAAGCCACGATGCATCGTCGCCGTGCACGGACGCAATGCCGCGCCCCAACCGCCCGCGCAGCGCCTCGACCGCGGGCCCGAGACGCCGCGCGTGATCGCGTACGTCCAACCGCACCAGCGAAAACCGGAACGCCTCCACCTCGCGCCGCACGGGCGCCACCAATCGCGACGCGATGCGTCCGCACCGCGCCTCGGCGAGCGCGCGCTCGAGGTGCCGGAGATCGGCGACCAGCTCGTCCGCCGCCGCGTACGGCGGCGCATGCGACGCCTCGCCGGCGGTGGCCGCGAGACGGTCCTGCATACACGCGATCCACTGGCGAAATACCTCGCCCGGATTCCGCGCCTCGACGCGCGACGCACCCCCGGAACGCAACGCCGCCTTCTCGACCGCGGCGCCAAACCACGCCGGCACGGCGACCGAACGCTCGGCGATGCTCAATGCTTGGATCAGCTCGGTTAGGCGGGCGCGAAACCGCCGCAGACACGCCCGGCGATACGCGTCGACGGCGTGCCGCGTGACCGCGGGCGTGACGTTGGGATTGCCGTCGCGATCGCCGCCGATCCACGACCCGAACTCGAGCACCACCGGCACATCGAGCACCGCGCCGGGAAACGCATCCGCCACGGCGTGCTCGAGCGCCCCATGCACGGCGCCGAGCGCGTCGAAGAGCGTGTCGTCGAAGAAATGGATGCCCCACGCGACCTCGTGGGCCACCGTCGGGCGCTCGAGCCGAAGTTCGCCCGTCATCCACAGCAAGTCGATCTCGTCGCGCAGCGCGCTCACGCGCCGGTCGCGCTCGGCCGCCGGCCACGCGACGGTATCGAGCTCGACCAGCGCACGGTAGATGTTGCGATGCTTCTCGAGCACCGTGACGCGCTTGGCCTCCGTGGGATGCGCGGTGATGGTGGGCGTAACGCGGAGCCTGGCGAGCAGATCGCGCACGTCGGACACCGACCCACCCGATTCTCGCCACGCGGTCAACACGTGCGCGAACGTACCCGCCAGATGCGACTCGCCGCGCTCGATCTCCACACGCCGGCGTGCCCGCATCGCATCGTGGAGCTCGGCGATGCTCACCAGTTGGGCCCACATGCCTAACGCTTGGAGCGAGCGGCCGATTGCCGCCGGCGTTCCGGCGCGATCGATCCGCGCGCCGCCCAACGCGCCGGCGGCGTCGGGCGCGCGTGCACTGACCACATCGGACAAGAGCGCCACGAGCAGCGACTCGGCGTCCGATGGCGCCTCGGGCAGCTCCATTGCCGTCGCGCCCGCGGGAACGGGCACGCGTTGCATCAGGAGCGGACGCACCGGCGCCGACATCACGCCACCCGGTCGCGCGGCGCGCCGCCGCCGAAAAACGCCGTCAGATTGTCGACCGCACGGTTGCCCATCGCGACGCGCGTCTCTTCGGTGGCGCTCCCCAGATGCGGCAGCAGCACCACGTTCTCCATCGCGAGGAGCTCGCGCGAGACCACCGGCTCGCGCTCGAACACGTCGAGCGCCGCGCCGGCAATGGTCCGCTCGCTCAAGGCGCGCACGAGCGCCGCCTCATCCACCACGTCGCCGCGGGCCGTGTTGATGAGGAACGCGTGAGGGCGCATGGCCGCGAGGCGCTCGGCGTTCATCAGGTGGCGGGTGTCGGGCGTGGCCGGACAGTGGAGGGACACGAAGTCGCTCTCGCGCAGCACATCCTCGATCGAGCCGCGCCGCTCGGTGCCTAACGGGACATCGCCAGCCGCCTGCGCGAACGGGTCGTGCCACAGCACGCGCATGCGGAATCCGCCGTGCGCGCGCGCCGCCACCGCGCGGCCGATCCGGCCGAAGCCGATCAGCCCGAGCGTTTTCCCGGTGACGCGCGTGCCCAGCATCTGCGTCGGCCGCCAGCCGGTCCAGCTCGACGCGCGCACGAGACGCTCGCCCTCGCTCGTGCGCCGCGCCACCATCAGCATGAGCGTGATCGCGAGGTCGGCGGTGTCGTCGGTGAGCACGTCGGGCGTGTTGGTCACCACTACGCCGGCCGCCTTCGCCGCGGCGACGTCGATGTTGTTGAATCCGACGCCGAAGTTGGACACGATGCGGACGCGGCGGCCGGGCGCGCCTAACAGACCGGCGGTAATGCGGTCGGTGACGGTGGGCAGGAGCGCATCGGCGTCGCGCATCGCGCCGGCCAGGGCCGCGTCGTCGAGCGGCGCGTCCGCGGTATTGAGCCGCGCGTCGAACAGCGTGCGCAGACGATCCTCGACCGCCCCCGGCAGCCGGCGGGTGACGACCACGGTTGGGCGGCTGCTCATGCGCGCACCGCCATGGCCGCCGCCCCCTCGCGGGTGAGCGCCAGCGCCATCGCCGCGCCTAACTCCGCCGGACTCGGCGCCACCACCAGGCCCGACGCCCGCATGATCTCGGCCTTCTCGGCCGCGCTGTCGCCGAACGCGCTGATGATCGCACCCGCGTGGCCCATGCGACGCCCCGCCGGCGCCGTCAGTCCAGCCACGTACCCGACCACCGGCTTCGACATGTGATCGCGCACGAACAACGACGCCTCCGTTTCCTGCGGGCCGCCGATCTCGCCGATCATCATCACCGCGTCGGTGTCATCGTCTTCCTCGAATCGGGCGAGGATGTCGACGAACGAGCTGCCGTTGATCGGATCGCCGCCGATGCCGACGCTGGTGGTGACGCCTAACCCGAGGGCCTGCATCTGCGCGGCGGCCTCGTAGCCTAACGTACCGGAGCGCGACACGATGCCGACGCGGCCGCGGGTGTAGATGTGCCCGGGCATGATGCCGATCATCGCGCGCCCGGCGCTGATCACGCCGGCGCAGTTGGGCCCGATGAGCACCGGCTTTCGCTCGCGCGGGTATCGGCGCATGTAGCGTTTCACGCGGATCATGTCCTGCGCCGGGATGCCGTCGGTGATGCAGACGATGAGGCGCACGCCCGCGTCCGCCGCTTCCATGATCGCGTCGGCGCAGAACGGCGCCGGCACGAAAATCCCGCTCGCGGTGGCACCGGTTGCTCGCACCGCGGCCTTCACGGTGTCGAACACCGGCAGCCCCAAGTGCCGCGTGCCGCCCTTCCCCGGCGTCACACCGCCCACCAGCCGCGTGCCGTAGGCGAGCGCCTCGCGGGCGTGGAAGGTCGCCTTGTCGCCCGTGAATCCCTGAAAGATCACGGCGGTCGTTTCGTCGATGAGAATACTCATCAGGCCGCTCCTCTGGTCACTCCGTTAGGCTGCGCACGAAGGCCGCGGTCGAGCGCGACCACCGCCTTCTGCGCCGCGTCCGCGAGGTCGGATGCGGCGACGATGTGCAGGCCGCTCTCGCGCAAGATACGCCGGCCCTCCTCGACGTTGGTCCCCGCCAGCCGCACGACGATCGGCACCGGCGCGTCCAACGAACCGGCCGCCTGCACGATGCCCTGCGCGACCCAATCGCACCGGTTGATGCCGGCAAAGATGTTCACGAGCACCACGCGCACGCGCGGATCGGACAGCACCAACCGGAACGCCGCCGCCACGCGCTCGGGAGACGCGCCGCCGCCGATGTCGAGAAAATTCGCCGGCTCCCCACCCGCGTGCTTGATCATGTCCATTGTCGCCATGGCCAGGCCGGCGCCGTTCACGATGCAGCCGATCGACCCCTCGAGCGCGATGTAGCTCAGCCCGTACTTCGACGCCTCGGCGTCGCGCGGGTCTTCTTCGGCGTAGTCGCGCAGCTCGCTCACGTTAGGCCGCCGGAAGAGGGCGTTGTCGTCGAACGTCATCTTGGCGTCGAGCGCCAATACCTTGCCGCTGGATGTGAGGGCGAGCGGATTGATCTCCACCATGGTCGCATCGAGATCGCGAAATGCCTTGTACGCGCCGATGATCGCTTTGACAGCCTGATTCACCTCCGACGCACGAAAGCCGAGCCCGAAGGCGAGCTGCCGCGCCTGAAAAGGTTGCATGCCGACGGCGGGCTCGATCACTTCGCGCATGATGCTGCCGGGCGTGTCGCGCGCGATCTCCTCGATTTCCATTCCACCTTGCGGCGCCGCGACCACGCACACCCGCTCCTCGCGCCGGTCGAGCACGAGGCCAAGGTAGATCTCGCGCGCGATCGACACTGCCTCCTCGATGTAGAGCCGATGCACCACCTTGCCCGACGGACCGGTCTGGTGCGTCACGAGCCGTTTGCCTAACAGCTCGCCGGCGGCGACGCGCACCTCGTGCTCGCTCTCGCACACCTTCACGCCGCCGGCGCGGCCGCGCGCGCCCGAGTGTATCTGCGCCTTGACCACCCACCGCGACCCCCCGATTTCCTCGGCGCGAAACATGGCCTGCTCCGCCGTGTACGCCACGCCGCCCCTTGGCACGGGGACGCCGAAGTTGGCGAGCAGCTCCTTGGCCTGGTATTCGTGGATGTCCATGGGTCCCGCCGCAGTGAGTAAGATGAGTGGAACGCCTGTCTCCAAGGGGCTATTCGGCGATCAACCGGGCACCGCCGCCCGGGCTTCGTTGCCATGCATCGACTCCGCGAGCGCGACGATGTTCTGCGCCATGCGCGCCGACGCCGCATCGATCATCCGGCCGTCCAGTTGGGCCGCGCCGCGTCCCTGGGCTTCGGCTTCGACGATCGCGTCGAGAATGCGCCGGGCGCGGGTGACTTCCGCGTCCGACGGCGTGAATACGTCGTTGGCGATCTCGATCTGGGTGGGGTGGATGGCCCATTTTCCTTCGCAGCCTAACGCGGCCGCCCGGCGCGCGGCGGCGGCGTAGCCATCGGGATCCTTGAAATCGCCGAACGGCCCGTCGATCGCGCGGAGGCCGTACGCCCGGCACGCCACCACCATGCGGGAAATGCCATAGTGCCACTGGTCGCCCGGGTAGTCCGGGTTGAGGCCGCCGATGCTCGTCGTGCGCGCGCGGACGCTCGCGGCGTAGTCGGCGACGCCGAAGTGCATGGCTTCGAGGCGCGGGCTCGCCGCCGCGATCGCCTCCACGTTCGCCATGCCTAACGCAGTCTCGATGAGCACCTCGATGCCGATGCGGCGCGGGATCCGGACCGCGTGCTCGATCTGCGTCAGCAGCGCATCCACCAAGTACACATCGGCCGGGACGCCCACCTTCGGCACGAGGATCGTGTCGATGCGGTGCCCGGCGCGTTCGACCACATCGACCAGGTCGCGATACATGTAGTGCGTATCGATGCCGTTCACGCGCACGGACACCGTCTTGCCCAGGGCGCGCCAATCGATGCCTAACAGACCGGCGATCAGGTTCTCTCGCGCGCGTTCCTTGTCCGGCGGCGCGACGGCGTCCTCGAGATCGAGAAACACGTAGTCGGCGGGGCCCGCCGCGGCCTTGGCGAACAACTCGGGCCGCGAGCCGGGGACCGCGAGCTCGCTGCGCTGCAGACGTGCCGGCGCGGGATCGTGGCGGGTGTGGCTCATCGCGCCACCGCCGCGCGTTCGCGCGCCGTGCCGGCGGCGCGCGGCTGCGCATCGGGCGAGCCGGCGCCCGCGCGCGGCGGGAGCGGCGCCGCGCCGGCGCGGAAATGCTCCTGCGCCGCCGCCACGCCGCTGCCTAACGTAACCGGGATGCCGACGTCGCGCATCGCCATCTCGACCCCGGCCAGCGCGCCCAGCAGCATCAGCTCGTTGAGGTCGCCCAGGTGGCCGATGCGGAAGAGCTTGCCCGCCATCTTGCCCAGCCCTGCGCCTAACGCAAGATCGTAGCGCCGGTAGGCGACGTCGATCACGTCCGCGCCGTCGATGCCGGCGGGCACCATCACCGCGCTCACGGTGTCGGAGGCCCAACGCGGCTCCCTCGCGCACAGCGCCAATCCCCACGCCCTCACGGCGGCCCGGCATCCTTCGGCCAGGCGATGATGACGGGCGTGGATGGCATCGAGCCCTTCCTCGGCGATGATATCCAGCGATTCGCGGAGCCCGTACAGGAGGGGCACCGACGGCGTGTAGGGGAAGTAGCCGCTGGCGTTAGCGGCGATCATGTCGCCCAGATCGAAGAACACGCGCGGGCAGCGCGCCGATGCTCGGCGGGCGAGCGCTTTGCGGCTCATGCCTAACAGGCCGAGTCCGGCGGGCAGCATGAATCCTTTCTGAGAGCCGGTGATTGCCGCGTCGACGCCCCAGGCATCCATCTCGAACGGCAGGCTCACGAGGCCGCTCACCGTGTCCACGTACAGCAGCGCCGGATGCCGTGCGGCGTCGATGGCGTGTCGTACGGCAGCGATGTCGCTGGTGACGCCGGTCGCCGTCTCGTTGTGCACGACGAGCACGCCTTGGATCTCGTGCGCGGTGTCGGCGCGCAGCGCCTCCTCGATGCGATCCGGGTTCGCGCCGGTGCCCCATTCCTCGTCCTGGATGTCGACGCGCAGGCCGAGTCGTTGGGCGCAATCGATGAAGAGGTGGCCGAACTGTCCGTAGCGCGAGGCGAGGACGCGATCGCCCGGTGAGAGTGTGTTGACGAGCGCGGTCTCCCACATGCCGGTGCCGGTGGCGGGGAAGACGAAACACTGGCCGTCCTCCGTCTTGAAAACGCGACGGAGATCGGCGAGGAGGGGGCGCGTGAGCGTGGGGAACGACGACGACCGATGGTCCTCCATCGCCCGGTGCATCGCGCGCAGGATCCGGTCGGGGGTGTTCGTGGGACCGGGAACGAACAAGGCATTGCGTCCGGGCATGGTCAGTCCTCGCGCTGAGTGATGAAAGTCGCGTGATGGTCGCGTGGCGTGTGCGCGCACTCGCGCGGCGCGCGTCGATACGCGATCATTGGAAGCGTGAAACCACCGATGGATCGATCGGCGTCCGTGGAGACGCCGCAGGATGCGCGGAGCGCGCTCACGGCATTGTATTGGGCTGCGGTGCAGGCCGTTGCCCCGGGTGCGGCGTTGCGTTTGGCACTCGAGACGATTCCGATCGCGGAGCGCGGGCGGCGTGTGTGGATCATCGCGATCGGCAAGGCGGCGCATCCGATGGCGCAGACGGCGGCGGCGGTGCTCGCGGAGTGGGGCTGTGCGCCGGCGGGTGGCGTGATCGTCGCGCCTAACGATGCGGCGTCGCCGCATCCGGCGATCGACGTGCGCGTGGGCGACCATCCGGTGCCGGGCGCGCGGTCGCTCGAGGCGGCGGCGCGGATCGCCGCGGTGGCGAGCCGTGTGCGCGAGGGCGACGAGGTGTGGGTGTTGCTCTCGGGGGGTGCGACGAGTCTGACCGCGGCTCCCGAGGGGCACATCCGGCCCGATGAGTTGTTCGAGCTGTACGGCCGGTTGTTAGGCGCAGGGCTCGACATCGCGCAGATGAATCTCATACGCAAGCGGTTCTCCCGATGGGGCGCGGGTCGTCTGGCCGTGGCTCTCGCGCCCGCGCGCGTCCGCAACTACATCGTGTCCGACGTGATCGGAGACGATCTGGCGGCGATCGGATCGGGACCATGCGTTCCCGATCCGAGCACCGCCGCGCAAATCCATCAAATGCTCGACGCCGCCGGGTTGTGGGAGGAGCTTCCACTCTCCATGAAGCGCTCCGTCGGCGGCGCCGAGCGTGATCCATCGTTGGAGACACCGAAAGCCGGCGACGCAGCCTTTGCGCACATCGAAAGGCGCATCATCGCCAGCAATCGTGTCGCGCTCGAAGCGATCGAGGCGCGCGCCCGCGCATTCGGCTATGAGCCGCGTGTGTTGGGCACTGCGCTTGCCGGAGAAGCGGTCATCATCGGCCGCCGGCTCATCGCGACGTTGGGAAGCTATTGCGGGGCGGATGCATCGTCCCTGTCCGGAAGAACGGGGCGCACCTGTCTCATATGGGGGGGAGAGACGACCGTGACGCTTGGCATCGAGCACGGTCGGGGCGGGCGGTGTCAGGAGCTCGCGCTTTCGGCGGCGCGCGAGTTTGCGGCGACGGCGGGCTTGTCGGGTGCAGCGTTGTTGGCGGCGGGGACGGACGGGCGCGACGGCGACACGGATGCGGCCGGTGCGATCGTGACGCGCGACACGTGGCGCACGATCGAGCGTGCGGGCCGCGATCCGGCTCGCGATCTCGCGCATCACGATTCGTATCCATCGCTAGACGCTGCCGATGCGCTTTTGCGCACGGAGCTCACCGCAACCAATGTGATGGACGTCGTGATTGCTGTGTGTGGGCCGCCGGTGATCGAGCGGCGTGCGCGACTGACGCCTGCACTGGCGTTCGAAGCGATTGCCGGTTCGTTGCGGCGGCTCAAAGAGTAGCGCTTCTCTCGCTCTTACATTTCGTCCATGGCAAATCCCGTGTTCAAGGTTGGACTGATCCAGCAGGCGGTATCCGCGAGCGCCGCTGAGACTGTGGAGGCGGCCGAGCATGGCATTCGGGAGGCGGCTGCGGGTGGAGCGCAGATCATCTGTCTGCAGGAGCTTTTCAACGCACCGTATTTCTGCAAGGTGACAGACGCCGAGCGATTCGACCTCGCCGAGCCGATCCCCGGGGCGACGGTGGAGCGGATGCAGCGGATGGCGCGCGAGTTAGGCATTGTGATCGTGGTGCCGATATTCGAGAAGCGCGGCCCCGGGCTGTACCACAACTCCGCAGCCGTGATCGACGCCGACGGCACGTTGTTGGGTGTGTATCGCAAGATGCACATTCCGGACGACCCGTTGTATCACGAGAAGTACTATTTCACGCCGGGCGAGATTTATCAGCACGATGAAGCGCGTCCGGCATCGGGCTTTCGGGTATTTCGCACGCGTTTCGCGACGATCGGCGTGTTGATTTGCTGGGACCAGTGGTATCCGGAGGCCGCGCGGATCACGAGTTTGATGGGGGCTGAGATTCTGTTGTACCCGACGGCGATCGGTTGGCACCCAAAGGAGAAGGAGGAGTGGGGTGTCGTGCAGGCTGACGCGTGGCGCACGGCGCAGCGAGCGCATGCGATTGCGAACGGCGTGTACGTTGCCGCCGTGAATCGTGTGGGGTTCGAAGCTGAGCCGGGGACGGACGGCCTGGAGTTTTTTGGTCATTCGTTTGTGTGTGATCCATTCGGCCAGCTGGTTGTGGAGGCCGGTACATCTCCCGCCATATTGATCGCCGAGTGTGACCCGAAGAAGATCGAGTACACGAGGAGGAATTGGCCGTTTTTGCGGGACAGGCGGATTGACGCGTATGGGGCGATCACGGAGCGATATTTGGGGTGAGGGAAGCGGGCGCCGAGGGCGCCCTTGGGGAAGCGGGCTTCGCCCCTGGGGAACGGGGAAAGGGGCCGGTGGCGGGGCTCGGTGCGCTGGTGCGGAGACGGGTGCGGAGGCGGAGGAGCATCCGGCTGATCGAGTCGATGAGCGAGAAGGCGGTCGAGGCGTCGGCACGGGTGACATACGTTAGGCGGGTGGCGATTTCGAGCTGTGTGGCGAGTTCGTAGAGGGAGCCGCGAGCGAGGTCGACGTAATAGATGTAGTGGGAGCGGCGTGGGAAGGCGTTTCCTTCGGCGATATTGGACGCGACCGAAATTGCGGCGCGTGTGATCTGCGAGGAGAGGCCGTACCGTTCGTGTGGAGGGAGGGCCTTGACGAGTCGATATGCGAGTTCCGAAAGTTCGACCGACTTTTGCCAGACGATGAGATCGCGATAGTCGTGGATGCGCATGTCGGGTGTACCTTGGTTTCGCCTAACGTAAGCACGTAAGAATGCGAGATGATGATCGAAACCGTGCTGACGCCATCGAATCATTGCATCGCGCAATGACCTTCCCGCCGCCCCTTTCCCCGTTCCCCAAGGGCGACGCCCGCTTCCCTCAGGCCGCCTCCGGCGGCCGCTTCCCTGCCGAGTGGGTCCGCCACCGTGCGACCTGGCTCGCCTGGCCGCACCACGCGCCGGACTGGCCGGGGAAGTTCGAGACGATTCCGTGGGTCTATGCGGAGATCGTGCGGGTGCTGCATCTGAGCGAAGTGGTCGAGATACTGTGCGCAAATGAGAACGTGCGCGACAATGCGCGGCGCGTCTTGGGTGCGCATGATGTCGACCTGAAGCGGGTGCGGCTGCACCTCGTGCCGACGGATCGGGTGTGGACGCGCGACTCGGGGCCGACCGCGGTGCGGATGCGCGATGGCCGCATCGAATGGGTGGGGTGGGCATTCAACGCGTGGGCCAAGTACGACAACTACGCGCGCGACGCGCAGGTGGCGGACCGCATCGCGGAGTTAGGCGGGTTGCCGATCCGGCGCGCGGTGCGGCCGGACACGGGGGCACCGTTAGTACTGGAAGGCGGCGGCATCGAGACCAACGGCGCGGGCGTGCTGCTCGTGACCGAAGAATGGCTGTTGTCGCCGGTGCAGGTGCGCAATCCAGGGCTCGATCGCGCGGGCTACGAGCGCGCGTTCCACGAGTACCTGGGAATCGAGCGCACGATTTGGTTAGGCAGGAGCTGCGTCGGCGACGACACGCACGGGCACATTGACGACGTGGCGCGGTTTACCGACGACCATACGATCGTGCTGGCGTACGAGGACGATCCGGCGGACGCGAACCACGAACCGTCGGCGGACAACCGGCGGCGGCTCGAGCTGGCGGCGCGGCACGTGCCGGGCGGGATGCGCATCGTGACGGTGCCCTTCCCGCGCGCGGTGATGATGGACGGCGAGCGGCTGCCGGCGAGCTACGCCAATTTCTACGTGGCGAACGACACGGTGCTGGTGCCGACCTTCAACGACCGCCGCGATCGCGAGGCGCTGGCGACGCTCGCGACGCTCTTCCCGGGCCGCTCCGTCGTGGGCATCCACGCGGTGGACCTGGTGTGGGGACTGGGCACGCTCCATTGCCTAACGCAACAGGAGCCGGCGGCGGGCTGACCGGCGCACCCTCGCCGCCGTATGCGGAGGCTCGATCGTTAGGCGGAACCTCCGGTGGCCCGCTCGAGCACGGCCACCACGGTCTCGTCGCTCACTTGCTCGAAGTCGGCGTACCACTCGCCCACCCCGCGAAAATCGGCCGGACTCTCCACGCACACCACCGTGTACCCCTGCGCGGTGAGCGCGTCGCACCCGTCGCGCGAGCACACCGGCGCGGCAAACACCAGCGTCTTGGGGCGCGCGTGCTGGACGGCCGCGAGCGCGGCGCGCGCGGTCACACCGGTGGCGAGCCCGTCGTCGGCCAGAATCACGGCGCGGCCGGCGAGGTCGGGCGGCGGACGGTCGCCGCGAAACCGGCGCATGCGCCGCTCGAGCTCCTGGCGTTCGCGGCGCGTCACCTTCTCGATGTAGGCGTCGGTCACCGATAACGCGGCCACGATGTCGCGGTCGAGCACGCGCGTGCCGTCGGGCGCCACGGCGCCGATCCCGAGCTCCTCGTGGCCCGGCGCGCCTAACTTGCGGGCGACGATCACGTCGAGCGGCGCGCCGAGCGCGCGCGCGACCTCCCGGCCGATGATCACGCCGCCGCGCGGAATGCCTAACACGATCGGCCGTTGGTCCACCAACTCCGGCATCCGCGCCACCAGCATCTCGGCCAACTGGCGGCCCGCGTCGGCACGATCGGCGAACAACATTGCTACGGCGGCGGCAGGTGGTTCATGAACCAGTCGCGCGAGAGATGCGCCACCTGCTCGAGCGCCCCCGGCTCCTCGAACAGGTGCGTCGCGCCCGGGATCACTTCCATCTGCGCCGACTGGCCGAGGAGGCGGCACGCCTCCTCGTTGAGCGGAAGAATCGGCACGTCATTGCCGCCGACGATCAGTAACGTTGGCGCGCGCACGGCCTTGAGACAGTCGCGCGCCAGGTCGGGACGCCCGCCGCGCGACACCACCGCGAACGTCTCACGCAACTGTGATGCACCGTAGAGCGCCGCGGCGGCGCCGGTGCTCGCACCGAAATAGCCGAGCGCGAGCGCCGAGGAGATCGGTCGCTCGCGCAGCCACGCGGACACGCCTAACACGCGGGCGCCAAGCAGATCGATGTCGAAGCGGAGCAGCCCCGTGCGCGCATCGTCCGCTTGTTCGTCGGCCGTCAACAAATCGACGAGCAGCGTCGCGAGCCCGGCGTCCTCGAGCGTATGCGCCACCATCACATTGCGCGGACTCGTGCGGCCGCTGCCGCTGCCGTGCGCGAACAGCACCACACCGCGCGCAGCGGCCGGCACGCTCAGGAGCGCGTCGAGTCGCGCATCCTCGAGCTCCACGACCACATCGGTGCGCATCACGGCGCTGCGATTCATGGCGTGTCCCTCTCACGCGCGGTGCTAGAGTCGCACGAAGAACCCCAGCCGGTACGTGGTGCGCGACGCGGGCGGTACTTCCATCCGGCGCACTTCGCCGTACAATGCCCAACGATGCGTGAGATCGTACGAGACGCCGAGAAAGTATTCGCCGCCCAGTTTCGCGCCGGTATAGTCGTCATGTATCGGCTGAGACCGTGCAATGTCGGTGCCGAGAAAGTGGAGGCCGACGCCCGCGCCGACATACGGCTCGAACCGGTTGACGTGCGCCACCGAGTAGCGCGCGGCCATACTCACGCTGAAGTCGTGGAACGAACCCGGAATGGCCACATCGCCCGGCTGGAAGCGATGGAGATCGGCCTTCAGGTAGTTGGCTTCGGCTACCAGGTGGAGCTTGGGTGTGAATACGGACCCGAAGTCGAGGTCGCCGCCGAGCTCCCACCCGTTCCGCGCGTGTTCGACCGTCGTGTAGCTGAGGTACGAGCCCACGCGGTCCAGGCCTAACTGAGCCTGCGAGCTGTCGCGCTGCGCGCGGGCGCTGCGCGCCGCCGCGAAGGCGCACGCCAGTGCCGCGAGGCCAATCCGTATTCCACGAGCCATCGTCCGTTCTCTCCGCAAGTGAGACCCCGGTCACCGATGCCTTGGCGCGAGCGCGCTCGCAGCCATGGCCGCGCCAAGGTAGACACCCGGCAGCGAGAGCGCCACACGCGCGTGGATCATCCGCAGGCCGGCACCGCCTCCACCGCCGCGTCCGGCGCGGCGAGCAGGAACGAGAGATCGGCGCCCGGCGGAAAGTCTACCGCTTCGCGGCCGTGCACGAACACGCGCGCGCCGGCGCCGCCCTGGGTGCGCCCGGTGAGCTCCACCGTGCTGCCGGAGACGCGCAGCGCGCTGCCCTCGCGCAGCCCCACCACCGGCACGCGCGGATGGAGCACGAGAAACTCGCCGATGCGCTCGGCGCGCGTTTCGCCTTGATGGCCCGGGGGATGGAAGTCGGTGTAGTGCGCGTTGATCTGGAACGGCACCAGGCCCAGCGCGCCCAAACCCGGCGGCTCGGCGATGGGCATGTCGTTGGTGGTGGCGATGGTGGGACACGCCACCACGCTGCCGGCGCTCCAGCCGATGTACGGTACGCCTAACCGAACGCGCTCGCGGATCACGGCGAGCAGGCCGGATGCCGCCAGCCGGCGCAGCAGTTGAAAGGTGTTGCCGCCGCCGACGATGATCGCGCCGGCGCGCCGCACCGCCGCCGCCGGATCGGCGGCGTGATGGACCGACTCCACCGCCACGCCTAACGGACTGAAGATCTCGTGCACGCGCTCGGCGTACACGTCCAGAGAAAACGAGACGGCCGCGAAGGGCACGAACACCGCCTGCGACACGCCGGCCAGCGCCTCCTCGAGCGCCGGACGCGCGTACGCCAGCACGCGGCCATCCACATCACGCGAGTTGCTCAACAGCAATAGCCGGCGCGACGCCGGCCATTTCGCCGTCTCGTTAGGCATTGGTCGTTCCCGGGTTGTCGGTCATCGCGCGCGCCCAACGGGCGCATCACGCATTGTAGTGCTCTTCGTCCAGCCGCAGCTCGCCTTCCACGTCGTCGTAGCTGACCAGCTCCGCGTACCGGCCCCAGTCGACCAGCGTCTCGAATTGGCGCCGCGCCTCGGCGCGCGCGAACGACGTCTCGAGCTCCGCCAGCACCTCCTCGGCCCGCAGCTCATGGGAGGGGCTCGCCTCCAGCCGGTGCACGATCTCGCGCATCAGCGACAGGTGGTCGAGCACCGCGTGCCGGAACAACGTCTTCTGCGCGTCGAGCTCGAGCGGCGCGAACCGCTGGCCTAACGGAGTCAGGAACACGGAGCGCTCCTGGATGTCCGCGAAGCCGAGGAGATCCGTGGCCTCCGCGATGCGGATGAGCACTTCGCCGCGCATCTGGAGGTCGCGCGCCAGGTCCGTCAACGTACCGGAATTCCCGATGCCCGAGAGATACTGCACGAAACCCGTCAGGTCGTCGATGCTCACGTCGGGCAGCGCCTGATACCGCCGCGGGCGTGACGGCTCCACCCTCCTGCGCTGGCGCGACGGCGCGCGCGTGATGTACTGCTCCACCAACTGCTCCGCGTCCTCGTCCGGATTCGTGATCACCTGATAGATCGCGTCCACCAGCCGCGTGCGGGCCGCACTCTTGTCCTTCCGGTCTGCCGCACGAAGGCCTTTGAGCTCCACCCGCACACGGCCCGGGTTGGCGCCGAACACGAGAATCCGGTCCGCCATCGACACCGCTTCGTCGATGTTGTGCGTCACCATGAGCACCGACTTGGTCGGCATCGCGCTGTCCGACCACATGTCGCGCAGCTCGCCGCGCAGCGTTTCGGCCGTCAGGACGTCGAGGGCGGAGAACGGCTCGTCCATGAACAGGATTTCGGGCTGCACCACCAGCGCCCGCGCGAATCCGACGCGCTGCTTCATGCCGCCCGACAACTCCTTCGGAAACGCTTCCTCGAATCCGTCCAGACCGATCAGGTCGATGGCCCGCAGCGCCCGCTCGCGACGCTCGGCTTCCGGAACGTCGGTCGCCAACAGGCCTAACTCCACGTTCTGAAAGACCGTGAGCCACGGGAACAACGCGAACTGCTGGAAGACGATCGCGACCTGTCGGTTAGGCCCGTGCAGCGGCGCGCCGTGGGCGAGTACGCGCCCCTCCGATGGCTGCAACAGACCGGCGAGTATGCGCAGCAGCGTCGACTTCCCCGACCCTGACGGACCGAGCAGCGCGACGAATTCGTTCTCCCGCAACTCGAGATCGATGCGCTCGAGCACCGGCGCCGTGTCGTTGCTGAAGAATTTGCGCACGCCTTCGGCGGCGAGCAAAACCGTGCCGGGCGGTTTCGGTGCGGGCGCGCGCGTGGTCGTTGCCATCGAAGGTCCCCGTTCCCGAATCAGCCGAGCCGGAATCGCGTTTCCGCGTATCCGTACAGCCGACGCCACAACAGCCGGTTGATGATGATCACGATGCCCGCCATCACGAGCGTCCCGGCGAGCAGCAGCGGAAAGTTGCTGTGCTCCGCCGCCGCCGCGATCAGCGCGCCCAACCCCGTGGTGCTCGTGGTGTGTCCGGCGAACGTCACGTACTCGGCCACGATGCTCGCGTTCCATGCACCGCCCGTGGCGGTGATCATACCGGTCACGAGATACGGAAAGATGGCAGGAAGGATGAGCGTCTTCCAGCGGCGCCACCCCACCACGTGATACATCGTCGCCGCTTCTTTGAGATCCGACGGGATCGCCATCGCGCCGGCGATGACGTTGAACAACACGTACCATTGCGTGCCGAGCAGCATGAGCGCCACCGCCGCCACGTTGAGACCGCCCGGAATCGCGAGCAACGCCAGCAACAGAACCGGGAACACGGCCGTGGCCGGAATGGACGCCGTGATCTGCACCAACGGCTGGAGACGCCTCGCCCAACGGGGATTCGTCCCGATCGCCACACCAGCCGGCACCGTCCACGCCGCCGCCACCACGAGCGCGATGGTCGTGCGGCCGAGCGTCGCCGCCGCGCTCACGCCGACGCGCCCCCAATCCGAGCGCGTTAGGCCAGCCAGCGTGTGCGCCGCGAGCGCCAGGCCCCACAATACGATCGCCCCGACCACGGCAAACCCGGCGACCCATCCCGCCCGTCGCGCGTTCCGACGGCCCGGCGTTAGAACGCCTGCCTCGACCGCCGGCTCGATTCTGTTGGGCGAGCCGCTCAACGCACGATCGATGCGCCGGGCCGCCGGTCGGAGCACGCGCGATCGCAGTGCATCCACTAGCCGCGAACCGCGAAGTGCATCCAGCACGAGCGACGATGGCGCGTCGCTCCCCGCATTCTCGAACTTGAATCGATCCGACCAAGCCAACAGCGGACGCCACAGAATCTGGTCGAGCAGCACGATCACGACGACCAGCGTCAGCAACCCGAACACCAGCGCGCGCGTGCTGCCCGCGTCCGCCGCCGCCGCGAGATACGAACCAAGTCCCGCGAGACGCAGACTGCCGTCGCCCACGGCGAACTGCTCGCTCGCCATGAGAAAGAACCAGCCGCCCGCCCAGCTCATCATGCTGTTGGCGATGAGCGAGATGACGCCGAACGGCAGCTCGAGCCGTGTGAACTTGCGCCAGAAGCCGAGGCGGTAGATGCGCGACGCTTCCGTGAGCTCGCTCGGAATCGTGATGAGCGACTGATGAAAGCTGAACGCGAGGTTCCACGCCTGGCTGGTGAAAATGAGGATGACCGCCGCGAGCTCGAGTCCCAGCGTTCGCCCGGGGAACAGTGCCACCAAGCCGAGCACCACGCCCGGCATGAACGACAGAATCGGGATGCTCTGCAAAATGTCGAGCAACGGCAGCATCACGCGCTCGGCCGCCTTGCTGGACGCCGCGAATCGCGCGTACGCCAGCGAGAACGTGAGCGACACGATGTACGCGAGCACCATGCGCAACGTCGAGAGTGCCGCGTAGTACGGCAGCCGCGCCGGCGAGAGCGAGATGCGGAACCCGGGCGACAAGGGCGCGCGCCACTCGGCCGCGGCGCGCGCGACGCCGAACATGACCGCCACCACGGTGCACAGCAGCGCGAATTCCACCCACCGAGGCGCGGGCGTCATGACCACCGGCGCCGCCGGCGCGCGGCCCTCTGCAACGACGGGAGCGATCGGCTGCGCCATGCGGTACGGTCTTACTTTCCTTCGAGCTCGTCCGCCAACCGCGCCGACTCGTACACGTTGCGGAGCGCTTCGATGATCGCCCGGGACGACACGCTCACCGACCGCGCCGCGTCGTCGGTGAAGATGAACCGGTTAGGCAGCGACTCGATGTTGCCGTCGAAGATGAGGCCCACCAGCTCGCCATCGCGGTTGATCACCGGGCTCCCCGAGTTGCCGCCGATGATGTCGTTGGTCGACACGAAATCGAGCGGCGTCGTGAGATCCATCTTGGCGCGCTGCTGCATCCACCGGTCCGGCAAATGGAACGGCGGCTTGTCGTCGAAGGACGACGCGTGCGCGAACATGCCGTAGAAGGTCGTCTTGTACGGCGCGAGCGTGCCGTTGTACGGATAGCCCTTCACGACGCCGTCGGTGATGCGCAGCGTGAACGTCGCATCCGGCGGCAGCTTCGTGTTGTACACCGCGAACAACGCCTGCCCCACCTTGTCCGCGCTCGCCGAGATGATGTCGTCGAGCCGCGCCTGCGCCATCTGCGCCCGATCGGCTAACGGAAGAATCTTGCGCGCCAGCACGATCATCGGATCGGTCGACGTATCGACCGCCGCCGTGCCGCCGTCCACCAGCGCCTGGCGCGCGGAAAGCGACGCCAGCGTGGTGCCCGCCATGAGCGACGCCGCCACGTCTTCCGGCGCGCGCACGCCCAACACGATCACGCGGTACGGATCGTTAGGCGGGAGGGCCTGCTGCACCGCCTTGAGGAACGACGTCAGCTCGAGCCGCTCGGTCGTCGTGTCCACCGGCTGGTCGACCAGCAGCGACTGGCGAATCCGCTCCAGCCCGTCGCCACGGTACTGCGGCAGCCGCTTGGCATCGCCTAACGCACTCTCGGCCGGAATGCGCACCAGGCCGCCGGCCCAGTTGAGCAGCTGCGACCCGAACGGCGGATTGAAGCTGAATCCGTAATAGTTGCTCGCCGCCATCGCCGTCAGTTGCTTCTCGGCGTTCGCGATCTCGGTCCACGCGCTGCTGTACTTGGGCCGCAGCGCCGGATCGGCGTCCACACGCGCCCGAAGATCGCGCTCGAACGACGCCTTCCGCGCCATGATCGTCGAATCGAGCAACCCCGCGCGATACCCGCCAATCGCCTTCTTCGAGTTCTGGATGTTGAAGATGAGATTCTCGTACGTGCGCTTGTTGCGCGCGCTTTGCGCGCTCAGCGTGTTGAGCATCGCGATCACTCGATCGAACGCGCCGAGCGTGAACGGATACTGCACGTCGCGCAGGTACTGCATTTGGGCGAGCGTGAGCAACCGGCCCGTCGAGCCGGGATTCCCCGTCACGAATACCAGATCGCCGTCGCGCGCGCCCGACTTGCTCCACTTGAGATAGTCGGTGACCACCATCGGCGAGTCGTTCTGATAGACGCGCAGCAGCGCCATGTCGAGATCGTATCGCGGATACGTGAAGTTGTCCGGATCGCCGCCGAAGAACGCGGCTTCTTCCTCGGGCACCATCACGAGCCGAACGTCGGTGTACCGCTGATAGCGGTAGAGCGAATACATCCCGCCCTGATAGAGCGTCACCACCTCGCACCGCAGGTGCGTGGCGGCCTGACACTCGGTTTGCACGCTGTTGATCGCCGAGTCGCGCTGCGCGACCTGTGCGTCGGCGGTTTTCGCGGTGACCGCGCCCCGAATCCGCTGCGTCACATCTTCGATCGACTGCAGTTGGTCGACGTACAGCGTCGAACACTTGCGCTCGTCGGCGAACGACGACGCGACAAATCCCGTCGTGTTGTAGTTCGTGTCCGCCGGCGACGCCGACGCGACGCACGCCCGCGCGCAGTGATGGTTCGTCAACACCAATCCGCGCGCCGACACGAAGGACGCCGAGCATCCCGGCAACCGCACCGAGGCGAGACGCACGTGCGTGAGCCACGTCGAGTCCGGTGTGAATCCGTAGGTCTGCTTCCAGTACTCGTAGGGCGGCGCGTCGAACGTCCACATCGTGCCCGCCCCTTTCACATACTTGGCAGGACCGAGCGGCACCGCGACGCGCGGCGGTTCCTTACGGATGCGTTCCGGCGGCTGGCGCGTCGTCACCTGCGCCGGCAACGACGATGCATGCCCAACGGTGAGAACTGCGATTGCCACAGTGGCGCGACGGAGCGGACAAAGCAGGCGATCGATGTTCACGTAGGCCTCGTCGAGTCGAAAATGTGCGGGAATCGTCCATGCCAAATTCGGTCATCGAGCGACGGAGCGAAAGGTCTCCGTCAA
>DATNAM010000014.1:0-5225 GCA_035572595.1 Gemmatimonadaceae bacterium
CCCGACTCGTGGGCCCACAACGGCGACTGGCGATATCGCGCCGCCGTCGCCAACGCCGGCGCGGCGGCGCCCTCCATGGAGCGCATGCGGCAGATCTCGCTCCCCGCCACGCGCGACCCCGACCCGCGCGTGCGCGAGGCCGGCTTCGGCGCGCTCGCCCCGCACGCCGACACGGCCGAGGAGCATCCGTGGCGGCGGCAATACATGTACTTCGGCCTAACGGACCGCGATCCGTACGTCCGCGCGCTCGCCGTCGACGCGCTCACCGGACACGCCACCGCCGCCGAGCTCCCGCGCGTCTGGGCCGGCTGGCACCGTGCCGCCTCCGACTCGACCGACGATGCGCGCATCGCGCTCGTGCGCTATGTCGCCAGCGCATGGAAGCGAGACAGCGCGGCCTTCGGCGATTCGCTCCGAGCCGCGCTGCGCACCGTGCCCGCGCCCAACCAACCGCTCGTGCGCGCCGCCGCTCGCGACTGCCCGCTCTTCGCATCGTGGGGCGGCTCATCGGCCAGCGACGTACATCCGCTCGACTGGTACGAAGCTCGAGTGCGCGAGCTCGTCATTCCCGCGCTCGCCGGCACGCTCCCGCACGCGGTGCTCGAGACCGTCCGCGGCCCCGTCGACATCGAGCTCTATGCCGCCGATGCGCCGCTCACCGTGTTCAACTTTCTCGCGCTCGCGCGCGCCGGCACCTACGATCACATCGCCTTTCACCGCGTCGTCCCCGATTTCGTCGTGCAGGACGGCGACCCGCGCGGCGACGGCAACGGCGGTCCGCCTTACGCAATTCGCGACGAGCTGAATCGACGCCTCTACGATCGCGGAGCCGTCGGCATGGCGTTGGGCGGACCCGACACCGGCGGCAGCCAGTACTTCATCGCGTTGTCGCCGCAGCCGCACCTGGACGGCGGCTACACGGTGTTCGGACACGTCACCGCCGGATACGCCGCGCTCGACGCCATCGTGCAGGGCGACAGTCTGAGCGGCGTCCGACCGAAGTGACCGCGCGCAGATTCGGCGTGCCGCACGGGAGCGTGCCGGGTATACCTTAGAGTGCCCATGCGACGCTCGCTCGTCCTACTCGGTGGAGTGCTTGCCGTCTGTGCGTGCGCGCCCAAAGCGACGCCGCTCACCGGCGACATCACGCCCGCCCGTATCCCCGACACGAGTCTGCCGCGCGTGGATCAGAAGATCGTGTTCAACTGGGTGTTCTCGGACGGCGACTACCGCGCCAAAGGCGACGGTGCCGCGCGCCTCGCGCCGCCCGACTCCGTGCGTTTGGATTTCTTTGTGTCCAAGGGAATGGGCGGCGGCTACGCACGCCTCGTGGGCGATGCGCTCACCGTTCCGTCCGAGGGGCGCGTCCACGACTATCTGCCGCCCGTCCCGATGATCTGGGCCACCTTGGGCCGCTTCGCCGTGCCGCCTTTGCCCGATACCGTCGCACGCGTTGACGGCGACACGCTGCGCATCGAGATTGGTCGCAATCCGCGATGGCGCGCCACGTTCGCCGGTCACGAGCTGCGCCGGCTCGAGCTCATCGACGGCGGCCGCATCCGCGAGCGCACCATCCGTGACGGCAGTCGTCACGTGACGTATGAACGGACGGGCGCCCACCGATCGCTCGATCTGTCGGTGGTTCGTGTTGACACTGTTCCCAACTTTGATGCGTCGATCTGGCAGTAGCTGGTGGCTCGTATTTCTTCCGCTCCTAACGGGAGCGTGCATCTACGGCTTCGCCGGCGGTGGCTTGCCGCCGCGCATCAAGAGCGTCGCCGTGCTGCCATTCGACAATCAGACCGCGGTTGCGACGCTCCAGAGCGAGCTCTACACCGAGATGAAGCACGACGTCGAGTCGCGACTCGGCCTCCACGAAGCGGCCGAGGACAGGGCCGATGCCGTGGTGAAAGGCACCATCACCAAGTACGAACCGGATATTCCGATCGCCTACAGCGCCGACCCGACGCAATCGAACTCTGCCCAACGGAAGGTGCAGATCACCGTCGACGTCGACATCATCGATCAGTCGACCGGTCGCTCCATCTGGTCGCAGAAGGGCATGATGCGCGACGGTTCGTACAGCGAGCGCGACGAAGCCGCGGGACGGAAGGAAGCCATTCAGAAAATCGTCAACGACGTCGTGGCGGGCGCGCAATCGCAATGGTGAAGCGGCCCGCGGGTCTGCGCTTGGGACGCGTCACCGTCGGCTGCCTCACGCTGGTCGTGCTGGTCGCCGTGCTCGCGTATGTGGGCAACGCCGTCGGCCAGGTGTATTGGCGCTTCTACCGCTTCCAGGACGCGTTCACGCAGCAGATCAAGTTCGCCGCCAGTACGCCGGATGATACGATCATCACACGACTGCGCACGCAGGCCGACTCGCTCGACCTCCCCGTCGAAGCGCAGCGCATTCATCTGCGCCGCACCAACCGCGCCATCAGCATCTGGTCGCAGTACGCCGACTCCATCGTGCTGCCGGGCTACGGCCGCGAAGTCGATTTCACGGCGCACGCGGAGAAATCGTTCTGAGCGTACGGGCACCGGCCTCGAAGGTCATGTCGTTAGGCGGGGCCGTGGCGTGGCGCGGCGCGGCGACGGGCCGCGTGGCGTTCACCAATGGCGTGTTCGACCTGCTGCATCCCGGACACGTCGACTTGCTCACCGCCGCGCGGGCGACGGCCGACGCGCTCATCGTCGGCATCAACAGCGACGAATCCGTGCGTCGTCTCAAAGGCGAGGGTCGCCCGATCCGCTCGTCGTCGGACCGCGCGTACG
Organism: Gemmatimonadaceae bacterium; assembly: GCA_035572595.1. GTDB lineage: Bacteria > Gemmatimonadota > Gemmatimonadetes > Gemmatimonadales > Gemmatimonadaceae > JADGGM01. The sequence goes on from DATNAM010000014.1 coordinate 2,776, forward strand.
TGCTCGCCGCGCTCGAGTGCGTCGATGCCGTGGTCATCTTCCCTCAAGACACCCCGCTCGCGATCATTCGAGCCTTGCGCCCCGACGTGCTCATCAAGGGCGGGGACTACGCGCCGGCCGACGTCGTTGGGCGCGCAGAGGTCGAAGGGTGGGGCGGACGTCTCGTGATCGTGCCGCTCACCGCCGGCCACTCCACCACCAACACCATCCAATCGCTTCGTGACGCCACCTGACGCACCCGCACCGCGCACCGGACGCGGCCCGCACGACCTTCGCCTCGTCACGCTCGATCGCGGCGCCGCGCCGTACGCCGAAGGATCCTGTCTCGTCGCCTTCGGATCGACGCGCGTGTTGTGCACGGCAAGCGTCGAAGAGGGCGTGCCGAGCTGGCGCAAAGGACGCGGCGAAGGCTGGCTCACCGCGGAGTACGCGATGCTGCCACGCGCCACGCACACGCGCACGTCGCGCGAGCGGTCGCAGGTTGGCGGGCGCACGCAGGAGATTCAGCGACTCATCGGCCGCAGCTTGCGCGCGATGCTGGATGACTTTCGGTTCGGCGAGGTCACGCTCAAGGTCGACTGCGATGTGCTGCAGGCCGACGGCGGCACGCGTACGGCGTCGGTCACCGGCGCCTGCGTCGCCGTGTGCGACGCGTTCGCGTGGTTGGTGGCGCGCGGTCGTCTCCCCGCGTCGCCCATCAAGCGCCGCGTCGCCGCCGTGAGCGTCGGCGTCATCGACGGCGAGCCGCGCCTCGATCTCGAGTACGCGGAGGACGTGCGTGCCGGCGTCGACATGAATGTGGTGATGACCAGCGAGGGACGGTTCGTCGAAGTGCAGGGCACCGGCGAGCACACCACGTTCGAGCGCCGCGAGCTCGATCAACTGCTGGAGCTCGCGTCGGCAGGCGTGCGCGCGCTGCTCGACGCGCAGGCGCGTGCGTTAGGACAATGACCGCGGGCCGGTCGTCGCCGCTCGTGCTGGCGACGCGCAGTTTGGGCAAGCTGCACGAGCTCCTCCCCATGCTCCAAGCGCTCGGCATCCAGACGGTGACGCTGGATGCCGTCGGCGTTCCCGAGAACGCCGCCGACGAAGAGCGCCTCGAGCAGTTCGAGACGTTCGAGGAAAATGCGCTCGCCAAGGCACGCTATTTCTTCGAGCGCGCCGGCCGCCGCCCGACCGTGGCCGACGACTCCGGTCTCGAGGTCCACGCGTTAGGCGGGCGCCCCGGTGTACGCACCAAGCGCTGGAGTGGCCGCACCGACCTGTCGGGCCGGGCGCTCGACGCCGCCAACAATGCCAAGATGCTGCGCGAGCTCGCCGGCATCGCCGACCGGCGCGCGCGCTACGTGTGCGTCGCCGCGTACATCGACGGGCACGGCGAGCGGGTGTTCCGCGGCGAGAGCGCGGGCCGCGTGCTGGACGCGGCGCGCGGCACCGGCGGCTTCGGGTACGACCCGCTTTTTCTGTCGGACGACCTGGGCGTCACGTTCGCCCAAGCGACGCGCGAGCAGAAAGAGCAGGTGAGTCACCGCGGGCGGGCGTTCGCCCAACTCGCCGAGTGGCTCGCGCGAGATTGACCCGCGCGTTGACCGCCGGTTGGGCTCGCGCTATGTTTTTCAGGCTCCGCGCAACTGACAGACGAAACGTCGGGCTGGTGCGCGGAGTGTGATTTCGGGGCGTAGCGTAGCCTGGTATCGCGCCTGCTTTGGGAGCAGGAGGTCACCGGTTCAAATCCGGTCGCCCCGACCTGGCAGCCGTCCCGTGTCACGGAGGAATGGGACGGAGTAAGCCGCCGCGCGTGAGGGACGTGTGTTCGAGCGCCAGTAGCTCAGGTGGATAGAGCAACAGCCTTCTAAGCTGTGGGTCGGAGGTTCGAGTCCTCCCTGGCGCGTGGCGGAGTTGGAGTTTGCGCCCTTAGCTCAATTGGCAGAGCAAATGACTCTTAATCATTAGGTTGTAGGTTCGATTCCTACAGGGCGCATTGGAAACGTGAAGCGTGTCGTCGTCGGTGGCGTGGTTACGGCTCGGGCGATGGTGTGTCGGAGCCGTTTGCTTTGGTGGTGGTGTTTGGGTGGGGTGGTCCAGCGTTAGGCAAGGCTTTCGTTGTGCGCGCGGCGCCGGATACGGATGAGATGCGGAATGGGAGTGTGTGGTAGCGCGCGGTTGTTGTGCGTGACGTGGTGTCGTGCGCGCGCGTGCGCGGGCGAGGTGTGAGTGTGAGTGTGATTTCATTCGAGCGCGGTGCGAGAACCCTTGAACTCTCGAGAAATCGCCAGTAAGTTGCTCGCCCCTCGCCAGATCGGTGCGAAATTGATCGCACAACGGGGTTGACGCGAGGGTAATACGAACATATGATTAGCGGCTGTCGCGGATTATGTGCGCGACAGCGAGAAAGAGAGAATTGACGCTGTTTGACAATCGATGTGAGAGACGGTTGTGCGAGGCGGACT
>DATNAM010000015.1:0-14926 GCA_035572595.1 Gemmatimonadaceae bacterium
CTGGCGATGGGACAGAAGACCGGCTGTCTCAGCGTCACCGATCGCAGCAACTTCGGCTACATCTATTTCGACCGCGGCCGCATCTCGTACGCGTCGATCGTCAACCGGCGCGACCGGTTAGGCGACATGCTGGTCAAAGCGGCCGTGCTCACGCAAACCGAGCTCGACTCGGCGATCGACATCCAGGGGACGCAGCACCGGCACAAGCGGTTAGGCGAAATCCTGATCGAGCAGAAGATCCTCTCGCGCGAGGAGCTGCACCGCTACATTCGCGTCCAGATCGAAGAAGCCGTCTACTACCTGTTCACGTGGACGCAGGGCACGTTCAGCTTCGAGGCCGACATCCGGCCCGACGAGCACGATTTCCTGGTGTCGATCAATCCGGAGTCGCTGCTGCTTGAGGGCGCGCGCCGGGTCGACGAGTGGAGTCTCATCGAGAAGAAGGTGCCGAGCTTCGACATCATCTTCGGGGTGGACGATGGACGGCTCGCGGCGAGCGAGGCGCAGTGGACACCGCTGCAGGAGCAGCTGCTGCCGCTGATCGATGGCCGCCGCGACGTGACGGAGCTCATCGATGTGTCGGGCGCGGGCGAGTTCGAGGTCGGCAAGGCGCTCTACGGACTGGCGACCGCGGGCTTCCTGCACATCATCGGCAAGTCGAAGCCGGTGGACGAGGTGGCGCTCGAGGCGCGGGTGGAAGAGCATCGCAATTTGGGCGCGGCTTTCTACAAGACCGGCATGTACGAAGAAGCGACGCGCGAGTTCCGCCGCGTCGTCGAGCTGCAGGAGAACGACGTGCAGGCGCGGTTCTTCCTCGCGCTGGTCGCAATGCGCGAGGGCCGGTGGTCGGAGGCGGTGCTGACGCTGCGTGAGGCGACGGCGCAGCCGGGTGTTCGCGCCTCGGTCTACCACAATCTGGCGTACGCGCTCGAGCGGCTGGGCCACCAGGAGGACGCGCGCGAGGCGTTGGCCGAAGCGGCGCGCTGCGGCGGCACGGAAGATCCGCGCACCCGCATCTCGTTAGGCGTGCTGGCGCTCAAACGCGGCGACCTGGCCGAGGCGGACGAGACGCTGGCGAGTGCGAGGGCATTGTTCGGCAAGCGCGTGCCGCCGCCGGCGTGGTTCCATTACTCGGCGCTCGCGGCGGCGCTGCGCGAGGATCTCGATCGGGCGGTGGCGCTCGTGACCGAGGGACTGGCCGCGCACCCGCGCGGGCCCGTACTCTGCAATACGCTGGCGGTGTTGTTCGAGCGGCGGGGCGATCTCGCCGCGGCGGGCCAGGCGGCGGAGCGCGGTCTGCACGAGAACGGCGCGCTGCCGCAGTTGCACAAGAATCTGGGCGACGCGTTGTACGGCGCGGGCCGGTACGACGAGGCGCTGGAAGCCTACCAGCACGCGATCACGCTCAACCCTGCGTTAGGCGACGACGTGTACTGCAAGTTGGGCAACATTCGCTACAAGTGGCAGGAGAAGGACCAGGCGATGGCCTATTGGGAGCGCGCGCTGGCGCTCAATCCGGACAATCAGAGCCTGCGCGCCAACCTCGATCTCGTGCGGAGTCTGCCATCGTGACGGACGCGGTGACGGACCGCGAGTTCGAGGCGCTCACCGCGAAGATCGCGCGCGAGCGCGGCTTCGGTTGCGCGAGCTACAAGGAAAAGTGTCTGCGCCGCCGGATCGCGGTGCGGATGCGCGCGCGCGGCGTCCACACGTACACCGATTACGCGAGCGTGCTCGACGCCGATGCGCACGAGTACGAGTTGCTGCTGGACGCGCTCACGATCAACGTCACCAAGTTGTTCCGCAACTGGGAGACGTTCCGCGCCATCGAGACGGCGTGCGTGCCGGCGCTCTGGGCGCTGCCCGATCCGACGCTCCGCGTCTGGAGCGCGGGCAGCGCGTCGGGCGAGGAGGCGCACTCGCTGGCCATCCTCATGCACCGGTACGTGGTCGATCGGGGCGAATCGTCCCGGTTAGGCAGGATATCCGTGATCGGCACCGACATCGACCGGGCGAGTCTGGCGGCGGCGCGTCGCGGCGCCTACGTCGAAGCGGCCTTTGCCGACACGCCGCCGGTGCTGCGCGAGCGTTACTTCTCGGCGACGTCGCCGCACCTGGTGCACGACGACGTGCGCCGGCTGGTCCGCTTCGAGCAACGCGACCTGTTGAGCGATGGACCGCCGGCGCCCGACATCCATCTCATTGCGTGCCGCAACGTGCTCATCTACTTCGATCGCGACACGCAGGAGAAGTTGTTCCAGAAGTTCTACGAGGCGCTCGCACCGGGCGGGTTTCTGGTGTTGGGCAAGGTCGAGACGCTCTTCGGTCCCGCGCGTGCCCGATTCCAGGGCGTCGAGCCGCGCGAACGCATCTTTCGGCGGCAGTGAGGGAGATTCGCGTGAAGGTGGCCGATGCGGCCGCGGCCCAGGGTGACGCGATGCTGACCACGATCGGGCTCGGCTCGTGCGTCGCCATCGTGCTGCACGATGCCGATCGCACGATCGGCGGCCTGGCGCACATCCTGCTGCCGAGCGAGTCGCTGGCGCAGGATCGGTCGAACCGCGCCAAGTTCCCGGCGTCGGCGGTGCCGCTGCTGCTCGAGGAGATGCAGCGGTTAGGCGCGCGTCCGACGCGCATCACGGCGCGCCTCGTCGGCGGCGCCAGCATGTTCGCGGCGCTCATGCCGGCGGGCGGGCTCCAGATGGGCGAGCGCAATTTGCTCGCCACCCGCGATGCGTTAGGCAAGGCGCGGCTGCCCATCGTGGGCGAAGACGTGGGCGGCGGCCACGGCCGGAGCGTGTTCTTCGACATCCAGTCGGGCGAGGTGCAGGTGCGCTCCATGGTGAAAGGCGATGTCGTTCTCTAAGGCGCCCCGCACCGTGCTGGTGGTGGACGACAGCGCGTTCATGCGCAAGCTCGTCGCCGAGATGGTCGACGGCGCCGGCGACTTCCGCGTGGTGGGCACCGCGCGCAACGGACGCGACGCGCTCAGCAAGGTGCACTCGCTCAACCCCGATCTCGTCACCATGGACGTCGAGATGCCCGAGCTCGACGGCATCGGCGCCCTGGGCTACATCATGAGCGAAGCGCCGCGGCCGGTGATCATGCTGAGCGGCGCCGCCACCGGCGACGCGGGCGATCTCACCATCCGCGCGCTCGAGTTAGGCGCGGTCGATTTCGTGCGCAAGCCGTCGGGGCCGATCAGCCTCGACCTGGGCACGGTGCGCGAGCAGCTGCTCGAGGCGTTGCGCGCCGCCGACCAGGTGAACCTGCGCGGCGTGGAAGTGCTGGCCAAGCCGCACGCGCCCGCCCAACGCACGGCCGCGCCGGAATCGCGCGCCGTGGGCGCGGCGACGCGCGCGGTGGCGATCGCGGCGTCCACCGGCGGCCCGCGCGCGCTGGCGGAAATCATTCCGCGCTTCCCGCGCGATCTCGACGCCGCGGTGCTCGTCGTCCAGCACATGCCGTCGGGTTTCACCCGCAGTCTCGCCGAGCGCCTCGACGCGCAGAGCAACGTGCCGGTGGTCGAGGCGGCGCACGGCGATGTGGTGCGCACCAATCGCGTGTACGTCGCGCCGGGCGGCTGGCACATGCGCGTCGAGCGCGCGCAGGGCATCGGTGCGCCGACGATCGTGCTCGACGAGTCGCCCACCATCTGGGGCGTGCGGCCGTCGGCCGATCCGTTGTTCCAATCGGTGGCTCAAGTGTTCGGCGCCCACGCGGTGGGCGTGGTGCTCACCGGCATGGGGCGTGACGGCGCGTCGGGCCTCCGCGCGGTGCACGACGCCGGCGGCACGGGGCTCGCCCAGGACCGCGAGACGTCCATCATCTACGGCATGCCGCACGCGGCTGCGTTAGGCGGCGGCGTCGACCGGATTTTACCGTTGGATGCGCTGCCGGCGGCGATCGCCGACCTCGTGGCCCGCGATCGCGCCGAGGAGGTCCGATGACCGCCGGCGTGCCGGAGACCGCCACCGAGATGCTGCTCTTCCGCCAGGGCGGGGAACTGTTCGCGCTCCCATTGTCGGCGGCGCTCGAGGTGGTCGAGATGCCGGTGCTCGAGCGCGTGCCCGACATGACGCCGGGCATGCTGGGCGTGTTCGCCGTGCGCGGCGCCTACGTGCCGGTATACGCGCCCGAGCTTGCGTTAGGCGTGCCCAGGGCCACGCCGCACGCGGCCGTGCTCATCGTGCGGCGCGGGGAGCGGCCCATCGGCATCGCGCTCGAAGATGTGGAAGACGTGATCACGGTGGATCGCACGCGCTTGCACCAACCCCTGGGCGCGGCCGGCGCCGGCGTGGTCCTCGGTGTCGAGCGGCGGGGCGGTGATCTGGTGGGCATTGTCGATGCCGCGGCGTTGGTCGAAGCCTGCGCCGCGTCGCGTACGGGAGAACCGGAATGACGACGGCAACCTCGCAGCAACAAGTCGTGACCTTTCGCGTCGGCGATGAGCATTTCGCCGCCGACATCCTCACCGTCGAACGCGTGCTGCGGCACGTGACACCCATGCCGGTGCCTAACCTGCCGGCGTGGATGGAAGGCGTGCTCGAGTACGAGTCGCACGTGGTGCCGGTGATCGATCTGCGCCGGCGCTTCGGCTTGGGCGATGCGGGCCGGCCCGAAACCGGCGTGCGCATCATCGTCTTTCGCGCCGGCGAGGAATGGCTCGGCGCGATGGTCGACGCCGTGCTCGAGGTGGTGAACATCGACGGCGCGCAGCTCTCGGCGCCGCCGCCGCTCTTCCGCGGACTCAAGGCCGAATACGTGCGCGGACTCGTGCACCGCGAGGGACGCATGATCATTCTGCTCGAGATGACGCGGCTGCTGACGGCCACCGAGCACGTCGAGCTGCACCGCGCGAGCCAGGGAGGGGCATCGTCGGATGGCTGACGTCGACGGACGACCGTTCCGCGCCCGCTACACGGCCATTGAAGCGCGCCTCGACGCCCCCGATGCGGGCACCGATCGGGACGCGATCAAGGCGGACATCATCGCCCTCTACAAGGAGGTCGAGCAGGAAATCGCCCAGCTCGGCACGCTGCGCGAGGATGTGAAGCGCCTCGTGGACCGGTGGAAGCAGGTCGGCGGCGGCACGGGCGCCAAGGCGACCAACGCGCCGGCGTTCGGCGGCGAGCGCCCCGTGATGGCCGATCACATCGGCGCATCCACGTATCTCGAAAAGGGCTGGAGCCTCATCTCGTTAGGCGATCACGACGCCGCCGAGCGCGCGCTGCTCAAGGCGCTCGAGCTGTCGCCTAACGATCCGCAGACCGAATCGCTGTTGGGCTGGGCCCAGATGCTCCAGGAGAAATACGACGAGGCGCTGCTCAACTTCCAGAAAGTCCTCATGCGCCAGCCCACCAATTCGCTCGCGCGCATCAACCTCGGCTACATCTGCCTCAAGAAGAAGATCTTCGGCGAAGCCATCGAGCACCTGTCGAAAGCCATTCGCCTCGACAACGACCGCAAGGCCGCGCTGTACGCGCACTTCTATCTCGGTCTGGTGTATGCGGAACGAGAGATGTACGAGGACGCGCAGACGTTCTTCCGCAAGACGCTCGCACTCGGTCCGAATCTGATCGAGGCCTACTACGAGCTGGGCCGCGTGCTCTGGTTCGACAACAAGCGCGACGATGCGCTCGAGACGTGGCGCGCCGGACTCGCCGCCAACAAGTTCAATCCATGGGGCAAGCGTTGCGGCGAGATGTTGAAGCACATCGACGAGGGAGGCACGCCCGCGCGCACCGGGTAGCGCGCGTTGCGCTCGCGGCGGCCGTCGGCTGCGCGCTCGCCGCATGCGCGCTCGCCGCGTACGCGCCGCCGGTGTCGTCGCAGTCCGTGCCGGCGCCGCTGCGCCTCGACGATGGACGCTTCACCGTCGTCGCCTACCCCAGGGACCTGACGCTCGCGCACGCCGTCCTCGCACGCGCGCTCGCCACCGACACGTTCCCCGGATTGCCGCGCCCAACGGAACACGTCCTCATCGCGATCGCTCCCGATCATCGGCGATTTCGTGAATGGGCAGGGACCGGCGCGCCGGAGTGGGGCGCCGCGGTGGCGATTCCCGACCAACGGCGCATCGTGATGCAGGGGTCGGCCGCGGGCTCGGGTGCCGGCGATCCCATGCGAGTGCTGCGGCACGAGCTCGCACACCTCGCGCTCCACGAGTACATGGGTGATCGGCCTCCGCGCTGGTTCGACGAGGGCTACGCGAGTGTGTCCGCCGGCGAATGGGATCGCGACGCGGTGCTCACCACGAGCGTCGGACTCGTGTTTCACGGCGTGCCGTCGCTCGATTCGCTCGACGCGGAATTTCAGGGCGGCGCATCCGAAGCCGACGGCGCGTACGCACTCGCCTACCGCGCCGTGTCCGAGCTCGCGTCGCTCGACAAGGATCGCGGGCTCACCCTCTTCTTCCAGTACTGGAAGCAGACGGGATCCATGGATGTGGCGATCCGCCGGGCGTACGGCCTTACGGAAGACGGCTTCGAGCAACGCTGGCGCGATCACACGATGCGCCGCTACGGCGCGCTCGCCGTGATGGCGAACATGTCGCTCGCGTTGGGCCTGATCGGCATTGTCATCGTGCCGCTCTACGTCATGCGGAGACGTCGCGATCGGCGTCGCATGGACGAGCTGCGCGAAGCGGAAGCAGAGGCTGACCGTCGCGCGCGCGCTGATGCGCTGACCGCGCTCTTGGCAGCCGGACAACCGCAGCCACCCGCCGATCCCGAACGCGATGAACCGTGACATCGGCGTAACGCGATGCCGACTATCGCTTGACATAGTTCGGCAGCGGATTCACACTATGCGACTATGGCAAAAGTCGAGAGTGTTTCCAAACCGCGCACGTACGCCTGGTGGATTGCCACCGCGGTCTGCTTGGCGGCTGGTTACGCCGATCTGGTCCGCGGTGGCACTACGCTCGCGCCGATTCTATTGGTGATCGGTTACTGCGTTCTCATTCCGCTGGCAATCCTCATCAAGTAAAGCAGCGCAGCAACGCTCCATTCTACAGCCCTCGGCTGCGGGGGGCGCGAAGTGTGCGTGACGCGGACCCTGCCTACCGGCAGCAACCCGGGCTGTTCCGGGGCGAATAGCTCAGTTGGTTAGAGCGCCTGCCTTACACGCAGGATGTCGGGGGTTCGAGTCCCTCTTCGCCCATTTACTGTTGTGCTTGGACCCCATCGGCGATGTTCGGGGTAGGATCAGATTAACACTCGGAGGGTAGCGAACGTGAGGGCAATGACTTACAGGGCGAGCGCAGCCGTGTGGGGAATCGTAGCGGTCGCATTTGCCTGGTCTCCGGTTTCGGCTGCCGCGCAGCTCACGCGGCGCGTTCCGATCCCTGAAGGAACGCCGCGCATGATGGTGGCGCCGTTCCGGGGAAACGAAGCTGGACTCGGTCCGAAAGTGAGCGGGCAGATCATTGACAAGCTCACTTCGGACATCCCGCTCAAGTATCTCTACGTGATTCCGCAGAAAAGCGTCTGCGACAATCTCAAGGCGTCCGGATTCAGCTGCGACAGCACGCCCGATCCGATCACGTCCAAGTTGCTCGCGACGCAGTTGCGCGCCGACCAGTACATGGAGGGCACCGTCACCAAGAACGCCCAGACGTACAAGCTCGAAACGCGCATGGTGCTGACGAGAGATAACACCATGGTGCAGCCGCTGCCCGATCTCGAGGGCAACAAGCTTGGCGACCTGGTCGACAAGCTGTCCAAGGAAGTGCAGGAAGCGCGCAAGCAGTTGGCTGACGAACAGAAATGCGAGAACGCCCTTCGTGGCGGATCCCCGCAGGACGCGATAACGGCCGCACGAGCCGCCGTGCTCGCGTATCCGCAATCCACGATCTCGCGCGTCTGTCTGGGCAACGCGTTTCTCGCTGCCAAGGCGTCGCCCGATTCCGTGATTGCAGTCACGTCGAAGGCGGTGCAGATCGATCCCAAGAACAAGCCGGCGTTGGCACTTCTTGCCGATGCGTACAAGGCGAAGTACGACGCGTCACCTGCTGCGCAGAAGGACACCGCGGCGCTCGACAAAGCTGTCGACACGTGGGCCGCCGAGCTCGCCGCGGATTCGAAGAATCTTCGTTTGGTTGAAGACGTGACGCAGAAGATCGCGGCGTCGGGCCGCGCACAGCGCGCGAAGCCCATCATCATCCAAGCGGTGGCAGACAACCCGGGCGATCCGACGCTCATTCACCTCAAGTGGCTCATTCTCCAAGCCACGAAGGACTACCCCGAGGCAGCGACGACGGGCGAGCAGATGGTGCAGGCCGACACGTCGCTAGCCGATACCACCTATTTCGTTCGTCAGGCCGCGCTCTATGCGCTGGCGAATCAGCCGCAGAAGGCAGCGGAGACCACGGCGAAGGGCGTCGCCAAGTTCAAGAACGACGCGGCGCTGTGGTCGCTCGACGCGCAAACGCAGCGCTTGGCGGGTCAGACGCAGGCGGCGGTGGATGCTGCGAATCAGGCAATCAAGATCGATCCCAAGGCCGAGCACGTGTTCTTGCGGAAAGCGCAGGCCGAGATGGATCTCAAGCAACCTGACAGTGCGATGGTGGCGCTCAAGCAAGCGATGGCCAACGGCGAGGACAAGAACACGGTCGGCCAGTTCCTGTTGGTGTTGGGCAACACGGCGTTCCAGTCCGCCCAGGCCGACACGGCGAATGGCCACAAGCCGGACGTGCCAGAGTTCCAGCGCGCGGTTGCCGTGTTGTCGGCCGCCGACAGCATCGCGCCGAGTCCGCAGACCAAGTTCCTGTTGGGCGTGTCGTATTTCCGGATTGCCGACATTGCGATTCGGCAGAATCAGACGGACAAGAAATGCGATCTCGGGAAAATCGGACAGGACGCACTGCTCAACGCGCAGATCAATTTGCAGGCAGGCGGATCTGTCGATCCAAAGACGGCGGGCCAACTTCTGGGTGTCCTGCCAAAGTACCAACCGGCAGTCGACGCGCAGGTGAAGAAATACTGCAAGTAGTCGATGCTCCGACACACACGATGCGCCCGCCGATGTTCGGCGGGCGCTATCGTTAGGAGGACCTTGACGCCGCGCGCCGTTCGCCGCTAGAATGCGTCCCCCGAGCGAGCCATTGCCGACGGTGTCGAATACAGGAGCGTGGGCGAGCGACTATCACGCGCCGGTGATGGCGTCTCGAGTCGTCGAGTTGTTTCGCGGTGCGAGCGACGTGCTCGATGGAACGCTCGGCGGCGGTGGGCACACGCTTGCATTGCTCGAGGCTGGTGCGCGCGTCACCGGGATCGATCGTGATCCGCAGGCGGTGGCGGCGGCACGCGAGCGACTCGCGGCATTCGAGGCGGCAGGGCGCTTTCGTGCGATCACCGCGAACTACGCCGATCTCGATGACGTAGACGCGCTTGCGAACGCGCGATTCAACGGCGTTCTTCTGGATCTCGGTGTGTCATCCCACCAATTGGACGACATTGCGCGTGGCTTCTCGTTTCGAGAGGGAGCCGTGCTGGACATGCGCATGGAAGGGCGAGGGAACGATGGCGGAGCCGATGCCGCCACGCTGTTGCAGGAGGCCGACGAACGCACGCTCACGCACATCTTTCGAGACTATGCCGACGAGCCGCGCGCCCAACGTCTCGCGCGCGAAATCGTGCGGCGTCGCGAACGGCGACCGTTCGCCACGAGCGACGATCTCGTGGGCGCCATTCGCGGTGCGCTTGGAGCGCCGCCGCGCACGGGGCCGGCGGTGTTCGCGCGTCTCTTTCAAGCGGTGCGCATTGCCGTGAACGACGAGCTCGGCGGACTGGAGCGGGCGCTGCCGTCGCTGCGCGATCGGCTCGTGCCGGGCGGCGTGATGGTCGTGATCGCGTATCACTCGGGCGAGGACCGCATCGTCAAGCAAGCATTTCGCGCGTGGAGCACGGCGTGCACGTGTCCGCCGCGTCAGCCGGTGTGCACGTGCGGCGGAGTGGCGCTGGGAACGACGCTCACACGCAAAGCGGTGTCGGCCAGCGAGTCCGAGGTGGAGGCCAACCCCCGCGCGCGCAGCGCGCATCTCCGCGCATGGCAAAGCGCCGCGTAGCCGCGCGCGGGCGCGCGTGGGTGGCGCTGGCACTGTTCGGTTTCGTTCTCATCGCCGCGGGCGTCATCTGGCGGAGGACGGCGGGCATCGCGCGGTCGAGCGAGCTGCGGGTGCTCGAGCAGCGACGTGTGCAGCTGCAGTCGGAGCGCGCTCAGCTCGAGAGCGATGTGCGCAATCTGTCGAGCCGGAGCGTGCTGGCGCCGCTGGTCGAGCGGCGGCTCGACATGCGCGTGCCCAACGACTCGCAGGTCGTCATCCTTCAGCGATCCAGACCCGCGCCGTAACGTGTTTCGACAGAGCCGCATCACTCTCATCCATCTGTCGCTGGTGTTGTTCGCCGGCGCGATCGTCGTGCGCGCGGCGCAGGTGCAGCTCTTCCAGGCCAAGCAGTGGACGCGGCGGGCAGAGCGGCAGCACTTCGCGTCGGCCACGCTGCCGGCGCCTCGCGGTGCGATCTACGATGTGAGCGGAGCTCCGTTAGCCATGAGCCGGGAGATGCTCAGGCTCAGCGTCTCGCCGCGCGAGCTCAAGGACCGGCGTGCCGCGGGGCGCGATCTCTCGCAGTTGGGCGTGCCGGCGTCGTACGTGTCGCGCGCCACCGACGCGCGTCGCGCCTGGGTGGACATCCCCGGCACGTACTCGCCGTCCAGCGCGGCGTCGCTCGCATCGATGCGCGGCGTGTACACGCGCCCAACGGTGGATCGCGTCTACACGCCGCGCGAGGCGACGCGGCGCATCGTGGGCTGGGTGGACGACACGGGCACGGCGCGCGCGGGTCTCGAGTTGGCGCTCGACTCGTTGCTCAAGGGAACCGACGGACACGCCGTGATCGCGCGTGACGCGCGCGGCCGCCGGTTCGATTCCCCGGCCGACAGCGACGTGCTGCCCGAGGAAGGCGATGCGGTGCAGCTCACGATCAATCAGGAGCTGCAGGAGATCTCCGTGCGCGCATTGTCCGACGCGATCACGAAGATGGATGCGACGGGCGGCGACATCGTGATTCTCGATCCCGAGGACGGCGAGATTCGCGCGATGGCGAGCAACCGCGTTGGGCAACCGACGTTCGGCAATCCGGCGTTGAGCGAGCCGTTCGAGCCGGGGTCGACGCTCAAGCCGCTATATGCGGCGGCGCTCATGCAGCGCGGGCTCGCGCGTCCTACCGACACAGTGAACACCGAGAACGGCGCGTACACCATAGAAGGGCGCACGATTCACGACGAGCACCCGGAACCGCGCATGTCGCTGGCGCAGGTGATCGAGTACTCGAGCAACATCGGCATCGTCAAGTTCGTGTCGCGCCTAACGGAACGGCAGGAGTTCGAAACGCTGCGCGACTACGGCTTCGGGATGCCCACGGGCGTGCCGTATCCGGGCGAGGCCTCGGGCATCCTGTATCCGTTGGGCGATTGGTCCAAGCAGTCGCCGGCGTCGATGGCGATCGGGTACGAGGTTGCGGTGACGCCGCTGCAACTGGCGGCGGCGTACGGCGCGGTGGCGAATGGGGGCGACCTGCTGCAGCCGGCGCTCATCAAGGAAATCAAGTCGCGCGACGGTACCGTGCTCTACCGGCACGACCGGCGCGTCGTGCGGCATCTCTTCTCCAGCGACGTCGCAACGAAAGTGCGGCAGATGATGGTGGGCGTGGTGCAGGGCGGCACGAGCAAGGAAGCGCAACTGGCCCGATTCACGTTGGCGGGCAAGAGCGGCACCGCGCGGCGCGGCGCGAGCAAGCACGGCTACAAAACCGGCGACTACACGGCATCGTTCGTCGGGCTCTTTCCCGCCGACAAGCCGTTGTACGTCATCATCGTGAAGCTCGACAATCCGAAGTCGACGATCTTCGGCGGCACCGCGGCAGCGCCGGTGTCGAAGATCGTGCTGCAGGCCGCGATCGCCTCGCGCGATGCGGCGCTCGACCGCAGCTCGCTCGCGTCGAGCGAATCGTTGTCCAAAGTGGAAGACACCACGGTGATCTCGACGGGCGACGTGGCGCGCGCCGATGCGGCGCCCGATACCGACGACGCGCCGCCGGCGGTGGTGGTGTCGCTGCCGGCTCGCGCGCCCGTGGTGCGGGCGGGACCGCCGCGCGCCGTACCGGACGTCAAGGGCCTAACGATCCGCGCCGCGGTGTACGCGCTCCACCGCGCCGGGTTTCGCGTGCAGGCGAGCGGGTCGGGGACGGCCGAAAGCACGCTGCCTAACGCAGGCGTGGTGATGGGGGCGGGGTCGGTGGTGCGGCTGGTGGCGTCGCCGTGACGCCGTTCGAGTCGGCCAGGATCGTCGCCGCGCTGCGCGCCGCCGGCGTGCTCGTCGACACGCGCGGCGCGCTGCCGGCCGAGTTGTCCGATGTCAGCGACGACAGTCGGCACGTGCAGCCGGGATCGTTGTTCATCGCCGTCAAAGGCTCCGAGCGCGACGGGCACGACTTCCTGCAGCAGGCGGCGGCCAAAGGCGCGGCGGCGGCAATCGTCGAAAACAAATCGCGCACCGAGCTGCCGGTCATCGTCGTGCGCGATGGGCGGCGGGCGGCGGCCATCGCCGCGGCGGCGGCGTTCGACCACCCGGCGCAGGCGCTGCGGCTGGTGGCGGTGACGGGCACCAACGGCAAAACGACCACCGTCCACATTCTCCGCCATCTGCTGGACGGACACGGCGGCAAGAGCGCGTCCATCGGCACGCTGGGCGTACTCGTGGGCAGCGCCGGCGTTCCGTTAGGCGAAGGCGGCGACGCCGGCGGCGGCCTCACCACGCCGGGCCCGGTGGAGCTGCAGCGCACGCTCCGCGCGCTCATCGGCGCCGGCGTGCGATCGGTGGCCATGGAAGCGTCGTCGCACAGCCTCGACCAGCGTCGCGTCGATGGGCTCGTGTTCGAGTCCGCGATTTTTACCAACCTCACGCGCGACCATCTCGATTACCACGGCACCATGGAGGCGTACTTCGACGCCAAGGCGCGATTGGTGTCGTACCTGGCGCCGCGCGGCGTGGCCATCGTGAACGCCGATGACCCGGCGTGGGCTCGGCTCCCGCCGGCGCCGCGCACGATCACGTTCGGGCTCAGCGACAAGGCCATGGTCCGCGCGGAGGCGGTGCACTACGAGCCGCGCGGCAGCGAATGGCGATTGGTGGCGAATACCCAGCGCCACGCACTGCACCTGCCCCTCATCGGCGATTTCAACATCGCCAATTCGCTCGGCGCCGCGGTCGCGGCGTGGGAGCTGGGTGCGTCGCTGTCCGAGGTTGCGTCGCGGCTGCGCACGGTGCCGCAGGTGCCGGGCCGGTTGGAGCTCATCCACGAGCATCCCGCGGTGTTGCGCGATTACGCGCACACCCCCGACGCGCTCGAGCGATCGCTTGCCGCCGTGCGGCCGTTCACGCGCAAGCGGCTCATCGTCGTATTCGGCTGCGGCGGCGACCGCGATCGCGGGAAGCGTCCACAGATGGGCAACATCGCCGAGCGTTCGGCCGATTGGGTGATTTTGACGAGCGACAATCCGCGCACGGAAGATCCGGAAGAGATTCTGGATGACATCGAGCGCGGGATGCGGCGGACGAATCACGAGCGCATCGAGGAGCGCGACCTGGCGATCTTGCAGGCGCTCGAACGCGCCGATGCGCGCGATGATGTGATCCTGCTCGCAGGAAAAGGCCACGAGACCTATCAGATTCGGGGCACGATCAAACATCCCTTCGACGAAAAGGCGGTTGTGGCGGAGCTCACGGGCAGGATGCGGTGACGGACGGCACGTCGGCTTCGCTCGACAATACCGGCGCGACGTCGTACGGTCGTGAGCGGGAGGGGGAATCGTTCTGGACGCGCGATCGCGCGGCCAAAGCGCTCGGGTCGTGCGCGGCCGGCGCGTTGCCGCGCGGGTCGCAGGCGCTCGCGGGCGTGAGCACCGACACGCGCAACATCGCGCGCGGCGATCTCTTCGTGGCGCTGGCCGGCGAGCACTTCGACGCGCATTCCTTTTTGGCCGACGCGGTGGCGCGCGGCGCGGCGGCGGTCGTGGTGTCGCGTCCCGAGGCGGCGGCCGGGTTGGGCGTGCCGGTGTACCCGGTGCGCGACACGCTGGTTGCGTTAGGCGCGCTGGCCAACTATCGCCGCCGGGCCTGGGGGCCGCGCGGACCGGTGGTCGCGATCGCCGGATCGAACGGCAAGACCACCACCAAAGAGCTCACGCGCTCGGCGCTCGCCAGCCGGCTCGAGGTGCACGCCACCGCCGGCAACCTGAACAATCTCGTCGGCGTCCCGCTCACGTTGCTGGCGCTTCCGGACGCGGCCGACGCGGCAGTGATCGAGTTGGGCATGAACGTGCCCGGCGAGATGACGCGCCTCAACGCGATCACCCAGCCCACGATCACCGTGATCACATGCATCGCCGAGGAGCATCTCGAGGGGTTGGGCAGCATCGAGGGCGTGATGCGCGAGGAGTCGATCGCGACGGATGGCGCCGAGCTCGCGGTGGTGCCGGCGTCGCAGCCGGAGATCGCGGCCGCGGCGCGGGGACGTGTGAAACGCGTGGTGACCGCGGGGCTCGAGGCCGGCGATGTGCGCGCGACGAAATGGGGCAGCACGCCCGACGGGCGCGCATGGCTCGAGCTCGACGGTGTCACGGTACGGCCGCCGGTGCCGGGCGCGCACAATCTGCGTAACGCGATGCTGGCGCTGGCCGTGGCGCGTGAATGCGGGATTGCCGCCGCCGACGCGGCGCGAGGCATTGAGTCGGCGGTGATCCCGCCCATGCGCATGGCGTGGGAATCGTTAGGCATGGCGACGCTGATCAACGACGCCTACAACGCGAGCCCGGCGTCGATGCGTGCGGCGCTCGACGTGTTGGGCGGGCTCACCGGCGGTCG
>DATNAM010000016.1:0-2253 GCA_035572595.1 Gemmatimonadaceae bacterium
CAACGCGTACGCGGGGATCACGCTTCCGAATGCAGCGAGCGTCGGCCTGCACGAGTCGCTAGGCTTCCGCCCCGTTGGCGTGTTTCACGACGTAGGATACAAGCTCGGTCGATGGCACGACGTCGGATGGTGGGAGCGACCGCTCGGCGAACGCGTCTCGCATCCGGATCCGCCCCGTGCGATCGGCGACTTGCTCGGCACGGAAGCATTCGACCTCGCAATTGCAGACGGACGGCGTTTGCTGCGCGCCTCCCGCTGACGCGCGGCCAGCGTTGCGCGCCGCGCTCGCGTAGAGATCTTACATGCCATGACACCCAACATGAAAGCACGCGCAGCGCTATGTACCGGCGTCGCGCTCGGCCTGGCGGTGGCGGTCGCCGCATGCGGCCGGTTCAGAGACAAGTCGGCGCAAACGGCGGGAACCGATCGCGTCGTCTGCGTGTCGAAGCAACTCAACGAATTCATGTACGCGATCGGGGCTGAGCAGCACCTGGTGGCTGTCGATCTCACGTCGATCTATCCGCCTCAGATCAAGAAGTTGCCAACCGTCGGCTATCACCGCGCGTTGAGCGCAGAAGGCATCATCTCCATGAGGCCGACGTTGTTTCTCACCGACGGCAACGTGGGACCGAGCGCCGTGCTCGATCAGCTGAAGAAAGTGGGAATTCCCATCGAGACGATGCTGCCCGGTAACACGCTGGACAGCGCGCAGCAGCTGCTGCTTCGGTTAGGCGACAAATTCGGCCGGCGTGCAACGGCCGACAGCGTGCTCGCACAGTGGAAGGCAGGCATGCAAGACGTGTGGCGCGACACCGCGCGGTACGCCGGAAAGGCCAGGCCGCGCGTGCTGATCATCCACTTTGGCCAGATCGCCAACAACTATCTCGCCGTGAAGGCCGGCGGTCCTGCGGACGACATGATTCGCTGGGCGGGCGGCGTGAACGCGGTCGACTCCGTTGGCGGAATGGAGCGTCTGTCGCCCGAGCTCATCGCGAAGATCGCGCCCGACATTATCGTGGCGACGGACCTCGGCTTCGATCGATACGGCAGCGCGGATGCATTCGCGACGATGCCCGGCGTGTCGTTGACGCCGGCCGGCAAAGCGAAGCGCATCTACCGCATCACGGAAACCGAACTCCTGTATTTCGGGCCGCGCACGCCGACGACCGTACGCAAGCTGCGCACGATGTTCCGTACGTGAGATGCTGAGGCGTCTTTCGTACGGCCAGACGTACGTCCTGCTCGCCGCGCTGCTCGCCGTGCTGGTCGTCGCGTCGGCGGCCATCGGCGCGTTCTCGTTTACACCGGCAGTGATGGTTCGACATCTCGGCGCGGCGGCCGGGTTGCTGCCGGCCGCGAGCGCCGATGCGTTGAGCCGGAACGTGTTCCTAGAGCTCCGGCTGCCGCGCGTGCTGTTGGCGGGCGTCACGGGTGCCGTGTTAGGCGTGTCGGGCACGCTGATGCAGGGTTTGTTCCGGAACCCGATCGTCGAGCCCGGCCTGGCGGGGACATCCGCCGGCGCCGCGTTAGGCGCGGCGCTCGTATTCGTCTTCGGGAGCAGCACGGCGTTGTCGTTCACGGCGCCTCTCGGGTCGATCGCCGTACCGGTCCTGGCCTTCGCGGGCGCGTTCGCGGCGACGATGCTCGTATACCGGTTGTCGACGTCGTTCGGCAAGGTGAACGTGTTCACGCTGCTGCTCGCCGGGATCGCGGTGAACGCGGTGTGCGCCGCCGGGACGGGCTTTCTCTCGTACGTGGCGCGCGACCCACAGGCGCGCAACATCACGTTCTGGAATTTGGGCACGTTCACGACGGCGGACTGGCGCGGCACGATCTTCGTCGGCGTGTTCTTCGCCGTGTGCTTCGCCTGGTCCCTGCGCTACGGGAAAGCCCTCAACGCCCTCATGTTAGGCGAGGACGAAGCCGCATTCCTCGGCGTGGATTCACGGACGCTGATTTTCCGGTTGCTGGTCGTGAACACGATCATGGTCGCCGTGGCGACGGCGATGGTGGGTGTGATCGCGTTCGTTGGGCTCGTCGTGCCGCACGTGCTGCGGATCCTCAAGTCGAGCGACTACACGTTCCTGCTGCCTGGATCGGCGCTGTTGGGCGCGGTGCTCATGGAGCTGGTGGACATCGTGGCGCGCATCGTCATTCCACCGGCCGAGCTCCCGATCGGCATCATCACGGCGGTGATCGGCGCGCCGATTTTTCTCTGGATCTTGTTGCGTCAGCAGCCGCAGCGCGGGACGG
>DATNAM010000017.1:0-4574 GCA_035572595.1 Gemmatimonadaceae bacterium
CCACTCCATGGCGCGGGCACCGTGCTGGTCCTCGAGCCAGAGGAAGGGATCGGGCGAGGTGTCGGGTGCGGCGGACTGCGCGGACGCGACATGAGTGTGCGTCAGCGCGAGCGTTGCGAACACCAATCCGAGGACACGCAGTTTCATGGTGGACTCCAAAGGGGATGGCTGAATTTATCTGCGAAATCGCGCACGGATAGTCTGGGAGGCGCGACAAGGTTGTGACGCAACGCCCGGCGCCTGAGTGAAGGTTGCCCGCATGTTGCCTTCAGGCATCCGTTAGGCGCGTCCGCTTGCTACCACCGGAAGCGCACGGCGAGGATAGCAGTCCCCCGTCTCCGGCAGCCGCGTCATACCGGGCAGCGATCTGGAGTCGGCTGAGCACCTTTTGTCCAGTTATCAAGAAGCGTAGTTTCACGTATGCGCCTCAAGGACAACCTACCCGAGCTTCGAGAAGCCATCGTTGCAGCAGCCGCCCGCTGTGGAGCGTCGGACGTGCGGCTGTTTGGCTCGGTGGCGAGAGGTGAGGAACGGGCAGACAGCGACGTTGATTTCATTGTGCGTCTTGCTCCCGGGCGGACTCTCCTCGATCTGGTGCGGCTAGAGTCCCTCTTGGAGCAGCTCTTGGGGCGGCGCGTCGACGTTGTCACTGAAGGTTCTTTGGCGGAGCCGATCCGCGCGCACGCGCTGCAGGAGGCGATGCTTGTCTAAGGGACGAACTTATGCCATCGAACGCGTCAAGCATTGATCGCCGCAGCTAACGCAATTCGCTCGTACGTGGTTCGAGGTCGCGCAGCGTTCGACGACGACTCAACGGTTCGCGACGCCATTCTTTACCAAATCATAGTTATCGGCGAAGCGGCAAAGGCCGTGATTGCCGCCGACGAGACGATCGCGGCAGAAACCCCGACCGTCGAGTGGTCGCTATGGGCGACCGATCGATCATGTGACCCGTACGCAATCGCGTAGCAGCCGAGCAGAGATGCGCGTGTCGTCTGGATCGATGGATCGAGCCGTGTGGCAACCCACGACGGCCACGGCAAGCGCGACTGCATAAGGCGTCAACCAATCCGCAACGCCGCAAATCACGCGGTCCGTTCGTCGGCATGCGTCGCCGACGCTCGTTGGGCGTCGCGAATCTGCGCGGATACCTGCCGTGCGGACGGAATCAGCTCGAAGGACGGCGCTTGTGCGATGCCCGGCCACTGCATTCCGCCGGTCATCCGCGGCGCGCAGCAGAGCGCAAGTATCCTGACCCCGGCGCTATCGGTCATCCGGACACGAGGCCAAATGGTGAATGACAGGTTCTATATCGACTGCGCGACGAGCACGCATCCAATCGCGATCAGTCCACCATACACGACGCGAAAGAATGTGTCGCCGCGCAAACGACGGTTGAGCACGCGACCGACCACGACGCCGATACACACGCCCGGAACCGACAGCAGCAGGTAGCGGCCGAGCGGCGCGTGCAGGAGGCCGACGGTTGCATAACCAGCGAGCCCGGCCACGCTCGCAACGAGGAAGTACCCCTGCAGCGTGGCGCGAAAACGCTGCGGCGCCCAACGGCGCAGCGATCCGTACACGGCGAGCGGCGGCCCATTCATACCGTACGCACCGCCGAGTATTCCGGAGACGAATCCGGCGCCAAGCAGCAGGGCCAGATGATCGTGCTCGAGATGTCGGACGCGTTTTGCCGCCAGCGAATACGTCGCGAATACCGTGATGATGACGCCGAGTATCGCTTTGACGACGTGATCATTGACGAGTGTGAGGAGCGAGAGACCAAGCGGAATGCCTAAAAATGACGACGCGACGAGCCAGCCGGCGCTGCGCACCTCGATGTCGCGCCAATCCTGCGCAACGATCAATCCGGCGATCAGAATCGAGACGACCACCGCCAGCGGCGCCGCGACGGCGACCGGGAGGCGCAGGGCGAGCAGCGGCACGCCGACGAGCGCTTCGCCGAATCCGACCGTCGAGCGAATCAACGTCGCGACGAAAACCACGAACACGACGTACACCGCCGTGGCGTCGATCATCGCTGCGTTAGGCGTCGGTGGCCCGGCGGCTCGGCCCGCTCTGCAGCTATGCGTCGAGGACCCTCGTGCCCAACCACTTCAGTCGCGAACGGCGCGACGAGTCGATCCAATGTTCGCTCGGGGAAGAAGGTAGCGACGATCACCGCCTGGTATACGACGCGCTACCCGTTTGCGGGGCTTGGGCAATGCCGTAGAAGATGACGGACCCTTGGATGTGGTTCGGCCCAGTGAGCGTGCCGGTGAACTGCCCGGTCATCCCGCCGCCGTTCTCGAACTGGAAGATGAGCGACACCAGCGGCGGGCTCGTCGCTGTCGGCGGGCTGAAGCGTCCGCCGATGTCGACCGCTATCGGCACATCGACGCCCATCGCGGAGCCGCTGCCCACGATGGCATCACCGTGCTGAGACAAGGTCATCGTCCCTGGCGATACCACAGACGCGGAATCGAGCGACCACGCGCCGGCAACCGACGGCTCGTGCGGAGACGTACTGGACTGGGAGCACGCGAGCACCGCGCCCAGGGCGATGGCGCAGACGAGAAATCGCACGGGCGACCTCCGGACGAAGGGCATCCGCTCGATACACCGTCCGCTTGGCAGAAGTTTCGCGGTCGCTCCGGTACGTCAGGGGTCGGCGCGCGGCGCTGCCAGCGCCGACACACGAGCCCAATCGGAGAGCGGTGCGTGCTCGGCTGCAATTTTCGATGGCGCGACTCCAGTTCGCCTAACGGCAGCCACGACTTCGTCCACGTACTCGGTGGGCGCGTGCAGATCCTGGATGTAGTCGCTGGCCCACAGGAATCGCGCCGGTCGAATGAAGGCGGCCAGCGCAACTTCGCTCGCCACGCCGTCGATCGGGAACACTTCGATGTCGCCGGCGGCCAGCGACAACGAGTCGCTGACGCCGCGAAATCGAAACGTGGCCCGCGACCGACGCTTCTCCAGCGCATCGGGAGCGAGCGTCCACCGTCGATTCACCACGCGCTCGAGAAATGCACGCGACGCACGATGCGAGACGATGGTCGCGCCATCCGCGACCCACGCGCGGACGCCGGCCACGTGCGGCCACGCGAGATCGGTGACGATGACGACAATCGGATGGTGCCCCGGGAACAGTGTCGCGATCCACGTCGAATCTTGTCGCACGCGCGCTTCGCCCTGGGTGGCATCGAACACGTAGACGGTGTCCCGGTCCAACGTCACGACCTCGCCATAGCCGGCGTTGCGCAGCACGAAGATGTTGTCGCCCACCCGCGTGGTATCGGGGCGACTCGGCGCCAGAAACGCGGCGATCTCCGGCGTCATCGCCGTGTCGCGCGCGGGCAGCGAGAGCGGCGGCGCGCTGTCGCGCGGCACCAGACGCCTAACGCCAAACGCGCGCGCGATCTCCGTCTCGCCGTCTTCCATGCGAAACGCCGCGCCCGGGAGGTGCGCGGCCCCGATGCGATCCCACGTCGACCGCCGCCAGCCAGTCCGTTAGGACCGCCCAGACATCGCGCGGGCGCGTCTGATACAACGCACCGTGCACCGCGGCGCTCGGCACGAGCGTCGTGTCGCGCACGAGATACGAGGCGCGCGCATCGCCGATCGTCGTACCGCCATACTCGTAGCCGCCGATGGTCGAGTGCGATGTCGTCCGCTGCGCGCCCGACGCAGGGTCCAGCCATTCGTCGAGCGACTGGACCTCCGTGATGTACGGCGGATAGGTGCGGTCGGACTCGTAGGCGTGTTGCACGACATCATATCCGCGCACCTCGAGCATACTCCGACGCGCTGCATCGAGCCCGGTGCGTTCCGCGGCGCGCTCCAAAAGCGTGTGCGCATCGAGTCCCGAGACAGGGCGGCACGAACCCGTGTCCGCGAGCGTTGCGACGAGCGCTGTGATCAAGAGGAGTGGTGTCATGACCGGCAATTCATGCGCGCGTGCCGCCGCGCGGCAAGCGCGCTGTCGCGAACGGTCCGATTGCCGTCGCAAACGGTCGCGCCTCCCTTGCACGGCGCAGTGGCCGAACCGATCATGATCGCCATGAGTCTCGAGCGCGCATCGCATCTCTCGATCACCGACCACCGTTGGATTCCGACGTGGCAGATCGCGGCGATCTGGGTGATCCCCACGTTGCTGTCGACAGCGGAAACGGTGATTTTCGCCGCTCAAGCCGGCCGCCCGATCCCGGCGTGGCGCGCGTTCGTCGGCGAGGCGCCACAATGGCTCGGTTGGGCGCTCCTAACGCCGGGCATTCTGGCGCTGGCCGAACGCTTTCCCCTCCGCCGGCCGGTCAGAGCGGCAGCCGTGCTCGTGCACATGGCGGCCAGCCTCCTCGCCGGTGTGCTGCTGGCACTGGCCGACGCGCTGGTCAACGCGTGGGTTCGTCCGTCGGGCCAGGGCCTGTGGGCCACGGCGCGCGGATGGTTCCTCGGCGGCCTCGCGGCGACGACGCTCGTCTATTTCGCGATCGTGATCGCGGGGTACGCGTGGCGCAACGCCGCGCGTCTGCGCGACCGCGAACGCGAAGCCGCCGCCCTCGAAGCCGAGC
>DATNAM010000018.1:0-39805 GCA_035572595.1 Gemmatimonadaceae bacterium
ACCGGCGCCGATCGTGGTGCGGCTGCCGACGTGCGTCAAGTTAGGCCCGATGATGCCGGGCGAAACGCCCTGGATCGTGTGGCATCCAATGCATGCCGCCGTCTTGAAGATCTGCGCGCCGCGTGCCGGATCGGCCTTGGCAATCGTGCTCTCGTCGAAGTGCTCATCGGCGGGAAGCGGCGTTTCGGGAATCGTCCACGTGGGCAGCTGATCGCGCGGATACGTGGCGGTGGTCGTGTCGCTGGCGAGCGTCGCGGTTGCTGCCGGCGCGGGCGCTGCGCCCTTCTTGCTCGTGTCGGGCTGCGCTGCCGCCGTAGCGACCGGGAACGCCGGACCACTCTGCTGGTGCTTGACCCACGCCGCGAATTGCTCGGGGCTCACCGTGAACACGCGGAAGCGCATGTTCGAGTGCGACGTGCCGCAATACTCGGCGCAGAAGCCGTTCCATGCGCCGGCGGAGTCGGGCGTGAACCACAAATAGTTGGGCCGTTCCTTGTGGACCACGTCGCGCTTGCCCGCCAACTGCGGAATCCAGAACGAGTGGATCACGTCGTCGGTGCGCAGCGTGAAGCTCGCGGTGCGACCAACGGGCAGATAGAGCTCGTTTGCCGTGGTGATTTTGTACTGCGGGTAGCGGAACTCCCACCACCATTGGTGTCCGATCACCTCGACTTGCAGCGAGCCCGCGGCGGCAGCGGCTTGCGTCTCGAAGATCGTGCGGACGCTTGGCACGGCGATGATCGCGAGGATCACGGCCGGAATGAGCGTCCACGTGATCTCGAGGGTGGTGTTGCCGTGCGTTTGTTTCGGGGTCGTTGCGTTGGGCTTGCTGCGGAACCTGAACAGCGCCCAGATGAGTGCGCCCTCGACGAGGACGAAGACCAATCCGCCCAGAATGAGGAGCAGGTACGTAAGGCGGTCTTCGGTGCGTCCGATCTCGGAGTGTGCGCCGAAAATCGTGTCGGGGAATCCGGCGCACGCCGTGATGCCGAGGACGAACACCGGAGTCAGCGCGGCGTAAACGGTGCGGCGCGCGCGGTGAAAACCAGTCATCCCGAATCCTGATAGACGTTCGATGAGCGGACGCGTGGAAGGGGCGCGTCCGAGGCTGTGCATTTGGCGCGGAAGGTATGGACTCACACGGGGTAAATCAAGGCGAAAGCACTGACTCGCTGCACGTCGCACGCCGCTCGAGCCCTATGGAGGAGAACATCGTACGCGCGCGCAGGTCGACGGCTCAGGAGACCACCGTGAGCCGCGGGTTCGGTCGTTCTTCACGTCCTGCCTTGTGCTGGGGGTGTCCCTCCACGCGTACGATGTCGGCCGTGAAGTCGAACTGGCCGCCGTAAAGCGACGAGCCCACGCCATACGAGTCGACGGGAACGCCGGCGTCCTCGAACGCGCGGATTTTCTCGACGGTGAATCCGCCCGACACCACGATGCGCACGCCGCCGAATCCTTCACGGTCGAGCGCGCGACGCACGTTCCACACGAGCTGCGGCGTGACGCCCGTCGGCGCGAAGCTCCCCATCTCGGGCAAAATCGATTGGTCTACCATATTTTCGGACGTGTCGATCCGCACACCCCATAGGCGACTCCCGAGGGCGCGCGCAACATCGAGCGACGTGCCGACGCAATCGTTGTCGTAGTCGACGAGCGTGATGATCTGCACGCCGGAATCCATGTAGCTCGCGAATTTCTCGGTGGCGAGCACGGTGTTGCCATCGTACGCGGCGATGAAGGCGTGCGGAACCGTGCCAATGCCGCTCGATCCCCACCAGCTCGCCTGTGCGTCGGTCGACACGCCGATCGCGCCCGCGACGTGCGCCGCGTAGCCGTCGCCTGTTTGGACCAGCCAGTGATCGTGACGGGCGGGGAAGAACAAGACCGGCTTGGGCCGCGCCGCCTCGACGACGCGGCGCGTATTGGTTCCGACGCGCGTGCGCCGTGCCAGCACGCCCAGGTAGAGCGTCTCCAGGTGCGCGAATCCATCGTAGGGACCGTCGATGGTCATCACCGTTTCCCACGGTGCGATCGCGTCGCCGTCATAGAGCGCGCGCACAGCGAGCGCGGACCAATCGTCGGCGCAGAGCTTGAGGATCGCGATGGCTTCGTCCATCCCGCCCAGGTAGGCGTGTGCCTTACCGAACACCTGCATCATCACGCGGGGCGCATGGCGATCCTCTTTGAGAATATCGCGCGCGCGCACGAAGTATTTGTCGGAGTAGTACCCTTGCCGCATGCGTTCCACCGGAAGGTGGAACACGGCGGGATCGAGGCGCGCACGCGGCACGGACGCGAACGCCTAACGCAAGCGCTCGGCGCCGGCCATGCGCACCGGATCGAGAATCTCGGCGAGCTGGTCCTTCGTGAGCAGCTTGGACTCGAGCACGACGTCCTTCACGCTGCGCCCGCTCTCGAGCGCCGTGCGCGCCACCTGCGTGGCGGCCTCGTAGCCGATGGCCGGCAACAGCGCCGTGACCACGCCGATCGAGTGCTCGACGAACCAGCGCAGGCGCGATTCGTTAGGCGTGATGCCGGTGACGCACCGTTCGCGCAGCACCTGACACGCGTTGCGCATCTCGGCCAGCGCGCTCAGCAGGCGGAACGCGATCACGGGTTCGAATACGTTGAGCTGCAGCTGGCCCGCTTCGGCGGCGATGGTCACGGTGACGTCGCCGCCGATGACGTCGAAGCAGACCTGGTTCACGACCTCGGGAATGACCGGGTTCACCTTGCCCGGCATGATGGATGAGCCGGGTTGCATGGGAGGCAAATTGATTTCGCCCAACCCGGCGCGCGGACCCGAGCTGAGCAGCCGGAGGTCGTTGCAGATCTTGGAGAGCTTGACGGCGCACCGCTTGAGCACGCCGGAAAGCTGGACGAACACACCGGTGTCGGCCGTGGCCTCGACCAGGTCGGGCGCGGTGATCAACGGGAGGCCGGTGATTTCGGCGAGGTGCGCGCGCACGCGCTCGGCGTAGCCTTGCGGCGCGGTGATGCCGGTGCCGATCGCCGTGGCGCCCATGTTGATCTCGCGCAGCAGGCCCTGGGTTTCGGCCAGACGATCGACGTCCTCGAGGATCGTGTGGCCGAACGCGGCGAATTCCTGGCCGAGCGTCATCGGTACGGCATCTTGCAGCTGCGTGCGGCCCATCTTGAGTAAGGCGGCGAACTCGGTGCCCTTGTCGAGAAACGCGCCGGCGAGCGCGCGCATCGCATCGCGGAGCTCTTCGATGTTCGCGTGCAGTGCGAGCTTGATCGCCGTCGGATAGACGTCGTTGGTCGACTGCGACAGATTGACGTGCGTGTTGGGATGCACGACCTCGTAGTCGCCGCGGCGGCGGCCGAGCAGCTCGAGCGCGCGGTTGGCGATGACTTCGTTGGCGTTCATGTTGGTCGACGTGCCGGCGCCGCCCTGGATCATGTCGACCAGAAAATGTTCGTGATGCCGGCCGGCGCGGATCTCGCGCGCGGCGAGGACTATCGCATCGCGCAGGTGCGGCGGCAGCAATCCCAGGTCGGCGTTGGCGAGCGCCGCGGCTTCCTTCACCGCGCCGAGCGCGGCGATGAGCAGTGGAAACTCGCGCACCGGCATGCCGGTGATCGGAAAGTTTTCGAGGGCGCGGAGCGTCTGGATGCCGTACATGGCATCGTCCGGCACGTCGCGCTCGCCCAACAGATCGTGCTCGCGGCGGCGGCGGCCGTCGGTGAAGCCTAACATACGGCCATGGCCGGCCAGCGTCGCGTCGGCGGAACGCAGGCGCTGCGAGATGGACCGCGCGGCGCGCGCGACGAGCCGCGCGTAGAGTGCGGGCCGCTCACTCAGAATGGCGCGTACGTCGAGCGTGTTCCAGAACACGATGGTGCACGGTTCGAGCGTGCGCGCGCTGGTGCCGTGCGGCGCGTCCTCCTCGAGCAGCACGCCTTCGCCGAGCGCTTCGCCCGCGCCTAACGTGGCCAGGCGCACCGCGCGGCCGTCTCCGCCTTTCTCGATGGCGACGCTGCCGCGCTCGATGAGCGCGAACACCCGGCGCGGATCGCCCTCGCGGAAGATGTAGCGATCGGCGTCGAAGGACGCCGAGCCGGCCGCGGTGGCGAGCGGCTCGATTTCTTCGGCGGAGAATCCGTGGAAGAACGCGAAGCGAAACAGATCGGTCGCGCCGGGCGGCGTGGTCATGGTGACGCGGAAGGTACAGCCGCGAAAACGCCGGCGCCAACCGGCTATCGGTTGCTTCGGGCGGTGCCAGCGCTCACATTCGCGGGCGGTCGAAACCTGGCTCCAACCTCGAGAGGTGCACGTGTCGATCACACGTCGTGAGTTTCTTGGCGCTGGTGCCACGGCCGCGGTCGGCGTGGCGCTTGCCTCGCCGGCCCGTGCCGAGTCGGTGCTGGCGTCGGGCGCGACGCCGGCACTGCGGGGGCTGGCCGACAACCGGCCGGCGGTCATCGCGAGCGCCAACGGCATTCGCGGAGTCGCCAAGGCGCGCGAGATGATGATGAGCGGCGCCGATCCGCTGGACGCGGCGATCGCGGGCGTGAACATCCAGGAGCTCGATCCGAGCGACCACTCCGTGGGATTGGGCGGTCTGCCTAACGAAGATGGCGTGGTGCAGCTGGACGCGTCGTGCATGCACGGTCCGACGCGGCGCGCCGGTGCGGTGGGCGCGCTGGAGGACATCGCGACGCCGTCGCTGGTGGCCAAAGCGGTGATGGATTACACCGACCACATTTTTCTCGTCGGCGCGGGCGCCAAGCGATTCGCGCTCGAGATGGGCTTCAAGGAGCAGAATCTGCTCACCGACGAGAGCCGCCAGATGTGGCTCAAATGGAAGGCGAACCACGATCCCAACGATGCCTGGCTCGATCACGACGACGATGTGAAGATCGCGTTCACGCACGGCACGATCAACATGAACGCCGTGACGGCGTCGGGCGACATTGGCAGCGTGACGACGACGAGCGGATTGTCGTACAAGATTCCGGGGCGCGTGGGCGACAGCGCGATTGTCGGTGCGGGACAATATTGCGACAACGATGTCGGCGCCGCGGGCAGCACGGGACGTGGCGAAGCGAACATCAAGATTGCCGGTGCGTTCTTCGTGGTGGAGCAGATGCGCGCCGGCGTGGCGCCCGAGGAGGCGTGTCTGCGCGCGCTGCAACGGGCGATCCAGATGACCGAAGCGCGTTTGGTGGACGAGCGCAAGCGTCCGCGCTACGACCTCACGTACTACGCGATCGCCAAAGACGGACGGTACGGCTGCGCGAACATCTATCAGGGGCCGCAGTTCGCGGTGGCCGATGCGCGAGGCGCGCGGTTGGAGTCGTGCGCCTATCTGTTCAAGGAAAGCGAGCGGCCGCGCGGCGCGGTCCCGATGCACACGATCACCCATTGACGTGACGATGCCTAACTGTGTAGCACGGTCGATCTGGAAGCACGCGGCCGCCATAGCGCTGGCGGGGCTCGCCCTGGGATGCGCCACCGCGCACCCCGCGCCGGCGGGCGAGCGCGCGTCGGGTCCGCGCCTCCAGATCGTGTACGCGATCGCGATGCCGGACACCCTGGGCCACCGGTACGAAATCCAGATCGACGTGAGCGGATCGTTAGGCGACACGCTGCGGCTGCAGATGCCGGTGTGGTCGCCGGGCCGGTACGCGCGCATGGACTTCGCGCGCAACGTGCGCGACGAGTCGGTGCAGGACGCGAACGGCCACGCGGTGCGCTTCGACCGCGAGACCGGATCGCTGTGGCGCATCTATCCGGCCGGCGCGAGCCACGTGACCGTGCGATACCGCGTGTTCGCCGACAATCTGTCGGGCACGTTCAGCGTGCTCGATACGTCGCACGCCAACTGGAACGGCGCGTCGCTGTTCATGTACGTCGTCGGGCACAAGCCGGACTCGGTGTCGCTGGCCATCACGCCGCCTAACGGATGGCACCTCATCAACGGCGCGAGCACCACGCCCGACCAGCGCCAGTTCAAGTTCGCGAACTACGACGAGATGATCGACACGCCGACCGAGGTCGCGCGCCACTTCGACGTCGACAGTTTCACGGTAGACAACCGGCTCTACCGCGTGATGGTGCACCACAACGGATCGCAGAACGGCTACCATCAGGGCTTCGTGCACGCCGTCGAGCGCATCGTGCGATACGAGAACACGGTGGTCGGCCCGCCGCCGCTCACGATGTACACGTTCCTCTTTAACGTGGGGTACGACGGCAGTGACGGCATGGAGCATCTCTACTCCACGCAGATCCAGACGCGCGATCCGTGGACCGATTCGGCGGCGGTGATGGCGACGGTCGAAGACGCGGCGCACGAGTACTTCCACGTCTGGAACGTGAAGCGCATCCGTCCCATGCTGCTCGGCCCGTTCGACTATTCGGCCGAGCGCTACCAGCCGAGTTTGTGGGTCGCCGAGGGGTGGACGCAGTACTATGGCGAGATCGCCTTGCTGCGCTCGGGGTTGGTGAGCACCGACGACTACTACCACACGTTAGGCGACGTGATCACGGCGAATCTCGAGACGCCGGGCCGCAAGCAGGTGTCGGCGCGGATGGCGTCGTTCCTGGCGCCCTTCTGGGATGGCGCGGCGACGCCGATGCGGGTGGACCGCTCGGGCAGCTTCTTCTCGTACTACACCAAGGGCGAGGGCCTGGCCCTGCTGCTCGATCTCGACATCCGCGCGCGCACGCACAACGCGCGCTCGCTGGACGACGCGCTGCGCAATCTCAAGCGCCTGAGCTGGGACGCGCCTAACGCAAGCTACTACCTCCAGGGGCGGGGTTACACGGAAGACGACGTCGTGCAGGCCGCCAGCGAGGCGGCGGGCGCCGACCTCAAACCGTGGTTCGACCGGTACGTGGGCGGCGTGGACGACCCGCCGTTTGCGGCGTCGCTCGCCCAGGCCGGGCTCCGGCTGGAGTCGCACCAGGGCGAGCGCGGACTCGTGTACGGGGTGGTCGAGGATCCGAACGCGACGCCCGACCAGCTCCGCGTTAGGCACGGGTGGCTGACCGGCACGGTCGGCCCCTGACACGGCCGCCGGCAGCCCGCGCTGCCGGCTCCGGTTCCGGTACGAAGCGCTAGCGCGCCGGTTTCGCGCCGAAGGTGCTGCCCGCGATCCGCTTGGGGATCGTCATGTACACGCACATGTTGCCGTCCACCAGCTCGGCGATCTTGAGGTCGGCGGCGACGCTCGCCAGCGCGTAGGCCTTGTCGCGCGGCAGGCCCAACTGCTCGCCTAACAATTCGACCATCTGCTGCACGGCGACGCGCGTCGCCTGCGTCAGATCCTTGTCCATGCCCATCGTCATGAGGTCGGTAGGCGTCTCGGCGCGCGGCCATTCGAAGTGGAGGTCCTTGCGCACGATGACCTGCACCCGGCCGGTGAGCGACGTCTCGATCGCCGTCTGATCGACTTCGCCGTCCCCCTGGCCCGCGTGTCCGTCGCCGATCTCGAGCAGCGCGCCCGGCGCGTGCACCGGGATGTAGAGCGTGGTGCCCACCGTGAGCGACCGGTTGTCCATGTTCCCCGCGTGCGTGCCCGGCGGATTGCTCGAGAGACGCCCCGAGTCCGGCGGGGGCGCGTCGCCGATGCTGCCGAAGAACGGATGCATCGGAATCTCAATCGTCGAGTCGACGGTGGCGATCATGTGCACCGTGTCGAGCGGAATGATCTGCGAGTGGTGCGGCGGCGGACCGCAGTTGTCGGGCAGGAACCCGCTGCAGCCGTTGTACGCGTAGGCGATGGGGAACGAGATGCCTAAAATGCGCACTTCGAGCACGTCGCCGGGCTCCGCGCCCTCGACGTAGATCGGCCCGGTGAGAATGTGTCCGCCGGGACCTTTGTCCGTCACCTTGGTGGTGATGTCGCGCAGCGACTGCTGCACTTCGTTAGGCGGAAGCCCGGCGCGCTCGAGACCCTGCGGCGAGTTGGTAATCAGCGTTTCGACTTCGACCGTGTCGCCCGATTGAACGCGCAACACCGGCTTGGCCGCGGCACTGTAATAGCCCCAGGCCACCGTCTCGGGCGTAGCTGCGAGGTGATGAAAGTGCGGCCGCGACTGCGCCGCGCCAGCGGGCGCAAGAACTGCCAGGAGCAGACCAACGGAAATGACGCGCATGTGAGCTCGCGAGTGGAAGAAACCGCGAGGAACTTACCCCTCTGACGGCGCGGCCGACAGCCGCGCGCGTGCTACGCCGTGGCGGCGAGAATCTCGAGCGTCTGCTGCACCACGACGCCGCTACTCCGCCGGCGCACCGGCTCGGGTGGCAGCGTAATCTCGTCCAACCGGAACGCGGAGATCTGCAAGAGCAGCTTGCGCGATGCGTCCGCGAGCGCCGCCGCCGCGGCCGCGATTTCCTCGGCGCCCGCGCTCTGTTGTTCGGTGGACGCGGCGACCTGTTCCATTGCCGCGGCGAACGACTCGGTGCCGCGCGCCAGATGCTCGAGACGGATCGTGGCTTCGGCGACCAGCTCGCGCGATTGATTGGCCGCCTGCTCGATGTCGTGCGTCCAACCTTCTGCCTCCTCGACGGCGCGTTCGACTTGACGGAACGAGCTGAGCGCTTGGCCTGTTGCTTCGCGCACACCGGCCACCGTTGCCGCCGTGCGGCGACTCGATTCGCGCGACGCTTCCACTTTTTCGAGCAGCGACGTCACCATCTCTTCGGTGCGCTCGGCCGCCTGGTTGGAGTTCGCCGAGAGTTTGCGAATCTCGCTGGCGACCACCGCGAAGCCATCGCCCTGCTCGCCCGCGCGCGCCGCTTCCATGGACGCATTGAGCGCGAGCAGCTTCGACTGCCGAGCCATGCGACGGACCAGCGTGACGAACGAGCGGATCTGCTCGAAGGCGTCGACGAGGTCGGCCGCCGCGGCCGCCGACGATGCGGCTTCACCGGCCAGCGTGCCTAACGCAGACTCGCTGGCGTCCAGGCCGGCCCGGTTGGCGCGCGCGAGGGCGCGGAGCGCATCGTTGCGCTCCACGCCCTCGTGCGCGCCGGCGGACAGTTGGTCGGCAATCGCCGACAATGTCGCGGCATCGGACGCCGTCCGCGCGATCGACTGCGCCATGTCCGCTGCCTGGCTGCTCAGCTCGCTCGACGTGTGCGCCATTTCGCCCGCGGCGGTCGACATCTGCTCCGTGCCCGCGGTGATCTCGGCCGACTGCGCCGCCGTCTGTTGGGCGGACTCGCGCAGAATGCGCACCAGGCGTCTGAGCTCCGCGATCATGCCGCCGGTGGCGCGGCCCAACCGACCGAGCTCGTCGTCCTCGCCGAGCGGCGCGATGTCGACGGCGAGATCGCCCGCTGCCACACGCTCGGCCGCTTCGGCCAGCAGCGCCGCCGGTTCGGTGACGCGTCGCGACACGTAGCGACTCAGGTAGATGAGCGCGAGCTCGACGATGCCGAGCATCACCGCGGCGCCGAGAAGGATGAAGGTTTCGGCGTCGCGCAGTTTTTCGAGGGGCAGGCCGGCGAGCGTATCTCGCAGCCAATGGTCCGTGATGAATGCCAGCGCCGCCACCAGCAGCAGCGCGAGCGTGCCGCCTCCGGCGACGATGCGCCGCTGCACCGAGCGCACACTTCGGCCGAGGGCGATGGTGTCGGCGTCGAGAGTCGTGCGCTTGTGTGCGATGTCCATGGGGCTAGATTTCACCAAGGCAGTACTTCACGGGCGTTGCATTCACACCGTGCCGCCGGACCATGCCCGTCCCTCGTCGGCGGCGAGACGCAACATGACTTCGTCGACACCCAACTCCACGGCGTCGAGCCCGGCGAGCTACGATCCGATTGCCGTCGAGCGCAAATGGCAGGAGCGCTGGCGCGCCCAAGGGACCAACTCGCCCAACCTGGACCGCGCGGAGCGTCCGTTCTACCAACTGATGATGTTCCCGTACCCGTCTGCCGAAGGACTGCACATCGGCAACGTGTTCGCGTTCACGGGGAACGACATCTATGGACGATTCCAGCGTCTCCAGGGACACACGGTGTTCGAGCCGATCGGGTTCGACGCGTTCGGCATCCACTCGGAGAACTATGCGCTCAAGGTCGGCATCCACCCGATGGAGCTGATCCCGCGCAACATCGAGAACTTCCGGCGCCAGCTGCGCCGCGTTGGGCTCATGGTCGACTGGTCGCACGAGCTGTCCACCACCGATCCGGCGTACTACAAGTGGACCCAGTGGATTTTCCTGCAACTGCTGGAGCGCGGTCTGGCGTATCGCGGCAAGGCGGCGGTCAACTGGTGTCCCTCGTGCAAAACGGTGCTGGCCAACGAGCAGGTGGTGAACGGCGCCTGCGAGCGGTGCGGTACGCCGGTCGAGCAGCGATTTCTCGAGCAGTGGTTTTTCCGGATCACGGAGTACGCGCCTCGTCTGCTGGCCAATCTCGATTGGATCGATTGGTCGGACACCACGAAGACGGCCCAACGGAACTGGATCGGGAAATCCGAGGGCGCGGAAATCGAGTTTGCGGTGGCGGGCTCGGATGCGTCGATCCGCGTCTTCACGACGCGGCCGGACACGATTTTCGGGGCCACGTACGTGGTGCTGGCGCCCGAGCATCCGTTAGTCGACGTTGTCACCGCCGCATCGCAGCGCGGCGCGGTGCGGTCATACGTGGATCGCGCGTCCAAGCGCGATCTGGTGGCGCGCAAGGTGGGCGATCGCGAAAAGACGGGGGTGTTCACGGGCGGTTACGCCGTGAATCCGGCCACGGGCGCGCGCGTGCCGGTGTGGGTAGCGGACTACGTGCTCATGGAATACGGCACCGGCGCGATCATGGCGGTGCCGGGCCACGATGAGCGCGACTTCGCGTTCGCGCAGACGTTCGGCCTGCCGATCGTGCGCGTGGTTGCCGGCTCCGGCGACGATGCGGCAACGCCGCTGGCGGACGCCTACACGGACAACGAGGGCGGGCGCCTGGTCAACTCGCCGCCGTTCGACAGCCTGACGGTCACCGAGGGCAAGGCGCGCATCGTCGCGTGGTTAGGCGAGCGCGGGCACGCGAAGCCGACGGTTACCTACCGGCTGCACGACTGGACGATCTCGCGGCAGCGCTACTGGGGGCCGCCGATCCCGATCATCTATTGCGACACGTGCGGCATGCAGGCGGTTCCGGAACGGGATCTGCCGGTGATGCTGCCGGAGATCAGGGATTTCCGTCCCGACGACAGCGGCATCTCTCCGTTAGCACGCCACGAGGAGTGGTATCGCGTGCCGTGTCCCGAGTGCGGGAAGATGGCGCGGCGCGAGACCGACGTGTCGGACACGTTTCTGGACAGCGCGTGGTACTTCCTGCGCTATCCGAGCACGGAGTTCGACGACCGTCCCTTCGATGCCGGGCGCACGAAGCACTGGCTTCCGGTCACCACCTACATCGGCGGGAACGAGCACGCGGTGCTGCACCTGCTGTACTCGCGCTTCGTGACGATGGTGCTGCACGACATGGGGTACCTGGACTTCGAGGAGCCGTTCACGCGATTCCGCGCGCACGGGCTCATCATTCGCGACGGCGCGAAGATGTCGAAGACCAAGGGCAACGTGGTGAATCCCGACGAGTACATCGATCGCTGGGGCGCGGACACGATCCGGATGTACCTCATGTACACGGGACCGTTCGAGGAGGGCGGCGATTTCCGCGACAGCGGGATCTCGGGCATGAAGCGGTTCCTGGACCGGCTGTGGGCATCGGTGCACGAGATGCGGACCGCCGGCGCGCCCGACGACGCGGTGATCCGCAAGCTGCACCGGACGATTCAGAAGGTGACCGACGACACGAACCGGTTAGGCTACAACACGGCGATCGCGGCGATGATGGAGTACATGAACGTGCTGCGGGCCGCCGAGCGCGTGCCGCATCGCGACGAGGTCGAGCCGCTGGTGCAGCTCGTGGCGCCGTTCGCGCCGCACATCGCGGAAGAGCTGTGGGAGCGGTTAGGCCACGGCGGCGGCGTGTTCGCGTCTCGGTGGCCGTCGTTCGACCCCGCGCTGGCCACGGAGGAGGAGGTCGAGCTGGCGGTGCAGGTGAACGGGAAGCTGCGCGGCACGGTGCGCGCGGCGCGCGACATCGCGCAGGATCAGGCGGTGGCGGCGGCGCTGGCGGTGCCGTCGATCGCCAAGTTCGTCGCCGGCGCGCCGCGCAAGATCATCTTCGTGCCGGGGCGGCTGCTCAACATCGTCGTGTAGCGCGGCGGCCGGCCCCGTTAGGCATCCGGCGGCCGCGTCACCGCGCGGTATCGAGCATCGATCGGCTGCTGCCGGCTTCGCTGCGCAGGCGGGCGATGCCGGCCCGGGCCTGGGCGACGATGGGCCGCAGCACCGGGTCCGGCGACCGCCAGACCTTGGTCACCCATTGATAGGCGTCGAGCGCATCGGCGCGCTTGCCTAACGACTCGAGCAGGCGCGCCCGCAGGAGCTCGATGGGCACGCTGAGCGCCAGGTCGTACGTGGTGTTGCGCGGCGGCAAGAGGCGGAGCGCCTCGGCGCGGTGGCCGGTGTCGGACAGCAGCTGCGCCTGCGACACACGCGCCGGCAGGCAGTCGCCCACCAGACACAACGAGTCCGGGATCGCGACGAGCAGATGCAGCGCGGCCACGGAGTCGTGGCGGGCCAGGGCCAGATACGCCGCCTGCTCGCGCACGCCTAACGTAACAAGCTGCAGGTCGCGCCACGAGCGCGACACGCGGGCCGCCGCGCCGAGCGCAGCGGCGGCGCGTTTCAACGCCGCGGTATCGCCGGTGGCCGCCCACCACGGGATCGCGTACACGAGATCCGGCGCATCGGTCGCCAGCAGCGCGGTCGCTTCGGCGGCCGCGCTGTCGTTCGGAAGAAGCCCCGCCAGCACGCAGTTGAAGAGAACCGCCGGCGGCGCTCTCACTCCCGCCGCCGCGAGCGCGCGTTGGACATGGCCGCGCATCGCCAATGCCGCTGCCAACTCGAAGCGCAGCTTGAGCGAATCCTCGGCCGGCGAGACCGGCTCGCGATCGGGCGCGCTCATCCGCGTGAGCACCTGGACGTCGCGTTCCGCCGAATCGGGCCAGGCATAGACGAGCGACTGCAGGAAATACAGCTCTTGATAGGGCGCGTCGCGGATCGCGCTATCGTCCGCGGCCAACGGTGCCCGCGGGTCGAGCAACGCGCGAACCAGACGGATCGCGTTCGCCTGCGCGTCCGTTGGGCGGAGCGTCAGATACGCGTCGATGTATCGCAGCGCGCGGGCGCTGTCGTCGAGCGCCAGCGACTCCTCGATCGGATGGATGTACGCCGGCGCGAACTGCGAGTCGGCGGAGATCGCGTGGTCGAACGCGTCGATGATCTGGTTGCTGGTGAAGTAGTGTCCGGGAACGATGCCCAGGTGCTCGCGCAACTCGCCGGTCACGTACCAGATTTCGGGGTCGTTCGGATAGCGTCGCAGCGAGGCGGCGTTGACGGCGAGCAGACGTGCGACTCGCGTCGCGATGAGCGTGTCACTCGACATGGCGAGCGAGCTGGCGACGGAATCGAACGCGACGATGAGGCTGTCGCGCGGCGCCAGTCCATGATTGAGACGGCCGGCGCGAAGGCGGTCGACCAAGCCTTGTCGGTCCGAGAAACCGAACTTCCAGGCTCGCACGTAGCCGGCGCGCCGCCATGCGAGTGCGAAGCCGCTGTCCAACGATGTCGCGCGGTCGTAGGCGGCTTCCGCGGAGTCCCAGTTGGACGCGCGGTACCATTGTTCGCCCTGCAGATACGCTTTGATGGCCGGCAGCGAGGACGATCCAATCGATCCGCCCGTCGAGCCGACGAGGCGGCGCACGCGGCCTAACTCGCGCAGGAGCCGCACGCTGAGCGAGTCGCAGAGGCGGTCCAGGTGCGACTGCGCGTCTTCCGCATCGACGTCGCCGATCGACCGGCCCGTGGACACGTTCACCAGCGTGGCGCTGGCGTGCACGGAGTCGGGTCCCGCCTGGGAGATGGACCCGTACACCGCCAGTCCGGCGCCGGTCCTGCGACCTAACGCAACGGCGGACCGCCGGTCGGCGCGCCCGGACCAGCGTCGAATGACGAGCGACGGCGCGACGGTGCGGAGCGGCCCCGCGCCATCGAGGTTGCGCGACAACACGTCCACCATCCCTTCGTGCCACAACGACAGTCCGTCGTCGAGCACCTCGAAGGGCGCCACCGCCACGACGTCGGGATCGACCGGCGCCAGGTGGTGCGTCCGCCAGTACCAGGTGACGGCGCTGCCTAACGCGACGATGACGCCGGCCACGATGCCCAACACCACCGGCGTCAGGGCGCGGGGCCGGCGCGGCAGCGGCCCCGCCCCGGCGAGGATCGCGTCGCGAAACTCGGCGGCGCTCCGGAATCGCTCGGCCGGATCCTTCGCCATCGCTTTCGCGATCGCGCGCGCCAGCCCCTCGGGCACGTCGGACCGCACGGCGTGCAAATCGGGCGGATCGTCGCGCAGATGCGCCGCCATCACCGCCTGCGCCGTGGGCCCGGTAAAGGGCGGCGCGCCGGCGAGCATCTCGTAGCCCACCACGCCGAGCGCATAGATGTCGGCGCGCGCATCGACGTCGGGGTCGGCGGACATCTGTTCGGGCGCCATGTAGCCCGGCGTCCCCACGCCTAACCCGGTACCCGTTAGGCGGCCGGCGCCGTGCGCGGTGACGATCGCGCGCGCCACGCCGAAATCGGTGAGCGCCGCGTGATCGCCCTCGAGCAGAATGTTCTCGGGCTTCACGTCGCGGTGCACCACGCCGCGATTGTTCGCGTACTCGAGCGCGTCGGCGATTTCCTGGAGGATCCGCACCGCTTCGCCCACCGGCAGCGCCCGCTCCAGCGCGAGCCGATCGCGCAGCGACTCGCTCTCGGCGTACGGCATCACGTAGTAGAGCAGATCGTCGCTCGCGCCCGCCGTCAGCACCGGCAGGATGTGCGGATGCCGCAGATGCGCCGCCAACGCGATTTCCTGTTTGAACCGCGCCGCGCTCACCGCGCTGGCCTGCTCCGGCGGGAGCAGCTTCACCACCACGCGGCGCTTCAATCGCGCTTCGGTGGCGAGAAAGACGCGGCTCATGCCGCCGCCACCGAGCTCACGCTCTATGACGAACGCGTCACCGAGGGCCTGTTGAAGTTGGGCCTGTGATGAATCCACGGACGCGACGGAACATGTGGAGGACGCGACAATATGACGCGCGCGGCCATGTACTGAAAGACCGGCGGACGGACCAGCGCTATTGCGGTTTCTTCGTGCCGCACATCATCGCATCGCGTGTGCCACCCAGACACCCACATAGTAGCCCGCGACTGCAACGCCGAGCCCAACGACGAACATGTCGAGACCCGAACGCAGCACGCTGCGCCCCGTGAATACCGACCGCGCGGCGCCCACCAAAAAGTGCGAGAGCATCGCGATGATGAATGATGCCACCATCGCATCGATGCCGCGCAGGAAGAGAAACGGAAATACGGGAATGAACGCGCCAACCGCCGTCGCGAGCCCCGTCACCCATCCCTCACGCAAGGGCGACGCCGCCTGCTCGCCGATCTTGAGCTCCTCCTGCACCTGCTCGTCGAGCATGCGCTTGGGGTCGCTCATTACCGTCGTCGCAAGCTCCTGCGCCGCGATGCGCTCCATGCCCTTCGCTTCGTACATGAGCGCCAGCTCATCGCGCTCCACTTCGGGCATGAGCTCGACCTCGGTGCGCTCCATCGCGATTTCGTGCTCGTACACTTCCTGTTCGCTCTTCGCGGCCAGGTATCCGCTCGCGCCCATCGACAGCGCGTCGGCGATGAGTCCCGCGATGCCGGCGAGCACGACCGTCTCGTGTGCCTGTCGCGCCGTCGCGCCGATCATGCCGGCGACGAGTCCGAGGTTGGCCGTGAGTCCGTCGTTGAATCCGTAGACCACGTTGCGCAGGAAGCCACCCGATTCGGCGCGATGCCACGGTTCGCCCGCGCGTCCGGCCATTTCGCCCAATGTCGTTGCGTGCTCGGCCGACTCGCGCGCGAGGAGCAGCGCCTCGCCCTTACCTGCGCCACCGGTGGGCAGCGAGCGGTGCATGGACAGATAGCCGCGCACTTCGCGGCCTTCCTCGGCCAACAGCATCGGCAACAGGAAACGCGGACCGAACGTGCGACC
This sequence comes from Gemmatimonadaceae bacterium, assembly GCA_035572595.1. GTDB lineage: Bacteria > Gemmatimonadota > Gemmatimonadetes > Gemmatimonadales > Gemmatimonadaceae > JADGGM01. The sequence goes on from DATNAM010000018.1 coordinate 16,137, forward strand.
CAGCAGCGCGAGCAGACGCGCCCGGGCCGACGGCACGAACGGCTTGGGCGCGCGACCGGCACGACTCAGCAGCTCCGCCCAGATCGTGACGTGCCGGTCCTCGACCGCCGCGAGACGCCGATAGAGATCCTGCTTGTTCGCGTCGTGCTCGGCGTCCGCCAGGGCGCGGTAGAGGAATGCCGCGTCCGCTTCGTCTTGCCAGTGGTGCTGAAACGAGTCCAGGTCCTTGGGATCCGGGCCGCTGGAAGGCGACGGCGTGGGCCGTGGGGTCTGGCCGACAACGGTAGGCATGGGTCGAAATATCGCAATCGCCGGGGGCCGATGGAATGCGCGGCAACCGTCATCCCGCAGGCAGTGACTCATCCGGTGCAGGTTCACTTCCACCGGCACCAGGAGCGTTTCCCGTATGCGTCCTACTCATTACGTACTCGGCGCCGCGATGGTGCTGGGCAGCGTTACGCCGATTGCCGCGCAGGATCTGACGTCCACGCCGGCGGCCACCGTCCTTAAGGTGATGTCGACCGAGGACGACCGCGCTGCGTTAGGCATAAGCACCGGCACGAGCGGCAAGCGCGACACGCTCGGCCTGTTGATCGAGAGCGTCACGCCGGGCAGTCCGGCCGACAAGGCGGGCCTGCTCGAGGGCTATCGCATCGCGTCGGTGAACGGCGAGAATCTCAAGCTGGCGCCGGGCGACGCCGGCGAGCCCGACATGGACGGCATCATGACCCGCCGTCTGAGCCGTGAGTTAGGCAAGGTGAAAGCGGGCGACGAGGTGACGCTGCAGGTGTTCGCCGACGGCGCCTACAAGACCGTGAAGGTGAAAACGGTGGCGGCCGAAGACCTCAGCATGCGCCGCATCCGCATGTCGGCCGAGGATTACGATGATCGTGCGGCCGTGGGTCTGAGCCTGGACGGCGGCGGCAGCCGCCGCGACACGTTAGGCCTGCTCGTGACGCAGGTCGAAACCGATGGGCCGGCGGACAAGGCGGGCATCGAGGAAGGGAATCGCATCGCGTCGATCGACGGCGTCGACCTGCGCGTTCCGTCCGACGAGGCAGTCGGCGGTGAGCTGTTAGGCGCCAAGGAGCGCCGGTTCACGCGCGAGCTGGAGCAGAAGAAGGCCGGCGACGAGGTGACCATGCAGGTGTACGCCAACGGCGCCATGAAGACCGTGAAGGTGACCACGGGTCGCAGCGCCGACGTGTACAAGAACACCCGCGGCGATCGCCTCCGCATCGGCATCAACGGCACCACGATGGTGATGCCGGCGCCGATGGTGCGGTTGCAGGGGCTCGACCAGTCGATGAGCGACATGGACCTCCAGGTCGAAAAGGCGGCGCGCGCCGCGCGAGCCATGTCGGACCGCCAGTCCGCTCTCGTGGCGCGCCAGGCCGATCTGGCGGCCGTCCGGGGAAAACTGGCAGCGGCGCGCGCCATGTCCAACTGGGACGCCGAATGGAATGACAATGGCCGGGGCGGGCGCGGCTTCTTGCGGGGCACCGCCGGCAGCATGTTCTCGTTAGGCGGACTGCGGCTGTCGGTCGTGAGCAGCGATCTGGCCAGCTACTTCGGGAAGGGGAGCGAGGACGGCTTGCTGGTGCTCGACGCCACCGACTCGTGGCATCCGCTGCAGGCGGGGGACGTGATTCTGTCGGTGAACGGCAAAACTGTTCGCGACGGCGATCGCGCGTCGATCTCGCTCGACTCCGACGAAGACAACACGTTCGTGGTACTCCGGAAAGGCGCGCGGACGACGGTGAAGGTCAAGGCGCACTAACGCGCCATCAAAACCTCACCACACCCGCCCCACGTTGTACGTGCCGCCGGCGTAGAAGGCATGCGCCTGCGGCCCGTCCAACGGCAAAATGACACCGGTGTCCACTTCGGCCCACCGCCTAACGGTGAACACCGGTCCCGTGAGCAGCGCCACGATCGGCGCCACGCCGGACGGTCCGCCGGTGCCCGGAAAGCCATACACTTCCGCGGTCCAGCCGAGGATTCCGCGGACCGGTGCGCCGGCCGACACCGTCCACAGCGTGGCCGTTCGCGATGCGTGGGCGGTGCTGGCCCGCCACGTATAGCCGGCGTTGATGTCCAACTCCACCGGGCCGAGCTGGTGGCTCGAGATGAGCGTGATCCGCGCGTCGGTCGATCCGGTGCCGGTGCCGTCGCCGACGCTGCCGGTGGGGAGCTTGACGGCCGGGAGCACGGCGAACGAGCCTAACACAGGGAGACTGTCGGCGATCCGCCATTTGACCGCCGCGGTGAGGTCGCCGCCGCTCTCGCGCGCCGGTCCGACGCTCGTGTTGCGCACCCAGGCGTCCGACACTTCGAGCTGCACGCGCGGCACGAGTCCCACCTTGAGAGTGACGGGCGTGCTGAACGCGTGGACGCCGGCGTCGAACCGATCCAGCTCGACGCCGGCTTCGACCTCGGCCCAGCCGGGCCAGACGGTGTAGGCGTGGGTCGCGACGGTCGGTCGCTCGGGCTGCGCGTCGTGCGGGTCCGCCGCTTCCTGCGCCGGCGAGCGCGACGCGCCGAGCGCGACGCCAATGGCGAGCAGGAGCGCGCGGCGCATCAGAACTCGATCTGCGCGCCCAGCTCGACGACTCGGTTAGGCGGGAGCCCGAAGAACTGCGTGGCCGCCCGGGCATTCCGCCCCATGAACACGAACAACTTCTTGCGCCAGCGCGCCATCGGCGTGTTTCCCGTCGGGATGAGCTCTTCGCGTCCCAGGTAGAAGGACGTGTCGCTCTGCCGCGCCTTGATCCCCAGCATCTCGCAGCGCGAGAGAATTTCCCGCACGCTCGGCGTTTGCATGAAGCCGAAGTGCGCGATCGCCCGGTAGAACCCTTCGCCTAACGGATCGAGCTTGAGCCGCTCCGAGGCCGGCACTTCCGGCACGTCGGCCGTGAGCACCGACAGCAGAATGACCTGCTCGTGCAGCACCTTGTTGTGCTTGAGGTGGTGGAGCAGCACCACGGGCGCGCCGCTGGTATCCGACGTCATGAACACCGCCGTGCCCGGCACCCGGGGCGGTTTGCGCCGCTTCACGTCCTCGAGGAAGAGATCGATCGGCAGGCTGGCGCTGCGCAGAAGATCCTGCAGCAGCGTCCGGCCCCGCTTCCACGTCGACATCATGATGTAGAGCGCAACCGCCACGACTAACGGAAACCATCCGCCGTGCTCCACCTTCACCGCGTTCGCCACCAGGAAGGCGAGATCGATGATCAGGAACACGGCCAGGAACGCACCGGCCCGCGGCAGCGACCACTTCCACTCATCGTGTGAGATGAAGAAGAAGAGCAGCGTCGTGATCGCCATCGTGCCCGTCACGGCGATGCCGTACGCGGCGGCGAGCGCGCTCGACGACCGGAAGCCCAGCACCAGGCCGATGCACCCGACCATGAGCGCCTTGTTCACTTCCGCGATGTAGATCTGCCCCGCTTCGTGCTTGGACGTGTGCGTGATCGTCACCCGCGGCGAATAGCCGAGCTGCATCGCCTGCTGCGTGAGCGAGAACGCGCCCGAGATGAGCGCCTGGGAGGCGATCACGGCGGCCGCCGTCGCCAACAGGACCATCGGGTAGAGCAGGGGCTCGGGAACGAGACGGAAGAACGGATTGCTCGCCGCGCTCGCGTCGCGCAGCAACAGCGCGCCCTGGCCGAAGTAGTTGATGAGCAATGCCGGGAACACGAGCACGAACCACGCGGCGCGAATCGGCCGCCGCCCGAAGTGCCCCATGTCGGCGTACAGCGCTTCGGCGCCGGTGAGCACCAGCACCACCGCGCCTAACAGGAAGAAACCCTGCCATCCGTTCTGGATAAAGAAGCGGACGGCGTACACCGGGTCGATCGCCCGGAGGATCGCCGGCTCCTTCACGATCTCGGCCACGCCTAACGCGGCAATGCTGAAGAACCAGACCAGCATCACCGGCCCGAACACCTTGCCGATGCGATCCGTCCCGTGGCGCTGGAACAGGAACAACACGAACAGCACCAGCACGCTGAGCGGCACCACCATCTTGCCGAACACGGGCGTCGCCACCTGCAAGCCTTCGACGGCGCCGAGCACCGTGATCGCCGGCGTGATGACGCCGTCGCCATAGAGCAACGCGGCGCCGAACAATCCGAGCGTGATCAGCACCGACACCGGCACGATGCCCACGCGTCCGCGCAGTCCGCGCTGGATGAGCGCCAGCAGCGCGAGGATGCCGCCCTCGCCGCGATTGTCGGCGCGCATGATGAACGATAGATACTTGACGCTCACGACTAACGTGAGCGCCCACACCACGAGCGACAACGCACCGTACACGTTGGGCGCGGTCGGCGCGATCCCGCTCGCCGGACTGAAGCACTCTTTGATGGCGTAGAGCGGGCTCGTGCCGATGTCGCCGAACACGACGCCGAGCGCCGTCAGCGAGAGGATCGCAAGCTTGCGTCCCCTCGGGCGCTCGTCGACTCGCTCGCGATCGGGACGCGCAAGATACGCCCCGTTGAACGATCCGGTTGTCGTGGGAGACGCGCTTCCCCCACCCGCGCCAGCCGGCGCGTGCGCGCCGGAGCGGGCTGGTTCAGCGGCCATGTGGTGATCGTAGCCTGGACATACACCCTGCAATCGCGATAACCCGTGGCGACCAATCGCCTGCTCGGGATCACACGAAAAAAGCGGGTCGCGGACTAAATCCGCGACCCAGAGCCCGCCTTGGAACATAGCGCAATCGACAGCGCAGTCCAGCGGAACTACATACTATCCAGCCGAGCCGGCTGAACCAGTTCCGGCGGAGCCGGATCCCGGCGCGGCAGCGAGCTCTTCTATTTCCTTCCGAGCACGGTCGAGGGCTTCGCGAATCCGGCGCATCTTGTCCGCGTCGGGAGTGTGCCGCCACGCAAGCGTGTACGTTGCGCGCGCGAGCTCCTTGAACGACCGGTTGACGTCGGTCATGGCCGGTCCGAAAAAGCTGGTACCGAAATCGGCGATCCGCTCGAAGATGTCCTCGACGGTCGACTTGTTCTGCACCAAGTAGGTGCGGCCTTCGGGCGTGATCTCGTAGATCCGCTTTCCGCCATCTTCTTGCTGCGCACGGGCATAGCCCATGTCTTCGAGCATCGTGAGCGTGGGGTACACGGTGCCAGGGCTGGGGGCGTACGCCCCGCCGAACCGCTCCTCGAGCTCCTTGATGATCTCGTAGCCGTGACGCGGCTTTTCCTCGAGCAACTTGAGGATCACGTACTTGAGGTCGCCTTGCTCGAACATGCGGCCTCCTTTGAACGGGCCGCGACGACCGCGCGGTCCACCACCCCCCCAGAACCAGCCCATGACACCGGGATCGAACCCGCGTCCGGCGCCGGCCCAGCCTCTGCGGCCAGAATGCTCATGGCACATACGAACCCTCCAACAAAAAGATATGTCTTAGATATATCTGAGACACAAGATATGTCGCCCGATATATCTTCGCAATACCTGGGCGCTGAATTTCACTCATTGATGTGCCCGCTTGATTGCTAGGACTGGGACAGGATGTCTTCCAGCGCCTTGGCCACGTACACGCGGACCATTTCCTTGCGCCACGCGAGCGTGAAGTCCGTGTTGTCCATCGGCTTCGCCGGCTTGAACGCGGCGTCGGCTGCGTCGGCTATGGATGCGGCATCGAGTCGCCGGCCGACCAGCGCGTCGGTGGCGGCCGCGATGCGCATCGGATACGACGCCACAGCGCCGAGGACGATGCGCGCATCGCGCACCGTTCCGTCGGGGTTGAAGTCGACGCGCGCCGCTACGCCTAACACGGGGAAATCGAACGCGCCACGGCGGCGGAGCTTGACGTACGATGCGCGCCAGGAGCCGATCTTGGGGAGGATGTACGACACCAGCAGCTCGTCGGGCTGCTTGGTGAGGTAGCGCATGCCGTCGTTGTGATACAACTCTTCGGCCGGAAGGCTGCGCACGCCGGCCGGACTCGCCAACTGCACGGTCGCGCCTAACGCAACCGCCACCGGCGCACCGTCGGACGACTGCACGGCCCAGCACCGCGGGCTCGACGGCGCCACCCAGCAGATGCCGCCGTCCTTTTTCATGCAGAAGTCGATTGCTTTCCGCCACTCGTACGTCTGATCGTAGTAGTTGCAGCGCGTGTCGAGCAGCAGGTTGCCGCCGATGGTGCCCATGTTGCGGAGCGGCGGCGTCGACACGAGGCGGGCCGCGGTCGCGACGGCCGGATAGTGCGCGCGCACCGTGTCATCTGCCGCCAGCTGCGACAACGTGACGCCGGCGCCGATGCGCAGGCCGAGCTCCGGGCTGCTATGGATTTCGCGCAGCGTCGGGATCGACGCCAGCGAGATCACGCTGCGCGGCGTCTGCTGGCGCCGCTTCATGTTCGGATACAGGTCGGTGCCGCCCGCGACGTACATCGCGTCGTTGCCTAACTCGAGACGTGCGCCGAGCGCGTCCATCACCGTGGGCGGCGCCACATACTGAAATCGCGGGAGGCGCAGCATCAGGCCCCCCGTCCCGGTCCGCCCACTTCGCTGTGCGTGCGATGGTCGGCCTCGCGTCCATCGCCGCCCTGCGCGGGCGTGCGGATGAGCGTCGGCTCGGGGAACGCATAGGTGGGGAACGACGATGGGCCATGGCGCGGTTCTTTCCCGCGCGTCTTGTCGCGCAGCGCGCGCAGCACCGCGTGCGGCGCGCACGGCACCTCGTCGACGCGCACGCCGACGGCATCGTACACCGCGTTCGCGACGGCCGGCGGAATCGGGAGCAGCGGACCCTGCCCGACTTCCTTGGCGCCGAACGGTCCGCCGGGCTCGGCCTCTTCGATGAGGTAGGACTCGACGTCGCACATCTCGAGCGTGGTCGGCGTCTTGTACTCGAGCATGCTCGGGTGATGGTGCACCATGTGCCGCTCGGCGTCGCGGTACGTCATCTCTTCCATGAGGGCTTCGCCTAACCCCATGTAGACCGACCCTTCGACCTGTCCGATCGCGAGGAGGGGGTTGATGGCCTGGCCGATGTCGTGCGCGATCCAGACTTTGGGGACGCGGACGATGCCCGTGGCGGGATCCACCTCCACTTCGGCGACGGCGCACGAGTACGAGTAGGCGGGTGACGGCCCAACGCCCGCGCCTTTGTAGCGGCCCGGCGATTTGGGCGGCGTGTAGGAGCCGGTCGAGCCGACCGCGCCCTGCTTCGTCTCCGCGATCTGCACGGCTTCGGCGAACGAGACGCCGCGCGCCGGATCCTGCGCGTCGAACACGCGCCGGTCGGCGAAGACGAGGCGGTCGGGCGGCACGCCTAACCGAACCGCCACCGCCGCGGCCACCGTGTCGCGCGCGCGCTCGGCGGCCTGGATGGCGGCGTGGCCGGTCATCATCGTGACGCGCGACGAGTACGAGCCCAAGTCCACCGGCGCGAGATCGGTGTCGCCGGTCACGACCCGGATGTCCACCGGCTCGATGCCTAACACTTCGGCCACGCAGTACGCGAGCACCGAATCGGAACCCTGTCCGATGTCGGTGCTGCCGCAGAAGGCCGCCACACCGCCCGAGCGGTCGAGCTTGAGCTGGACCGATGAGTGCGGCATGCTGTTCCAGTAGATGGGCAGTCCGGCGCCGGAGATGTACGACGAACACGCGATCCCGACGCCGCGCCCGAACGGCAGCCGGCGGAATTTTTCCGCCCACCCGCTCGCGCGCACCACCGTCTCGATGCAGGGCCCGAGCCCCATCGATCCGATGCGCAGCCAATTCGCGGTGACGCTGTGCGCCGGCTGCAGCATGCGCAGCCGCCACGCCGCCGGATCTTCGCCTAACTGTTCGGCGAGCTTGTCGAGGTGGCACTCGAGCGCGAACCGCGGCTGCGGCGTGCCGTGCCCGCGCTTGGGTCCGCACGGCGGCTTGTTGGTGAACACACGCGCGCCGCGAAAACGGTACGCGGGCACCTGGTAGGTGACCGTCTGCAGCGCGCCCGTGTAGTACATGCTCGCCACGCCATACGACCCGTACGCACCGCCATCGAGCAGCGACGCGAAATCCATCGCCACGATGCGGCCATCGCGCGTCACGCCGGTTTTGATGCGCATGAGGGTCGGATGGCGGCCGCGATGGCAGTAGAAGACTTCCTCGCGCGTCAAGCAGATTTTCACGGGGCGACCCGTGCGCCGCGCCAAGGCGGCCACCACGATCTCGTGGTTGAACGGGTCCGACTTGCCGCCGAATCCGCCTCCGTTAGGCGTGGCGATCACGCGCACGTGCGCCGGATTCATCTCCAGCACCTTGCTCACCGCGCGGTGCACGTAGTGCGGCGTCTGCGTGCTCGACCAGAGCGTCAACTTTCCCTCGGCCGACCACTCGGCGAGCGCGGCGTGCTGCTCCATCGCCAGGTGCGTGTTCCCTTCGTAGAAGAACACATCCTCGCGCACCACGTCGGCCGTCTGCATCGCCTCGTCGACGCCGCCGAAGTCGAGCGCCACGTGCTTGTGCACGTTGCCCTCGTCGGCGTAGCTGTGGATTTGCGGCTCCGGTGTCGTGAGCGCCTGCTCGATCGATCCGATCGCGGGCAGCGGCTCGTACTCGACTTCGATCAGGTCGCACGCCGCGCGCGCGGTGTCCTCATCGATGGCCGCCACTGCTGCCACGGCATCGCCGACGAACCGCACGCGGTCGATGCAGAGCGCGTGCTCGTCCTGCGTGATCGGCAGAATGCCGAACGTGATCGGGAGGGCCTCGCCGGTCATCACGGCGACGACGCCGGCGAGCGCGGCCGCACGCGACGTGTCGAGACGCACGATGCGCGCGTGCGGAAGCGAAGAGCGCAGGAGCACACAGTGCAGCATGCGCGGCAGTACCAGGTCATCGGCGAATCGCAGCGCGCCCGTCACCTTTGCCACGGCGTCCACCTTCTGCCGCGGCGTGCCGATCACGCGAAACGCGGCCGCGGTCCGGGGTTCGTCGGCCGTGGCGGTATGGTCGTTAGGCATCGGCGGGCGACCGGCCGCGGGTGGCAGCCAGCTCCACCGCTTCGAAAATCTTGAGATACCCGGTGCAGCGACAGAGCGTGCCGGCAAGCGCTTCGCGAATCTCATCGCGCGCCGGGTTGGGCGTCCGCTCCAACAGCGCCCGCGCCGTGAGCAGCATCGCCGGCGTGCAGTAACCGCACTGCGCCGCGCCTAACTCAGCGAACGCCTGCTGCAGCGGATCGAGCCTGGGACCGTCGGCGAGTCCCTCGACGGTGGTGATCGCGCGGTCCATGCACGACACCGCGAGTACCAGGCAGGAGAGCACGGGCTCGCCCTCCAGCAACACCGTGCACATGCCGCACTCGCCCAACTCGCAGCCGTGCTTGGTGCCCGTGAGCGCCAATTCTTCGCGCAGCACCTCGAGCAACGTTTTGTGGGGCGCGATGGCGGTTTCGCGCCGCTCGCCGTTCACGAGAAAGCTCGCGTGCACCGTGGCGCGCACGGGTGGCTCGATGGAAATCGGATTCGACACTGGGCGTTGTTGGGCTGGAACCGGGCGGCCGCGTGATCGCGGCAACCCATGCGTTCAGAATGCGCGCGGAACGGCGTCGCACGCAAGTGACATCGCGCGAAGCCATTCGAGCTTCAACGAATTCGCTCGTCGCCGCCTTGGCAAAATGGCCCGCGCCGGTGGACGGTGCGGGCCATCAATGCGACGCGTGACTTCGCGATGTGCGCGCTATTCGTACCGCAGCGCGACGATTGGATCGAGCGTGGCCGCACGCCGCGCGGGCCACACGCCGAATACGACGCCGACGAGCGCCGAGAACAGGAAGGCCAGCATCACCGATCCGCTGGATACGTCCGTGTTCCAGTGCATTACGCGATGCAGCACCGACGCGCCGCCCGCGCCGAGAACGACGCCGACCAGCCCGCCCAACAAGCAGAGCACCACGGCCTCGATCAGGAACTGCAACAGAATGTTGAGCCGCGTCGCGCCGAGTGCCTTACGGATGCCGACCTCGCGCGTCCGCTCGGTGACCGACACGAGCATGATGTTCATGATGCCGATGCCGCCGACGAGCAGCGACACGGTCGCGATGCCGGCGAGCAGCAAGCCAAAAACTTCCGTGGTGTCTTGAAACGCATTCAGGAAGTCGGACTGATTGCGAATCTCGAAATCGTCGGGTCGCCCCGCGGGCAGGCGGTGCTGGCGCCGCAGGATGCGCTGAATGTCCGCCATCGTTTCGGTAATCTGCGTTTCGCTGGCCGCCAGGACGTTGATCGTGCGGAGATACTGCGTGTCCATCACGCGGAAGCGCGCCGTGTTGAGGGGGATCAGCACCTGGTCATCCGGATCGTTGAATCCCGAGGCGCCGCCCTTTGGCGCCGTGACGCCGATGACCTCGAACTCGATCCCGCTGATGCGGATGTTCTGCCCAACGAGCGTGCTGCCGTTGCCGGGATCCAGATTGTCGGCGGTGGTGGCGCCCAACACGGCCACGCGTTTGCGGCCATCGTCGTCGCCGCGCTCGAACATGCGGCCGGATCCGATGGTGTACTTGCGCACGTCCAGGTAGTTGGGCGTGGTCCCGATGACGTTGGTGGACGTGTTCGCGTTGCGCCACTGGACTTGCAGCTGGCGCGACATTTCCGGCTCGACGCCCGCGAATGCGTTAGGCGGCGGCGGACCTTTGGTCTCGAGCGCCTCGGCGTCGCTCACCTGGAGCCGCGCGCGGTCGGTGGACGACGCCACGCCGCCCACGAAGACCTGGCCCGGCACCACCGTCAGCATTGTGGTGCCGAGCGCGGAGATGCGCTGTTTCACGGCGAGTTGCGCGCCGCGGCCCAGGGCCACCATTGCGATGACCGCCGCCACGCCGATGACGATGCCGAGCATCGTGAGCAGGGAGCGCAGTTTGTTGGCCCGCAGCGCTCCCAGTGCAACGCGGATGATCTCGCCGATCATCATGGCTAGGGTCTCCCGCCGCCGCGGCCGCCGCCAGCGCCACCGCGCGGCGGGGTCTTTTGCGAGCTCATGCCCGGAAGGGCGGTGAAGCTCTTGATCCGCTGTTGCCGCGCGGTCTGCGCCTGCAGCAGCATGGCCGTGGTGACGAGCGCGACCTGATCGCCTTCCGCGAGTCCGCTCCGTACTTCAGTGACGTCGTAGTTGGCGACGCCTAACGAAATGATGCGGGGGACGAACGTGCCGTTCTGGGCAAGGAACACGAGGCCCGTGTGCCGGGTGGAACCGGCGCCGTATTCGGAACCGGTGGACACGCTGCCCGCCGCCGCGCCGAATCCGGCGGCGCCCTGGCCGGCCGCTCCGCCTGTGCCACCGCGTGCGCGACGGCCGGCGGCGGCTCCCCCTGCACCCTTCGGCCGCTGGCCGCCTTGCGCCGAGTCGGGGCCGTCGATCATGCCGGCGGCGGCGGCGGTGTCGCCGGTTGCGTTAGGCGCGTTGCGTCCGGCACCGGGGTGCAGGCTCGCCAGCTGCGTCTTCACCTGGTCGGCCACTTTGGTGGGATCGAGGCCCAGCGCCTCCGCCACCTGCGCGCCTTCGCGCGGCGTCCGGATGGCGTCGTTCGGCACGGCGAGCACGTTCATCCGCTGCTGCACCAGCACCGACACGTCGCTGTTCATGCCGGGCATGAGCGCGCCGTCCTTGTTGTCGAGCCGGATGAGCACCGGGAACATCGTCACGCTCTGCTGCACCGTCGCTTCCGGCGCGATCTTCTCCACCGTGCCGAGGAACGCGCGGTTGGGATACGCATCGACCTTGACTGTCGCCTTCTGGCCGGGCTTCACGTTGCCGATGTCGCTCTCGCTCACCAGCGTACTGTCCATCACCTCGCCCAGATCGGCCATCTGCAGCAGCAGCGTACCGCCGCCGGCGTTGTTGGTGGCCGAGCTGATGACCTGGCCTAACGATACGTCCTTCTCGATCACCACGCCGGTGATCGGCGACTCGATGCGCGCGTCTTCGAGCGCGATCTGCGCGTTGTCGAGATTCGTCTTGGCCGCCGCCACCGACGACTGTGCGTTGGCGTAGTTGAGCTGCGCCGTCTCGAGGTCGGGCGCCGTGAGCACGCCTGCCTTCGCCAATCCCTCGGCGCGATCGAGCTGCGTCTTCGTGACCGTCAGATTCGCCTGCGCCGCTTGCACCGCCGCCTTCGCCTGATTGTAGTTGTTCGTGACTTGGCGCGGGTCGACCTGCACGAGCAAATCACCCGGCTTCACACGCGAGCCAAGCTCCGCCGGCATCTTCATGATCTGGCCGGACGCCTTGGAGCGGACCTGCACCGCGTTGATCGGCTGGATGACGCCGGTCGCCTCGACGTCGACGATGAGATCCTGTTTCGCGATGGTCGCCGTCTGGATCGCGCTCGTCGGGCTGGCGGCTTTCTTGTTGCAGCCCGCCACCACGAGCAACGCGGCGGCGAGCGGGATGTAGGGTCTCACGAATCGTCTCCTGATCGTCACGCTCAAGGGGGTCTACAGATCTCGGCCCACGAGCGCTTCGAGTTGCGCCTTGGCAACGCGATAATTAAACCGAGCCTGAATGAGCGCCGCGCGCGCTGTGATGAGCGCGGCTTCGGATGTCAACACATCCAATTGCGTCGACGCGCCGAACTCGTAGCGCTGTCGTTGGACCCGCAGGTCCTCTTCCGCTGCGGCGACCGACGTCTCGTCGATCTCGACCTGCTGCTGATTCGTGTGAAGCGCGCCGTAGAACTGAACGAAGTTCTGTTGGGCGGCAAATTTCGCGTCGCGCAACTGCGCGTCGGCGTTGCGCTGGGCCACGTCGGCGACGGCGATGCTCTGCTCGCGCTGCAGCTGATCGAAAATCGGATAGCTCAGCGACAGCCTGAACTGATTCTGGTACGCATATTGGTTGGCCACGAACGCCAAATTGTTCGTGCTGCCGTTGCCGCTGATGTTCCAGCTCGCGCTGAGCGTGGGCAGATACGGCGCCCGCGCGGCCTTGGCCCCCGCGGCCGACGCGGCATCCGCGGCCTGCGCCTGCTTGACGGCCGGCCCCGCATTCGCCAGGGCGCGCAGCGCCGCGCTGTCGACGGCGGCGAAGTTGGTCCCCGTCGTGTCGGTGGGATCGGCCGTCACCGTAAACGGCGTGGCGACAAGGCGCGTGAGCGCCGCGTTGGCGTTGTTGAGATCGTAGCGTGCGGTGACGATGGCTAACTGTGCGTTAGACACCTGGATCACCGCGCGCAGCGAGTCCGACTTGGTGGCCTCGCGCGCGTGCACTTTTGCCAGTGCCTGCTTGAGGTTCTCGTTCGACTCGGCGAGCTGCGATTCCGCCGCCGATTCTGCTTCGCGCGCCGCCAGCACCGCGTAATACTGCTGCTTCACGGAGAGCGCGATCCCGTACTGCTGCAGGGTCTCGTTCGCATAGGCCGCGGTCACGTCGGCCTTGAACGTGTGCAGGTTGTAGATGCGCGTGCCGCCGTCGAACAGATCGAGGTTCAGGTTCAAGCCGTGCGTGTACTGCCAACTCGGCCCCGTGAACGGGACCAGCGAGCCTTGCGGGTCGAAGCGGTCGCCGCCCTGGCGCGACGTGCTGGCGCTGACCGAGAGCGCCGGGATGAACGCCGCGTACGCCGCGCGCACCTGCGCGCGCGTCGATTCCACCGAGCCACGCGCCTCGACGGCGAGGGGCGATACTTTCTGTGCGAGGCGCAGCGCTTCAGCGAGCTCGATCGGTTTGGCCGTCGTGTCGACGGGGCCGAGCAACGTCGTATCGTATGCCGGCGGCGGCGTCGTGGTGTCCGCCGTCGGTGTCGGTTGTGTCGTGGGTTGCTGGGCCGCCAGTCCCAACGGCAGCGCGAGCGCGAACACGATCAATTTCTTCAACGGTGAGTCTCCTGGCTGCTCTGCGATTCGTCGATCATCTGCTGGAACCGCGCGTGCTGGGTCGGATCGAGCAGCTTGAAGATTTCGCCGCGCGCCGCGAGACGAATCGAATCGAGCTTTGGGCGCACCGGCACCAGCGCGGTGTCGATGTCGCGGTGGCGTTTGTCGAGAATGCTGTCGACGGCCGCGCGCTGCGCCGGCGAGAGCGCCAGGCGGTCCGCGAGGATGTCGACGTTGCGACGACTTGTGGTACTACACGGCTCGTGAACCAGACGGTCCACTGTAAAGCCCACCGCGCCGCCGATGACCAACACCGCAATCAGGGCGGCAAAGGCGAGCGCTTTCGAGCGCTGCATGGACGGCTCCGGTCAGGGTGAGATGACGTAGCGCAACGTGGCGTCGCGGACGGAGCCCGGCGTCGCGTCGGTCGCCAGCTGCAGCGGCGCGCTCTGCGGCGTTTCGATCACGCCGTCATACGCAATCGCCGTCTCGCGCGCTGCGTCGCGCGAGAGCGCGATGCGCGCGGCGACGAGCGCCACCGCGGCGGCCACGAGTCCGATGCGAGCGAACCGTGCTAACGGCTGCCACCACTGCTCGACCGCGGTCTCGCCACTGATCCGCGCCATGATGCGCCCGGCGAGCGAGCTCCAGTACGCGTCATCCGACGGCGCGGCGTATGCGCTCCGTAAGGCCCGGGTGAGATCGTCATCCCGTCCGTGGGGTCCGATGCGAGGTTCGATGCTCATCGTTGACTCCAGAGGTCTCCCAGCGTTCGACGTAGTGCGGCCCGCGCATGGTGGAGGTCGGATCGCGCCGTTCCCTCCGGTATACCCAGCATGTTGCCGATTTCGCCGTGCGTAAATCCTTCGACGTCATGCAGGACGATCACCGACCGTTGCCGTTGCGACAGCCCCTCGAGTCCGGCAGCGAGCCGGCGCCTGAGCTCATCCTGCTCTGCCGGGTCACGAAACGGCAACGCCACCGAATCGGACAACGAGTCCGCATCGCGAACGCGGCGCCGGCGCCCGATGTCGAGCGCTGCGTTAGCCACGATGCGATGGAGCCATGCGCCGAACGCCTGCTCGGGCCGGAAGCGGTCGAGGGCGCGATACGCGTGCAAGAACCCCTCCTGCACCGCGTCCTCTGCATCTTCGTGCGTCGCCGTGATGGCGCGCGCCACCGCGTACGCGCGGCGCTGATGCAAAATCACCAGCTCCGCGAACGCATCGCGATCACCGTGTTGTGCCGCAACAATCAGGTCCCGCTCGCGCGTGCGAGCCGACCAATCGGTAAGCGGCTCAGGCACGTGCGAGGCAGAATGAAGAGACAGCGCTGCGTGCATGCTCATCCCGGCAGACGTCCATGTGAGTAACGCGCGCCGGTCGGGAACCGTTGAAGCGCGCCATTAACCCCCCGGTGCCCCGGCCAACCCAATTTCGTCGGCCGACGCGCGCATGGCGTCGATCACAAATTGGATGTGCGAATCGAGCTCGACCTCCAATTCGTGCGCGCCGTTCACCACGTCCTCGCGACTAACGCCGCGCGCGAACGCCTTGTCCTTCATTTTCTTTCGCACCGACCGCGCATCCACATCGTGTACGCTGCGCGATGGTTTCACCAGCGCCGTCGCCGTGATGAGTCCGGTCAGCTCGTCCACCGCGAACAACGTGCGCGCCATGCGCGTCGTGCGCGCAACACCAGTGTAAGGCGCGTGGCCGAGAATCGCCGTCACCACGTCGTCGGGGTAACCACGGGCGCTCAACATCCGCGCGCCTTCCGCCGGATGCTCCGCGTCCGCGGCGTGATTCGCGTTCGGAAAGCGCTCGTAGTCGAAATCGTGCATGAGGCCGGCTAGGCCCCATCGCTCGGGGTCTTCGCCGAAATGCGCGGCGTACGCGCGCATCGCCGCTTCCACGGCGAGCATGTGCTTGCGCAACGATTCGGAAAGCGTGTACTCGTGCATCAACGCGAGCGCGTCGGCACGTGACGGCAGATCGGCCATGGAGCGCGGGGGCTGGAGAGATGTTGTATACGCGCGGGACCCGTCCCCCAAACTTAGGAGCGACGGGTCACCCGACCAAGCGTGTCAGCCTCCGTCAGTCTTAGTGCACCGGACCCATCGCGCCGCGACCCTTGCCCGTCTTGAACACGAATAAGAGGGGCAGGGCGGCGCACAACAGCAGTCCGCACAAGAGGTAGATGCGGGAGAACGCGAGCACGTTCGCCTGCGCCATTACCTGCGCGTCGAGAAGCGCCAGCGCCTGCTGCTTCGCTACGGCGAGCGACGCGCCCTTGGCCACCATGCCCTGCGTGAGCGCCGACAGCCGCGCCATGGACGCGGCGTCGCCCGACGCCAGATGCGACACCAGCGCCACCCGATGCTGCGCGGCGAAGCGCACCAGGAGCGTTGCCATGACCGCAATGCCTAACGAGCCGCCCAACTGCCGAGTCAGGTTGAACATGCCGGTGCCTTGCGCCAGCCGCGCGGTCTTGAGATCCGCCATCGTCGCGTTGGTGAGCGGCACGAATATCAGGCCGAGTCCGGTTCCTCGCCAGATGAGCGGCCAGAACATGTCGTGCGCGCCCGCGTCCAGCGTCAGGCGCGACAGCATCCACATCGACAGCAGGAAGAGCAGCGAGCCCGCGGTCACCGTGAGCCGCGCGTCGAGCCGGTTGGCGTTCCGCCCGACGATCCCCATCGTCACCGCGGACGCGAGCGCGCCCGGCAAGATGATCTTGCCCGTCTGCCACGCGGTCATGCCGTGCAACTGCTGCAGGAAGAGCGGCAGCACGAACACGGATCCATAGAGCGCCAGGCCTAACATTGCGGCGATGAGCACGCCGGCGGTGAGCTGCCGGCTTTTGAGCACGCGGAAATCGATGACCGGTTCTTTCGCCGTGAGCTCGCGCCAGACGAGCAGCACCGCCGACACGATCGAGACGACGAGCAGCGTGGTGATGAAGCGTGAATCGAACCAGTCGTTGCGCTCGCCGCGCTCGAGCATCCACTGGAGCGATCCGATGCACACTGTGAGCAGCGCGATGCCCGCCACGTCGACGCTGCGCGAGCGTTCCTGGTGCGCGGCGTTGCGCACGTACGCGAGCACCAGGATCGCCGCCAGGATGCCGAGCGGCACGTTGATGTAGAAGATCCACGGCCACTGGTAGTTGTCGATGATCCATCCGCCTAACGTTGGGCCGATGGTCGGGCCCACCATCACGCCCATGCCGAAGATGGCCTGGCCGATGCCGACCTCTTCGGGCGGGAAGGCCTCGAACAACGTCGCCTGCGCCGTCGACAGCAGCGCGCCGCCGCCCACGCCCTGCACGATCCGGAACACGACCAGCTCTACCAAGGAGTGCGCGGCGCCGCACAGAAACGACGCGGCGACGAACAACATGATCGAGCCGGCGAGATACTTCCGCCGCCCGAAGTACGCCGAGAGCCAGCCGGACATCGGAATCACGATAACGTTGGCGATGATGTAGCCCGTCGAGACCCACGCGATCTCGTCCAGCGTCGCGCCCAGGTTTCCCATCATGTCGGGAAGCGCGACGTTCACGATCGAGGTGTCGATGAGCTCGAGCATGGAGGCCAACGTGACGGCGATCGCGATCAGGTAGCGATTGCGATACGGGTCGTCGGCGAGGGCCGGAGGCCAGACGGCGACGAGGTCGCCGCGCGCGCCTCCGGCGAACGGTCGTACGGTTGCGGCCATTGGAATGCTACCGGTTCGGTGTGAAGGGTCGTCGAATCGTTAGGCGAGCACTCAGCCCGTCTTCACGTGTGCCACCACCGACAACCCCTGGCGCAGCGGACGGTCCGGTCCGCAGCCCTTGGTCACCATCACCCGAACCGGCACGCGCTGCACCACCTTGGTGAAGTTGCCGGTCGCGTTGTCGGGCGGGAGCAGCGCGAACCGCGCGCCCGTCGCCGCGCTCAAGCTCTGCACCTTGCCCTCGGCGGTACATCCCGGATAGGCGTCGAAGTCGATCTCCACGGCCTGCCCAACGCGCATGTTGGCGAGCTGGGTTTCCTTGAAGTTCGCGGTGATGTACGCCCCCGTGTCGGCGACCACGGACATGAGCGTCTGGCCCGACTGCAGCAGTTGGCCTACCTCGATCAGCTTCTTCGAGATCGTGCCGCTCACCGGCGCCGTGATCACCGTATAGCTGAGCTGCAGCTGCGCATCGTCGAGCGCCGCCTGCGCCGCTTCGGTGCGCGCCTGCGCGACGCGAACTCCCGCTTCCGCGCTCGTGACGCCCGCGTTGCCCGCCGCTGCCTGACGCTCCACGGCTTGCAACGTGGCCGCCGCCCCATCGGCTGCGGCCTGCGCCGCATCCAGTTGCTGGCTGGACACGATCTGCTTCGCCGCCAACGCCTTCATGCGCGTGAGATCGGACTGTGCTTGATCGTTCTGCGCGCGCGCCGCCACGACCTGCGCATCCTGCGCCGCGTTCTGGCTCGTGGCCGACGCCACAGCCGCACGGGCCTGTCCTGGTGCGCGTCCCGAGCCGACGGTGAACCTGGCCGCCGCGAGATCTGCCTCGGCCTGCGCGACCTTCACCTTGTACTCGTCGGCGTCGATCGTGGCGAGCGTGTCGCCGGCGTGCACGGAGTCGTTGTCCTGCACGTGCACGGAGCTCACGTAGCCGCCCACCTTGGCCAGCACCGGGATGATGTGCCCGTCCACCTGCGCGTCGTCCGTGCTTTCGTGCACGCGCGAGTACAGGAAGGCCTTGATGCCGAAGCCTAACGCAACGAGGGCGGCGATCACGATGATCGGCACGACAAACTTCTTCTTGGACGGCGTTGCCGGCGGCTGCTCCGTCTTGACCGGCGCTTCTTCGGAACGTTCTTCGGTCACTTCATCTACCATCGTCGCCATGATTTCTATCCATCGTCAAAGGTACTGATCGTTCGTCGTCGATCGTGCGTGTCAATGCGCGGTGCGTGCTGCCTTACGGCAGCGAGGTCACCGACCCGACGGCGCGGGCCAGCGCGACGCGCGCCGATTGATACGAGGCCAGCGCATCGACCAACTGCGTGCGCGACGTGTTGAGGGTGAGGGATGCCGTGATGACATCGGCGTTCCCCGACACGCCGGCGCGGAATCGGTCGCGTGCCTGCGCGACTTCCTGCTCGGTCAACCGCAATTGCTCGCGCGCCGCATCCACCGCCTGGCGCGACGAGCCCAGGTCGAGCATGGCGCCGCGCACTTCGATGGCCGCTTCCTGGCGCAGGTCGCGGCGCCGCACGTCGATCTCGCTGACGCGCGCCTGCTGTTCCTCGATCCGGCCTTCGCGGCGGAGTCCGTCGAACACGGGCACGGACACCTGCACGCCCCACTGATACGTGTTGAGCTTGTTGCCGCCGTTCGTGCCTAACCATCCTTCATCGCCGAACGCGGTGAGCGACGGCAGTCGCTCGGCGCGGATGGCGCCGGAGGTCTGGCGGGCCGCGGCGAGCTGCTGGTCGGCCGCCCGCAGATCCGGGCGGTCTCTGAGCGCCTGCGCGATGGCGGCCTGCTCGTTCGGCATGGTATCGGTCATCGTCAGGCGCGTCAGCGAGTCCGCGAGCTCGACGCGAGCGTCGAGCGGCAAGCCGAGGGCGCGGAGCAAGTCGAGTCGGGCGCGGTCGCGCTCGTTGCGCGCCGCGATGAGCTGCGCGCGCACCGACGCCAACTGTGCCTGCGCCCGCGTGACGTCGAGCGCCACGCCGACCCCGGCCGTGAGCTGATCGTTCGCGATGCCTAACAAGGAATCGGCGAGCACCGAGTCCGCTTCGCGCGCCGCGAGACCCGCGTCCGCACGCTGCGCGCGCAGATACGCGAGCGATGCCGTGACCGCCGCCTGCTCGGCCACGTCGCTGGCCGTCGCGTTGCCGGCCACCGCCGACGATCGCGCGCTGCGCACGCGACTCAAGGCCGCCCAGTCGAAGATGGTTTGCGACAGCTTGCCCCGGACGTCGATCGTGTTCACGGGGCCCAGCAGTTGGCCGCCCGGGTCCAGCCCCGGCAGCGCGAATCCGAACGTGGCCGTGTTGATCGTGACGCCGTGCTCGATGGCGTACGCCGACACGTTAGGCAAAAGGTCGCTGCGCGCCTGGGTCACCCGGGCCGCCACCTGGGCCGCCTGGAAGCGCGCCTCTTCGGCGCTCGCGCTCTGGTGCGCGGCGAGCCGAGCGGCGTCGCCTAACGAGAGTGGATGCGTCAGGATGGTGTCGGGCGCCGCATCCTGCGCACGCGCGGCCGTCGCTCCCGCCAATACTGCGGCCATCACGACCAGTACCGTGCGAAGCCAACGATGGTGCAGAATCATGCCTTGTTCACTGCCGGAGAAGCAGGCGCGGCAGCACGCGAACCCGTGTCCTTGCGCACCGCACCCAAGAAAAAATCCAGGATCTGCGACAACACTTCCTCGTCGGTGAGATGCGCGACGAGGCCGATCCGTTCCCGCTGCGCACACCAGATGCCGTGGCTGATGAACAGCGCCTGGAGCATCCGGGCGCTCTCGGTCTCATCCATTTCGCGGAATTCACCCGTCGCGATCCCGTGACGGAGAATGCCGGCGATCGCCTGGACGTTCCGAACCGGGACTTCTCGTTGGAAGAACTCCAACAGGGCCGGGAAGTTACGCAGCTCTCCGATCGCCAGGCGGTGCAACTTCTCGAACATCGGCGTGCGCACGTGCTGCCACACCGAATGCGCATAGTCGATCAGTTGCTCGACCGCCGAGGCGCTGGTGGCCACCGCGCGCTCCTGCGCCTGCACGATGGTGTCGCTGACGAGGCGGCGAATCATCTCGCAGAAGAGCGTCTCTTTGTTCGAGAAGTAGAGATAGATGGTGCCCTTGGAGACGCCGGCGCGTTTGGCGATGTCCTCGAGGCGCGCGGCCGCGAGACCCGACTCGCCGAACACGTCGATGGCGGCGTCGAGAATCTGGCGGGGCCGGGCTTCCGGCAGACGCCTCCAGCGTGGTTCTTCGGGCTCAGCAGCGATCATCTGAATAGTGTGGGAGGATCTGTCTTAGTAACCGACCCGTCAGTCATGTAGTTCCAACGATCCCGGCGGCGAAACGGTTACGCGCTTGCCAATCGCGAGGAACAAAGAGTTACCAAATAACTGGACGGTCAGTAATATACTACCGGATGCGATGGGGTGTCAACTCATAGGTGGAGGGCGGAGCGCGGCCATGCGGCGGGGTGGCTTGCTGACACGGCCATCGTCCTACATCATTGGCGCCCCCGTTAGTCTTTCCCCTCCCGCACACCGCGCTTCCCATGGCCACTTCCGCAGCCCCGCAACTCCGGCAGCGCACTGCATTCGAGATCATCGACGTCTCGATCCAGGTGCTTCGCCGGCACTACGCGACGTTCATCATGCTGGTGGCGCTGCAAAACATTCCGTCGTGGATCGTGCTGTGGCTCAGCGGCTTCATGACGATGACGAGTCGTTTTACGCCGACTACGAATCCCGCCTCGCTGTTCAACTTTGGCGCGCTCGCCTGGTTTCCGGTGACTGCACTGTGGGCTTGGATCTTCGGAGGTGCCGTCGTCGTCGCGGCCTCCGATGCATATCTCGAGGGCATCGTCGATCCGGGACGTGCCCTCCGCGTTACGTTGACGCGCGCGGGGTCACTGCTCCTCGCTGGTATCCTCCTCTACGTTGCGTTCTTCCTCGGCGTGATAGCGCTGATTGTCGGCGTGATCTACGTCTACCTGCGTTACTTCGCCGTGGTGCCCGTGCTGCTGCTCGAGGACAAGAGTGCGGTCGACTCCTTCCACCGATCGCGCGATTTATCGGAGGGATTCAAGGGACGGATCTTCGGCACGATGTGTTTGGCGTGGATCATCTTCTGGGTCGTCGCCGTGGCGTTCCAGGCGTTGTTCGCGTTCGTGCCGATGGCGCCGACCGCACGCGCGCTCGTGAATGCCGTCGTGCAGCTCTTCGCGTTCCCGCTGTTGTCCATCGTGCTGGTCGTGCTCTACTACGACCAGCGCGTGCGGAAGGATGGCTTCGATCTCGAGCACATGGCGCGCGACATCGCGCCAACGCCCGTGCAGGCCTGACGCCTAACGCAGAGCCCCGATGCGACACGAGGGAGCGCGACGCCGCGTGCGTCGCGCTCCCTCGTGTCGCATCCGCCGGTGGCGGCGCTTACCGCGCGCCGGTCACTGCGTGGCCGCCGCCGCGGGCTCGGTCCCCGCGTAGTGCCGGTTGGTGAGCAGCACGATGCTGTACAGCACGCAGAACAACACGATCACGCCGACGATGAGTCCGGTGAATCCGGCCTTCTTGTCTCCGGGAAGCGGGGGCGCCATGGCTCGATCTCTCCAAAAAGTGACTGTAGGTCGACGCGCGGACGCACCCGTGGGGCGCGTCCGCGCCTAACGAACTTACTCGACGCGCACCGACGTCATGGTGTCGTTCGGCTGGATGAGCTTCATCACGTCCAGACCGCGCGTGATTTGGCCGAACACCGTATGCACGCCGTTCAGGTGCTTGGTGCTCTGCTCGCTCAATACCATGAAGAACTGGCTCCCGCCGGTATCCTTTCCCGCGTGCGCCATGGACAAGGCACCCACCTCGTGCGTATGCGGATTGCCCTTGGTCTCGCACTTGATTTTCCAGCCGGGCCCGCCTGTGCCGATGCGGCGATCGCCGGCCGGCAGATCGCGCGACAGCGGATCGCCGCCCTGCACGACGAAGTCGGGCACCACGCGATGGAATTTCACGCCATCGTAGAACTTGCTGTTGGCCAGTTTTTCGAAGTTGGCCACCGTGCCGGGCGCTTCCTTGTCGAAGAGCTCGGCCACAATGGTGCCCCGATTGGTTTCGATCGTTGCGGTTTTCGACATAGCCAGCTGAGATCTCACTGCTGAAGGTCTTCGCTACCGCGCTCGACCGTGCTCGCGATGGCGATTTATTGCCCTTGTACGATAGCGCAGTCGCCGGCGCGACGCACCTGCGTCACCCCTTGTCGCCGATGCGCTCGATGATGTCCCACTCCTCGTCGGTCACCGGCTGAACCGACAGCCGGCTGCCGCGCTGCAGCAGCACCATCTTCGACAACCCGCGCTCCTCGCGCAGACGCGCCAGCGTCGCCGGGTGCGCGAGCGGTCGCACGGCGCGCAGGTCGATCATGTACCACGTGGGCTTTTCCGGATCGCTCTTGGGATCGAAGTGCCCCGACTTCTTGTCGAACGCGGTGTCATCGGGATAGCCCGCGCGGACGACCTCGCAGATGCCCATGATCGCGGTCGGGTCGGCGCTCGAGTGATAGAAGAACACGGGGTCGCCGACCTGCATGTCATCGCGCAGAAAGTTGCGCGCCTGGAAGTTGCGCACGCCGTCCCAGCACGTGGTGCGGCGCGGCGCCGTCCACAGATCCTGCCACGAGAATGCGTTAGGCTCGGACTTGACGAGCCACCGGCGCGCGGCGCGCGTCATACGAGCGACGACGGGCAGAGGTCGTTGAGCACGCACTGCTCGCACTTGGGCCGCCGCGCGTCGCACACCGTGCGGCCGTGCTCGATCAACAGATGCGACAGCATCGTCCACTCCTCCCGCGGAAACAGCGGCATCAAATCGCGTTCGATCTTCACCGGGTCCGTCTCCTTCGTTAGGCCAAGACGTTTGGACAGGCGGGCAACGTGCGTGTCGACCACGATGCCGTCGTTGATCCCGAACGCATTGCCGAGGACGACGTTGGCCGTCTTGCGGCCGACGCCCGGCAGCGCGGTGAGCTCCTCCATCGTGCGCGGCACCTGTCCGCCGTGCCGCTCGACCAGCGCCTGCGCCATGCCTAACAGGCTCTTCGTCTTGCTGCGGAAGAACCC
>DATNAM010000019.1:0-21996 GCA_035572595.1 Gemmatimonadaceae bacterium
CACCAAGACCTCCGACTTGGCCGGCGATGGCACCACCACCGCCACCGTGCTCGCACAGGCGGTGTTCCGCGAAGGCCTCAAGAACGTGACGGCCGGCGCCAATCCGATGGCCATCAAGCGCGGCATCGACCGCGCCGTAACCGCAATCGTGGATGAGCTCAAGAAGATTTCCGTTCCCACGAGCGGCAAGAAGGAAATCGCCCAGGTCGGCACGATCTCGGCGAACAACGACAAGGAAATCGGCGACCTCATCGCCCAGGCGATGGAGAAGGTTGGCAAGGACGGCGTCATCACGGTCGAGGAAGCGCGCGGCCTGGAGACGACGCTCGAGACGGTCGACGGCATGCAGTTCGACCGCGGGTATCTCTCGCCGTACTTCGTCACCGATCCCGAGAAGATGGAAGCGGTGCTCGAGGATGCGTACATCCTCATCCACGACAAGAAGATTTCCTCGATGAAGGACCTGCTCCCGGTCCTCGAGAAGGTTGCGCAGATGGGCAAGCCCTTGCTCATCATCGCCGAGGATGTCGAGGGCGAGGCGTTGGCGACGCTGGTCGTCAACAAGCTCCGCGGCACGCTCAAGGTGGCCGGCGTCAAGGCGCCCGGCTTCGGCGATCGCCGCAAGGCGATGCTGCAGGACATCGCGGTGTTGACTAACGGACAGGTGGTGAGCGAGGAAGTCGGCTTCAAGCTCGAGAATGCTGTGCTCTCCGACTTGGGCCACGCGAAGCGCATCGTGATCGACAAGGACAACACCACGCTCATCGACGGCGCGGGCGACGAGAAGAAGATCGAGGGCCGGATCAACGAGATCCGCGTCGCGGTCGACAAGTCGACGTCGGACTATGACAAGGAGAAGCTGCAGGAGCGGTTGGCCAAGCTGGCCGGCGGCGTGGCAGTGATCAACGTCGGCGCCGCGACGGAGTCGGAGATGAAGGAGAAGAAGGCCCGCGTCGAAGACGCGCTGCACGCCACGCGCGCAGCAGTCGAAGAGGGCATCGTGCCGGGCGGCGGCGTCGCGCTCATTCGCGCGCAGCGTGCGCTCAAGGGCATCAAGCTCGACAGCGACGAGCAGATCGGCGTCGACATCATCCGTCGCGCCGTGGAAGAGCCGCTCCGCATGATCGTGCACAACGCGGGTGGCGAAGGCTCGATCGTGCTCGAGAAGGTGCGTGCGTCGAAGGACGACAAGTTCGGCTACAACGCGCTCACCGACACGTACGAGGATCTGATGGCGGCGGGCGTCATCGATCCGACCAAGGTCACGCGCACGGCGCTGCAGAACGCGGCGTCGATCGCGGGTCTCATGTTGACCACGGAAGCGATCGTCGTCGAGAAGAAGGAAGAGAAATCGGCGGCGCCCGCGGCACCGGGTGGCGGCATGGGCGGGATGTACTAGGCCCAGGCCTAACGGTCTAACGGAAACGGGGATCCGCGCGAGCGGGTTCCCGTTTCCGCATCAGGGCCAGGGCGCCACGCAGCGAAATCCGCGCAGGTGCCGTCCGATGGCGGCGAAGTCGCGGTTGTTGGCCGTCACCAGGATCACGTGCTGCTCGCGGCACGACGCGGCGATGAGCACGTCGTTGGTGAACGATCGCGGAGCCGCCGCGAGCGCAAAATGCTCGCGCGTGGCCAACGACTCCAGCACGCGTCCGGCTTGCGCATAGGCGGCGGCAGACGGGACGACGAGCCGTTCCCGGCGCGAGAACTCATTGAACAGGACCTCGACGCCATCGCGCTGATGCTCGGAGCGCACGCCGGCGCGCAGCTCCATCAGCACGACCGTGCTCAGGTGCAGCCTGAACCCCGTACGCACCGTGAAGCGCGCGAGCTCGGCGCGCGCCGCGCGATCGCGCGACGCGTAAATGTAGAGATTCGTGTCGACGGCGTACGACGCCGGCATGGCAGGCAGGGCGCGCGCCGACGTCGCAGCTCAGCGCTTGCGGGCGCGCTCGCTGACGCGCGCCATGCGGCGCGGCTCGTCCGCGTACGCATCGGCCAAGCCGCCGCCCTCAGCCATGCGCTCGAGCGCGCTCAGCACGCGACCCTGGGACGCGACCAAGGCCAAGGCCACGTCCACCGTATCGGTATCGGAGTCCGTGCCTAACACGGCGCGCGCGGCGGCGAGCTTGGCCGGATCCATGTCCATGTTCTTGCGGACGCGCCTCTCGCGCTCCGAACCGCTGGATGCCGGGGATTTGGCAGGGCGCATGGATCGCTCCGCGAAAAAGGTGATACAGAACATAATCTGTCATATTCTGTATCGCAAGGACCCGCGTTCTCAATCGCCGGCGAGCCCCACGTCCCGCGATGTCGCCGGTGCGAGGCATCGGCCGAAGGCGCCGCGCGTCCCGATGTGACGGAGCCCGGTTTCGCGCGGGTATCACATCGTGTGCGCGATGTTGCGCCGCGCGGTCACGCGCGTGTCATGGGTCACGCCTGCGTCGAGGTGCCGCGGTCGCGCCAGGGAACCGGCGCGCTCGTGCGGGGATTCGTCAGGCGATTCCATCGAAGGGATCATGGTCGATCGCGTTGGTCGTCATCGCGCGGGAGCCGCTGCCCGCCGCGCTTCGTTCGCCCTGGTGGCCGGGGCCCTTGTCCTGGCCGCGGCCGCGTGCAGCGATGCGTCGGCCCCGGTCAAACTGCCGCCGCCGCCGCCCCCGCCGCCTAACGAAGTCCCGTCGCCGCCCGTGCCCGTGTGCACCGGGCTCTCCATCATCTGCATCGTCCCGATGCACACGTACGATGGCTCGGGGCAGATCGTGCACCCCGACGTGGCGGTGTTCCCCGATGGCTTCGGCGGCCACGACTTCTGGCTCGCCGTCACGCCGTACCCCGACGGCAACGCGAATTTCGAGAACCCGTCGCTCTACACCGACGGCAGCGGCCGATGGATATCGGCGCCGGGCGCCTCCAATCCGCTCGTCGGAGCGCCACAGTCGCCCGCGCACAACTCGGATCCGGATCTGGTGTACGATTCGGACGCCCGACGCCTGCGGTTGTACTATCGCCTCACGCAGGGCGGCGCCGACGAGATCCGCATGCGGACGAGCCCCGATGGGTCGCACTGGACCAACTCCGTGTCGGTGGTGTCGGCACCGGGCATCGCGATCGTGTCGCCGGCGGTCGCGCGCACGCCTAACGGGACGTGGACCATGTGGTCGGTGAACGCGGTGAACGGCGGCTGCCTCGCGCGCTCCACCGTGCTCGAGCGCCGTACGTCCCCCGATGGCGTCCGCTGGTCGCCGCCCGCGCCGCTCGCGGTGTCGCAGCCGGGTTACGTGCTCTGGCACATCGACGTGCAGTACATTCCGAGCAAGAGCGAGTATTGGGCGCTCATGGCCGCGTACCCGATCGGCTCCGGGTGCGCCGCCGACGACCTGTTCTTCGCCCGCAGCACCGATGGGGTGACATGGCAGACGTATCCGACGCCGATCGTCGCGCGCACCGATTATCCCGCGTACGCGAGCGCGGTGTATCGCTCGACGTTCTACTACGATGCCGGCAACGATGCGCTCCGGCTGTGGTTGAGCGGGGCGGTGCTCGCGAACGGATCGTGGGTCTGGACGATGGCCACGTCGCGCTGGCGCCTGGCGGACCTCATGGCGCACATCTCGGCGCCGGCGGCGCCGTTCGCGGGCGGGGCCCCGACCGCCGGGCGTCCGGCGGCGTGGAACATGACCTCGGCGGACGCGGCGCGGAGTGACTTTCCGTGAGCGGCGTGCGCGGCGGACGCGGGCTGCGTTAGGCGTCGCGTTCGCGGCCGCGTGTGTCGTCGCGCGGGCGGGTGCGGCGCAGGTGCACGTGCGGGTCCGGCCGGGCGACGGCCTGCGCGCGGTGGCACCGGCCGAGCTCAGGAACGCCAACGGCAGCCCGCGCGTCGCCGACACCGCGCGCTACGACGCCGTGTGGCGCCGCGTGGCGCCGCTGCTCACGCGGTGGGCGCGCGACCCACGGTTAGGCATCGATCCCGGTTTCGCCGCCGCGCTGCTGGCCAAGGAGAGCGGCGGCGATTCGCTGGCCGTGAGCGCGGCGCCGGCGTTGGGCGTGGCGCAGCTCACCGCCGCCGCCGACACCGACCTCCGCGCGATGGTCCAGTCCGACCGGTTCGTCTGGATGCGCCGCGAAGTGCATCGCTGGCCGCGCTCGGCGGCGGTCCACGATTCCTCGGCCGGCGCCGGCCGGGTGGACTCGCTCCTCGCGCGCGGGGCGCTCACGTCGCGCGACGAATATCTGTTCGATCCTGCGTTAGGCGCACGCGCCGCCGTGTTCTGGCTGCGCCTCCTCGAGAACAAGTGGACCACCGACACGTGGCCCGGCGGCTACGGCACCTTTGCCCGGCGCGCGATCGGCAACGGACGCCCGCTCACCGATGACCAGCTCGCGGACCTCGTGATCGTCAGCTACAACCGCGGATATCTCGACGTGCACGCGCTCGTGGCGCGGTACGGGGGCGAGTGGACCGCGCATCTCTCGGATCTGGGAGCGGCGGGCGTCGAAGCGGCGGACTATCTCGAGCGCGTGCGCGCGTACGCGCAGCTGTTCGACGACGCGCATTCGTCCTGACGCAATCCTTGCACAAGTTCGTGTCACGAGCCGCAACCTTTTCACGGCCGAGCGTATCTAATTCGGTGGGCGGCCAAGCACGACTGCGTACGACGCGAGAGCCGCCGGTCCCGGTGGTATGAGCGTCCGCGGCAGACTTCCTCCTTGCGCGTGGCGTCTCTCTTCCAAACCCCGGGCCGGCGGCTCGTCGTGTCGGTAATATGCGGCGGCTCGGAGCCGCCGTCCAGATCACCAGCCGAAGGAGTACTGGTGAGGCCGCTCGGAGCCCAACGGGATCGCGACCGGCTGGTCCGGTCCGGAAACCCTGATCTCGCCGCGGAACGCGGTCTTGCCTAACGCCTCGCGGACGGTCGCCTCGGCCGCCTCGGGACTGTTGCACCGGCGGCTCAGGTGCGCGAGCACCACGCTCGAGAGTCGGCCGTGGGCGCACGAGGCGGCGACGACCGCCGCCGCGCGATTGCTGAGGTGGCCAAACGGGCCGGCGATCCGCTCGCACACGCTGGGCGGGTAGGGACCCGCGCGCAGCCATCCCTCGTCGTGATTGGATTCGAGCACCAGGGCATCGAGCCGCGAGAGGAGGTCGACGAGCGAGCGCGTGGCGTGTCCGACGTCGTAGGCGACCCCCACGCGTTCGCCCGAGTCGCGCGCGGTGGCGACGAGCGCGATCGGCTCCGCCGCATCGTGCGCGACGCGCACCGTGCACACCGACATCGTGCGCAGCTCGAGCGTGGTACCGCTGACGAACGACGTGCCGCGTGTGGGCCGTGCGTCGAGCGACGGCCAGGTGCCCGCGCTCGCGTAGGTGTGCCACTGCCACTTCGCCGCGCAGGACGCCGCGCCGCGCGCGTGATCGTGGTGCTCGTGCGTGACGACGATGGCTTCGATCGATTCGGGCGCGATGTCCACGGCGCGGAGCCGGCGCGCCATCTCGCGCGGCGCGAAGCCGGCGTCGATCACGATGCGTCCGTCGCCCGCTTCGAGCACCAGCGCGTTGCCGCTGCTGCCGGTGCCCAGCGCCCAGGCTCTCATCTCGACACGCCCGCCGCGAGCGCGTGGGCCTCGGCGAGGACGCGCTTGCCGCGCTCGCCTAACGTGACGCCACGCCGCCCCATCGCCCGCTCGGCGATCTCGAGAAACTTGTCCAGGCGAAAGCCGCCTAACGCATGCCCCTCGCCCCACGAGAAGGGCGGGACCATCTTGGGCGGCATCCGGCTGCCGTACACGTTGCTGCCCGCGCCCACAACGCTGCCGGTGGTGAGGCGGAGCCCGATGCCCGTCTTGACGTGATCGCCGAACATGGTGCCGAGCTTGAGGAGTCCCGTGTCGCGCTCACCGTTGGGCGTCCACATGTGCACCGGCCCGTACGTGTTCTTGAGGTTGCTGGTGATGGTGCCGGCGCCCAGGTTCACCCACCGTCCCAGGTACGAGTGCCCGACGAATCCGTCGTGGGATTTGTTGGCCTGGCCTAACACGACGGTCTCGCTGAGCTCGCCGCGGACCATGGCGCCGTCGCCGATCGAGCATCCGCTCACGCGGTCGCCGAGCACCGTGGCGCCGGTGCCGATCACGCACGGGCCGACGAGGCGCGTGAAGGCGCGGACCGTGGCGCCGCGGCGCACGAGGATCGGACCGGCGCTCACGTCGAAGCAGACGCCCGGCTCGATGATCGCCTCGGGCTCGGTGTAGATGTGGTGCGCGCCGATGACGATGGCGCCGGCCGGCTCGGCGGCCGCGGCGAGCGGGCCGAGGACGGCGATGTCGTCGCGCAGCTGGGCGATGAGGTCGGCGATGAAGCTCCAGACGGCGGTCACCCAGCGGCCGGCGATCTCCTCGACGCGCGAGCCGACCGTGCCTAACGATTCCAAGGGCGCTTCGCCGTGCGCCAGCTCCGCGACGGTGGTGTCGCGGGCGAGGCGGACGGCGGCGATCTCGCCGCCGCAGGTCCAGACGTCCACCTCGCGGGCGCGCCAGCCTAACGGAACGATGCAGCGCGTGTTCACCACCACCGCGCGGGCGGGGAGCACGCCCGCGGCCGGCGGCGGGGCGCCGGGCTCGTCGAACGTCGCCAGGTGCGGCGCGGCGACGGCGCCGGCGGCCGGCGCGTCGAACGCCATCTCCCACCGTCGCCGCACGAGCTCGGCGCCGGCGCGCATTTCGCCTAACGGGCGGGTGAGCGCGAACGGCGCGAACGTGCGCGCCCGCGCGTCGTCGTACAGGTAGACGGTCGTCACCGACGGTCGCGCACCGCGGGCGGCAGCGCGTCGATGAGCGACTTGAGGTCCGCCGCGCCGTCGATCGTCGTCACCAGCGTGAGGCCGTCGCGCGCCACCACCACCAGATCCTGGACACCGTAGAGCACCACCGTCTGGTGTTCGGCGTACGCGACGCAATCGTGCGTCCGCACCAAGTGCACGTCACCGGTGGCGGCGTTGCCGGCCGCGTCGCGCTCGTGCACGCGGCGGAGTGCCGCCCACGTGCCGACGTCGTCCCAGCCGAAGTCGCCCGGAATCACGAGCACGTTCCGGCTGCGCTCGAGCACGCCCTGGTCGACGGTTACCGGCGTCACCGCGGCATAGAACGCCGCCAGGTTGCCATCGGATGCGTGTCGCAGCGCCGGCGCGATCTCGGGTGTGGACGCCGCGATCTCGGCGAGGAAATCGCGCGCGCGCCAAACGAAAATCCCGGAGTTCCAGAGATACCCGTCGGCCACCATGCGCACGGCGGTGGCGCGATCCGGCTTCTCGGCGAATCGCGCCACGCGGCGCGCACCGTCGATGGTGTCGCCCGGTTGGATGTAGCCGAAGCCGGGATCGGGGCGCTCGGGCACGATGCCGACCGTGACTAACGCACGGTGCCGTTCGGCGACCGCGGCCGCGCGGGCCAGCGTCTCGCGGAATCCGTGGGGATCGCGGATGGCCCAGTCGGCGTGCACGCAGAGCATCACGGGGTCGCCGGCGTCGCGGCGCGCGATTTCGGCCGCCGCCCAGGCGAGCGCGGGGCCGGTGCCCGCCGCGCGCGGCTCGCCGACCACGTTCGCGCGCGGTACGTTAGGCACGGCGGCGTGCACGGCATCTTCGAGCGCCGCGCTGGTGATGATGAGCGTGCGCTCGGGCGGCACGAGCGGGCCTAACCGGAGCACGGCGTCGACGAGCAGCGGGTCGCTGGTGGCCAGCGGGAGCAGCTGCTTGGGCCGCTCGGGCGTGCTGAGCGGCCAGAATCGCGTGCCCGAACCACCGGCCAACACGACGGCCCAGCGGCTCACGACTTGGGTGTCCTCAGCTCCTGGGCGTCGATGACGGCGTGCTCGTCGCTCAGGCCGAGCAGGTCCGCGGCTCGCGCATACAGCTTTTTGGGGCTGAACGGCTTGGTGAGGAACTCGCTCGCCCCGAGGGCCATTGCTTCTCGGTGATGCTGTTCCTGTCCGGCCGCGGTAAGGATGATGCACGGCAGGCGCTGCCATCGCGTGTCGGATCGCATGCGGGCGAGCACATCCAAGCCCGACAGATGCGGCATCATGAGATCGAGCATCACGAGCGCGACGCTGCTGTCGTGGGCGAGCGCGTCGAGGGCTTCGCGTCCATCGTAGGCGAGCGTGACCGTGAACGGGCCCTGCTCGAGCTTCATCTTGATGATGCGGCCAATGTGGGGCTCGTCGTCCGCCACGAGAATGTGGAGACGCTCGGCGTCGGCGGTCATCTCAGACAAGCGCGGCGATGCTCTCGCGGTTGCGCCGCAGGTCGAACAGCAGCGTGGCCAGGTTGGTGTTGGCCTTGGCGAGCACGACGAGGATCGCGTCGTTGGTGAGCACCGAGATGATCGCGGTGCCCTGCGCAAACTCGAGGATGGCTGTAGTAAGAGAGCCGCGTCCGTCGTGCGAGCCGTATTCGTCGGCGGCCGCGACAATGGACGGCATGAGCGCCGCGACGCGCTCGGCGTCCACGGTCGGCTCTGTCTGGCTGTCGATGAGCAGACCATCGCGTCCCAGGACGACGGCTGCCTCGACGCCGTCGCGTTGGCGCAACGCGCCGACGAGATCGCGAATCGTGGGCATGAGCACTCCGGCTTCGAGTGCAGCGAAGCTAGACCCGGAGGTCGGTGAAGTCAAGCACGGAGAATAACTTGAAACGGCACAGCCGCGTCGGTATCGTTCCGCAATCCACCCGTACGATGCATCGATTCCAATTGCCCAACCACATGTCGGCCAGACCGCTGGTCCTGAGCCTTTGCGTCCTTGCCGTGACCGCGGCCTCGGCGTGCGGCAATCCGTTCGCGCTCACGCCGCAAACCGACAACATTACGGACACGCTGTCGGTGTACGGCCTTACGGACGCGCCGACCAACGGACCGACGGCGCTCAACACGTTTGGCCCGGTGCTCGTCAACACGAGCGCCAACACGCACTACGACATCGTTTTCGACATCCGGCCCGACAGCGCCGGCATTCTGCAAGCGTATGCCGAGCCGCCGAAGGCCGTCGCGTCATTCGGCAGGGCCGGGATGGTGGTGGATTCCACGCAGGCGTTCGATGCGATCACGCAGGCGCCCAACCTCCCGTACGACGACAGCACCGTCGTGCTGCTCAAGCCCGGCACGATCATCATTGTGCAGGCATTGTCGACCGCGTGCTCGGTGCAGGTGGTGGCGTCGCAGCAATTCATTTACTCGAAAATCGTGATCGACAGCGTCAACTACAGTCCGTTCGACCCGTTC
This sequence comes from Gemmatimonadaceae bacterium, assembly GCA_035572595.1. Classification (GTDB taxonomy): domain Bacteria; phylum Gemmatimonadota; class Gemmatimonadetes; order Gemmatimonadales; family Gemmatimonadaceae; genus JADGGM01. Next base: position 9,277 of record DATNAM010000019.1, read on the forward strand.
ACGAATCCCGCCGGCAATACGATTCACTTCCGGATCGTGGTCGATCCCAATTGCGGATTCCGCTCGTTCAAGCCGGGGCTGCCAAGCTTCTGACGTGCACGACCTGAAGCTTCTGCGCGAGAACATCGCGGCGCTTCGCGACGGGATGCGCCGTCGCGGGAAGCTCGACACGCTCGGGCCCGTGATCGATCGGGCCCTTGTGATCGATCGCGAGCGGCGCGCGATGTTGGCGCAGATCGAGGAAAGCCAAGCGGCGCGCAACGCGGCCAGCCAGGATGTGGCGCGGCGCAAGAAGGCGGGCGAGGACGCCGCCGACGTCATCGCGCGCACCCGTGCGTTAGGCGACGAGATCGCCGCCCACCAGCGCGACTACGACGCCCGGTTCGCCGAGCTCGAGCGGCTGCAGTACGAGCTGCCGAACATTCCGTTGGACGACGTGCCCGAGGGCGGGGAAGAGGCGAATCGCGTCGTGCGCAGCTGGGGCGAGCCGCGGCCGCACGATGGCGTCCGCCCGCACTGGGAAGTCGGCGAGCAGTTAGGCATTCTCGACCTGCCGCGCGGCGCCAAGATCGCCGGGTCGGGCTTCATCGTGTATCGCGGCGCGGGCGCGCGTCTCGTGCGCGCGCTCGTCGCGTTCTTCCTCGACCTCGCCACGCGCGAGCACGGCTACGAGGAAATCTGGGTGCCGACGCTCGTCAACCGCCGGGCGATGACCGGCACCGGCCAACTGCCGAAATTCGAAGAGGACGCGTACGTCACCACCGATGATCTCTTCCTGATTCCGACCGCCGAAGTTCCGGTCACGAATCTCTATCGCGACGAAGTCCTCGACGCCGGCGATCTGCCGATGGCGCTCACCGCGTATTCGCAGTGCTTCCGCCGCGAAGCCGGCGCGCACGGCAAAGACACGCGCGGACTCATTCGTGTCCACCAGTTCGACAAGGTCGAGTTGGTGCGCTACGTGGCGCCCGAGCATTCGCCGGCCGAGCTCGAGCTGCTCACGTCGCACGCCGAGACCGCGCTCAAACGGCTCGAGCTTCCGTATCGCACGAAGCTGCTCGCCGCGGGCGACACGGGATTTTCGAGTGCCAAGACGTACGATCTCGAGGTGTGGGCGCCCGGCGTCAACGCGTGGCTCGAGGTGTCGTCGTGTTCGACGTTCACGGATTTTCAGGCTCGGCGCGCGAACATCCGCTATCGGCCGGCGGCGGGTGAGAAGCCGCGGTTCGTGCATACGCTCAACGGATCGGCGCTCGCGTTTCCGCGAACCATCATCGCCCTGCTCGAGCATCATCAGCGCGCCGACGGCACCGTGTCCGTCCCCGACGCGCTGCGTCCCTATCTGGGCGCGGACACGCTCGGCTAACGCCAATGCGGCGCAGCGCGACGGTCATCCTGCTCGGGGGACTGCTCGCGGTCCTCCTCGGCGCGTACACGGTGTATTCGCGGCGCGTCGTGCGCGAGCTGCGCCGCGACGCCGGCCGCTACGGCGCGATGTACGCGCGCGTGTACCAGGCGCTCACCGATCCCACCGAAGAGTCGGGGAACACGGCGCTGCTCGCCTTGTCGCAGCAGATCAACGAGCTCGGCGTGCCGGTGGTCATTACAGATACTGCAGGGACGCCGACCGCCGCGGTCAATCTTCCGTTTTCGGCGGCGCTCACCGATGCGCGCGTCCGCGCGTACGTCGTGTCGCTCGACCAGCAGAACGCGCCGGTGATCGAGCCGGGCATCGGCAAGGTGCACTTCGGCGACAGCGTGCTCATCACGAGCTTGCGATTCATTCCGCTCTTGCTGGCGTCGCTGCTCGTCCTAACGGGAGCCGCGATCGTGTACGTGGTGCGGACGCGGAGCCGCGCCGACCGGGAGCGGGTGTGGGCGGGCATGGCGCGCGAATCGGCGCACCAGTTGGCGACGCCGTTGTCGAGTCTGAGCGGATGGATCGAGTTGTTGCGCGATCACGCGGCCGACGAGGTGTCGGCATCGGCGGCCAAGCACATGGAAGCGGACCTCGAGCGACTCGAGCGCGTGTCGCATCGCTTCGAGCGCATCGGCCGTCCGCCGCGCCGCGACAAGCTGGATCTGGGCGACCTCGTGGTGCGCGTGGGGGCGTACTTCCAGGCGCGCGTGCCGACGCTCGCGCACGCGGTGACGCTCGTGGCGTCGCGCGCCAACGAACCGATCGTGATCGAGGGCGACGAGGTGCTGCTCGAGTGGGCGCTCGAGGTGTTGGTGAAGAACGGGCTCGATGCGCTGGCCGGCCGCGGCGGCCGGTTGTACCTGACCACCAAGCGCCTCGACCCCGACCGCGTTCGCGTGCGCGTGGCAGACGATGGGCCGGGCGTACCGCGCGAGTTGCGGACGCGGATTTTCGAGCCCGGATATTCGACGAAGCGATCGGGGTGGGGCATCGGTCTGTCGCTCGCCAAGCGCATCGTGGAAGAGAATCACGGCGGACGGCTCGTGCTCGCGCCGTCGGAGAAAGGCGCGACGTTCGACATTATACTTGAGGGATGAGTCGCACCGTGGCAGGACCCGACGGGCTGGCCTCGCTCAACGACGCGCAACGCGAGGCCGTGATGCATTTCGAAGGACCGATTCTCGTGCTCGCGGGTGCGGGCTCCGGGAAAACGCGCGTGCTCACCACGCGCATCGCGCGTCTCATCGAGCACCACGGCGTGGACCCGCGGCACATTCTCGCGGTGACGTTCACCAACAAGGCGGCGGGCGAGATGCGCGAGCGCGTCTCTCGTGCGTTAGGCACGGAGCCCGAGGGGATGTGGGCGGGCACGTTCCACGCCATCGGCGCCCGCTTGCTGCGCCGCGAGGCGCCGCTGGTGGGTCGCACGGCGAGCTTCACCATCTACGATGAAGACGACAGCCTGGCTCTCGTTAGGCGGGTGATGGAGCAGGCGCGCATCTCCACCAAGGAGTGGGCGCCCAAAGCGCTGCGGGCCGAGATCTCCGACGCCAAGAACGGGTTGGTGACGCCGGAGGACTACGCCAAGCGCGCGGTGCATCCGGTGGAGCGCGCGGCGGCGGTGGTGTACCCGCTGTTCGAGCGCGCGTTGCGCGAGGCCAACGCGGCCGACTTCGACGATCTGCTCGTGCTGCCGGTGCGAATCCTGGAGCAGCATGCCGACCGGCTGGCCGAATACCGCAGCCGGTTCCAGTTCATCCTCGTGGACGAATACCAGGACACCAACCGCGCGCAGTACCGGCTCATCGCGCTGTTAGGCGGCGAGCACGGCAACGTGCTGGTGGTGGGCGACGACGATCAGAGCATCTACGGATGGCGCGGCGCCGACATCCGGAACATCCTCGACTTCGAGAAGGATTTTCCGGCGGCGCGCGTGGTGCGCCTGGAGGAGAACTATCGCTCGACGCCGCAGGTACTCGATCTGGCGAACCTCGTCATCAGCGCCAACACGAGCCGCCGCGGCAAAACGCTGCGCGCGACGCGCGGCGCGGGCGAAACGGTGACGCTGGTGGGCAGTCTCGACGAACGCGACGAAGCGGAGTTCGTGACCACCGAGCTGCTCGCGCGCCGCGCCGCCGATGACACGCTCGCGCTGCGCGACATCGCGGTGCTCTATCGGACCAACGCGCAGAGCCGGTCGCTCGAGGACGCGTTCCGTCTGCGCGCGATCCCGTATCGCCTCGTGGGCGCGGTGCGGTTCTACGATCGGCGCGAGATCCGCGATCTGGTGAGCTACCTCAAGCTCATTGCCAATCCGTCGGACGACGAAGCGTTCCGCCGCGCCGTGGCCGTCCCGCGGCGCGGGTTAGGCGACACGACCATCGAGCAGTTGGGCGAGCGCGCCCGGGCGGCGGGCGTGCCGCTGCTCGCTGCCGCGGCGCGTCCCGATCTGCTCGATGGCCTGCGGCCGGCGGCGCGCCAGGCGCTCGCCGAGTTCGCGGTGCTGATCACGCGGCATCGCGCGCGCGCGGTCGACGCGTCGGTCGACGAGCTGTTGCTGCAGCTCATCGCGGACATTCGCTACGAAGATGTGCTGCGCGCCGAAGGCAAGGATGGACTCGACCGGCTGGACAACGTGCGCGAGCTCATCACCGGCGCGGCCGAGACGGTGATCGACGAGGGTGGGGAACTCGGCCTCACCCCGCTCGATCACTTTCTGCAGCGTGCGATGCTGGTGACCGACTTCGACCGGCAGAGCGCCGACGCCGATGCGGTGACGCTCATGACCCTGCACAACGCGAAGGGACTCGAGTTTCCGCTCGTGTTCATCACGGGACTCGAGGAGGGCTTGTTCCCGCTCTCGCGGGCGCACGACGCGCCTAACGAATTGGAAGAAGAGCGGCGGCTCTTCTACGTCGGCATCACGCGAGCGAAGCGCAAGCTGTTTCTCTCCCATGCGCGGAGCCGCCGCCGCAACGGCGAAACGATGCCGTCCATCCCGTCGAGTTTTCTCCGCGGCATCGATGCGCTCATCGAGCAGCGGGCGACGGTGCGCTTGCGGGCCACGGGGCGCGGCGTGCTGCCGCAGTCGGCGGCCATGCGGCGGCCGGGCGAGCCGGTCGTTCGGCGGTCGGCGCGGTGGGATCCGGACATCGATGCGTCGCAGGACGCGCCGCGCTTCGTGAAAGGCGAGCGCGTGCGCCACGCGCGCTTCGGCACGGGCACGGTGATGGAGCTGAGCGGCACGGGCAAGGAGACCAAGGTGACGATCGACTTCGACGACGACGAAGTGGGGCGGAAGCGGCTGGTCGTCGCGTACGCCGGACTCGAACGCGGGTGGGAGTGAGCGATGGCCATCACACGCGATGACGTGGTGCACATTGCCGGCCTGGCCCGGCTGGCGCTGCCCGACGAGCGCCTAACGGAGATCGTCGAGCAGCTGAACACGATTCTGGGCCACATGGACGTGCTCCAGCAGGTCGACACGTCGCACGTGCGCACCACGGCGCAGGAGGGCGTGGAGCGGTTGCCCATGCGCCCGGACGCCGGGCCGCCGATCGAGATGCACCGGCCGCGCGAAGCGTTCGCGCCCGAGACGCGCGACGGCTTCTTCCTCGTGCCGCGTCTCGCGACCCACGACGACACGAGCGACGCGTCGTGACGGCGGTCGAGGCGGTCGCGGCATCGTTCGCCCGCATGGAGACCGTCCGCGCGGGCGCGGACGGTCTCAATTGCGTGCTCTGGTCCGACCGCGAGCGGTCGCTCGCCGAGGCGCGCGCGGTGGACGCGCGCGCCGAGCGAGCACCGCTCGCGGGGTTTCCGGTGGCGGTGAAGGACAACATCGCGACGCTGGATCTCCCCACCACCTGCGGCTCGCGCATCCTCGAAGGCTACGTGAGCCCGTACGAGGCGACGGTCGTGTCGCGTCTGCGCGCGGCCGGATCCGTGGTGGTGTGCAAGACCAACTGCGATGAGTTCGCGATGGGCTCGTCCAACGAGAACAGCGCCTATGGGCCGGTGCGCAATCCGGTGGACCCGGCGCGGGTGCCGGGCGGATCGTCCGGCGGCTCGGCGGCGGCGGTGGCGGCGGGCATCGTGCGCATTGCGTTAGGCTCGGAGACCGGCGGCTCGGTGCGCGAGCCGGCAGCCTTCTGCGGCATCGTCGGCGTCAAGCCGACCTACGGGCGCGTGAGCCGGTTCGGACTCGTGGCGTTCGCCTCGTCCCTGGACCAGGTGGGCGTTCTCGGCCGCACCGTGGATGACACTGCGTTAGGCATGGAGGTGATTGCCGGCCGCGACCCGTACGATTCCACCAGCGCCGAGCGGCCGGTCCCCCGGTATCGCGAGATGGCGGACCGGGATCTGCGCGGCGTCACCATCGGCCGGCCGGCGGAATACTTTCCCGAGTCGCTCGAGCCGCGCGTGGCGGCGCTCTGCGATCGCGCGCTGGACGCGATGCGCGCGCGCGGCGCCACGGTGCGCGACATCTCGCTGCCGCACACGTCGCTCGCGATTCCGGTGTACTACATCATCGCGCCGGCGGAAGCGTCGTCCAACCTCGCGCGGTTCGACGGCGTCCGGTACGGCCTCCGCGTGCGCGGCGACGACGGGCTCCGCGCGATGTACGAGCGCACGCGCTCGCGCGGCTTCGGTCCCGAAGTCACGCGCCGCGTGCTGCTCGGCACCTACGTGCTGTCGGCCGGCTACTACGACGCGTACTACAAGAAGGCGCAGGAAGTCCGGTCGTGCATCACCGACGATTTCCACCGCGCGTTCGCGTCGGGCGTCGACGTGATCTTCACGCCCACCACGGCGTCGCCGGCGTTCGAGCTGGGGGCGAAATCGGATCCGTACGAGATGTACCTGAGCGACATTTTCACGGCCACGGGCAACCTGGCCGGGGTGCCCGCGATCTCGGTGCCGATCGGACGTGTAGACGGCCTACCTATGGGCGGCCAACTCATCACGCGCCACTTCGACGAGGCCGGGATGTTCGCCGCCGCCTACGCGCTGGAGCGCGCGTTGGGCGAGGAGGCCCACCGATGACCGGCCTCCGCGAGGCGCCCGCGGGCATCACGGCCCGCTACGAGATGGTCGTCGGCCTCGAGGTCCACGTCCAGCTTCGCACGCGGACCAAGGCGTTCTGCAGCTGCGACACCACGTACGGCGCGCCGCCCAACGTCAACACGTGCCCGGTGTGTCTGGCGCTGCCCGGCGCGCTGCCGGCCCTGAACCGCGAGGCGGTGCACCTCGCGATGCGCGCGGCCCACGCGTTAGGCTGCACCGTGCACCCGGTGTCCATTTTCGCGCGCAAGAATTATTTCTATCCGGATCTGCCCAAGGGCTATCAGATCTCGCAGTACGACACGCCGCTCGCGCTCGGGGGCGCGCTCGAGATCGGCGACGGCGACGCCGCGCGCACCATCGGCATCACGCGCGTGCACATGGAAGAAGACGCGGGCAAGTCGATCCACGACCGATACCCGGGCGCCACGGCCATCGACCTCAATCGCGCCGGCGTCCCACTCATCGAGATCGTGAGCGAACCCGACATGCGCTCGTCGGCCGAGGCGCTCGCGTATCTCGACGCGCTCAAGCAGATCCTCGAATACGTCGACGTCAGCGACGTCAACATGGAGGAGGGAAGCCTGCGCGTGGACGCCAACGTGAGCGCGCGGGTGCGCGGCGCCACTGCGTTAGGCACGAAGACCGAAGTCAAGAACATGAATTCGTTCTCCGGCGTCCAGCGCGCCCTCGAGGCGGAGTTCCAGCGGCAATGCGCGCTGCTCGAGCGCGGCGCGCGCGTCGAGCAGCAAACCATGCTCTGGGACGGCGCCCGGAACGAAGTGCGCCCGCTCGCTCCAAGGAAGGCAGTCACGACTACCGCTATTTCCCGGAGCCGGATCTGCCGCCGCTCGTGCTCGACCAACAGTGGATCGACGCCGTGAAGGACGAGCTCCCCGAGCTGCCACGGGCGCGTCGCGCGCGCCTGGCGCGCGAGTACGGCCTCGCCGCGGGCGACGTGCGCGTGCTCACCGCATCGGCCGCGCTCGCCAACTACTTCGAGTCGGCGGCGCAGTCGCACGGCGATCCGAAAGCGGCGGCCAACTGGGTGATGGGCGAGGTGCTCGCGGCGCTCAACGCCGCCAATGAATCGATCGCCGCGTTCCGGATCGCCCCCGCGGGTCTGGCGCGGCTGCTCGATCTCGTCCGCGACGGCGTCGTTAGTCACTCGGCGGCCAAGCGCGTGTTCGCGCTGATGGTGGAAACCGGCGATCCGGCCGATCGGGTCGCCGAGCGCGAGGGGCTGCTTCAGGTGCGCGATGCCGATGAGCTCGCCCGCTGGGTGGACGACGTACTCGCCGAGCACCCGGCGGAAGCCGAGCGGTTTCGCGCCGGCGAGAAGAAGTTGTTAGGCGTGCTGGTGGGGATGGTGATGAAGAAGTCCAAGGGGCGCGCCGACCCGCGCCGCGTCAATCAGTTGCTGTCGGAGCGCGCCGGCGGATAGATCGGCGCGCTCAATCGCTGCGCGTAGTCCAACTGCGTGTCCGGCATCCCGAAATGGCGCCCCGCTTCTTCGGCTACGTGGAACTCCATGCGGCTCAACCGCGCCTGCCGCCGCACCTGTTTCGCCAACCGCAGCGCGCTGTCGCCCGACGGGTCGAGCGCGTACGGCTCGGAGTGATCGAGCCGGCTGAGCAAATCCATGACGTAGTCGTAGCTGCGCTCCATGTAGCGCACCACTTCCGGCGTGCCGAGATCCCACCGGCTGTTCTCGGCCGCGAGATGGAAGATGCGCTGCCACGATTCGGTGTCGGTCACGTACACCATGCCGCGGAAAATGCGGCGGTTGGTCTGCGTGCTGAAAATCGTGGGGCTCAAAATGCGATCGAGATGCGCGTCCGCCGGCGTGTGATCACGCACGATGAGCTCGCGCGCCTGACGCGGGTAGGCCGGCCCGAGATGCGTCTCGAAGCGGCTCTCCCAATAGCTGTGGCCTAACCCGGTGGTGCGCGACGCGATGATGAGATAGCGCGGCACGAAGTAGTTGTGCGCCACGGTGTCGGCGGCGAGGTGCGCGAGATAGCCCATGGCGAAACTGCGCAGCGCTTCATCGTTGGCGCGATCGTAGATCTCGAAGCCCACCGTCCACGAGTGGCAGTGCCGCCCAACGGGAGCGTACTTCTTGGCGATGCTCGTATCGGCCGCGATCGACCCGTAGAGGAACTCGTACGGGAATTGTCGCAGCACGTCGGCAACCGCGCCGGGCAATTGCGCGGCGGCGCCGAGCACTGCCTGGCCGAGGAAGACGTGCGTGCCCGGCGTCCAGGCGTAGCTGGTTGCCGGCAGGAGCGCGAGACCGCACACCACCGCCGCGGCGACCGACGCGATCACCACCCACGCCGGTCGGCGTCTGACGACGTACCGCACCCATGTGAGGGCCAGCACCGCAAAAGATTTCATCCGCGAATGACGAGCTCAGACGCCAAGGCGTTTCCGCTTGCGGCGGATCGCTTTCCTGAGCTCGCGGATCTCGCGCGTCACCACATCGTCGATCGCCTGACGGGCCGTCTCGAGATATTCGGACACGGAATCGCCGATCTCCGAAACCGGGACGTTATCGCGCATGGCGTCACCCTGATCCGACGCCCACTTGACGCCGCGATCCCGCATGCGCTTCGCCTGCTTCACGCCGCGGCGGGTGAAGCGCTCGAGCCGCGCCATGGGGCGTCCGCGTCGCGCGCGCTCGCGCGCGACGAGTGCCAGCCCGGCACCGACGGCCAGACCCACGCCAATGGCGAGCAGCAGGTCCGCAGACGGATCACTCTTTGCCCGGCGCCGGAGCACGCCGGACTTTCGGCCGCGGCCGTGCAACACGCTCGGGAGTCCGTGCTTCATTTCGATGGTCATGTTCCAGCTCCTCATCGTGGTCGCGTGCGTCACGATCGTGGCGGTCGCGGCGCGCGCGCGATGGTGACGCTCCGCCTAACGCAGCGACTCCCGCTTGCACGCCGTGCAATGTGGCCGCGGTGGACACCACCGCGTCCTCGAGCTCGTTCTGGGCGATCGAGATCAGCGTGTTCAACTCGCCCACCCGCTGCTCCACGCCCTCGACACCGAGTCGGGTGCGTTCGGCCACGTACCGGACGGTGCGGCTCAATTCCTCGACGTCTGCGCGCACCGTGCTCGTAATGGAATCTACGCTGTCGGAAATCCGGTTGGCGCGCGTCGCGATCGGCGACAGCTCGCCAGACAGCTTGTCGATCAGCCGGTTCGCCTTGTCCGAAGCGCGGCGCAAACTCACCGCCGCCGGCATCAGGATGGCCGCGAGCACGATGACCGCGATCGCCACCACGACGTTCGCCAGCGCGGCGACGGTGCCGAGCGGGCCGGAGGACAGAGCGATTTGCTTCGTGACGATCGTGTCGGGAAGCGTATGCGCTCCCGGGGCCTGCGTCAGCCACGCCGCCACTGCGATTGGGACGTGCAAGCTCAGTACCATGACCATGGCTCGAATGCCGATTGTCGCGTCTGCCGGATGCGCGCGCGTCGTGGTGTGGCGCCGGCGACGAGGCTACGCGTCGAGCTCCGGGGCCAGGCCCACGACTCGCTCGATCGGCAGCGTGAACACGATTCCCGCGCCGGGCACGCTCAAACTGCCGCAGACCTCCTGAATGAGCTCGATCGCGGCGTTCACTTTCTCTTCCTCGATGACGCTGAGGAGCATCTGGTTGCTCGGCCGCGACCGCGTCGTCAACGAGCGCAGGCCCGCGAAGATGGGGACGTCCTGTGTCAGCACGTGTCCCATGCCTTCGCTGTTCACGACGGTCGCGCCCGTGATGCCGAGCTCGACGAATCCCGCCAGGATGTCGTCGACCTGTTCTACGTGATTGATCACGGCGACGAGAAGCTGCATGGGCGAGACCAGGGTGAGTGGCGTAGCGTAGGGCTCGCGCGACGGAGTGTCAAGCAGTTGCTTGACTTCCGCGCACGGCACGGTCCATCGTTCGCGTCGCCACCGCCCGTCGTCGTCACTCGCACACGTCTCATGCAATTCGTCGTCGAAGGCTCTCGTCCGCTCAGCGGTACCATCCGCCCATCCGGCAACAAGAACGCCGCGCTTCCGATCATCGCGGCGGCGTTGCTCACCGAACATCCAGTCACGCTCGAAAACGTCCCGCGCATCCGCGACGTCGAGACACTGGTGGAGCTCGTGAGCACGCTCGGTGTGAGCATCACGTGGTCCGCCCGCAATACTTTGGCCATTCAGGCGCGCGAGGTCCGCGCGACCGCGCTCGATCCGCGGCTGTCGGCGCGCATCCGGGCGTCGATTCTGCTCGCCGGCCCGCTTCTCGCGCGGTGCGGCGCCGTGACGCTGCCGCCGCCCGGCGGCGACGTGATCGGACGCCGTCGCGTCGACACGCACTTCCTCGCGTTCGAGCAGTTGGGCGCCACGTATCACGTGGACCAGACGTACGAGCTGCGGTCCAACGGGCTGCGCGGCGCCGATGTCTTTCTCGATGAGCCGAGCGTCACCGCCACCGAAAATGCATTGATGGCGGCCGTCGCCGCGCAGGGGACCACGATTCTGCGCAACGCCGCGAGCGAGCCGCACGTGCAGGATCTGGCGCGCTTTCTGGTTGCGTTAGGCGCGAACATCGACGGCATCGGAACGAACTGCCTGACCATCGAAGGCGGCCGCACGTTGGGCGGCGCGACGCATCGCATCGGGCCGGACCACATCGAAGTCGGCTCGTTCATCGGGCTCGCGGCGGTGACCAACTCGGAGCTGCGCATCGAGCAGGCGGGCGTCGAGCACCTGCGCGCGGTGCGCATGGGCTTCGAGCGGTTAGGCATCATCTGCGAATGCGACGCCGACGCGCTCATCGTCCGCGCCGATCAGCCGCGCGAGATCCGGCCCGATTTGGGCGGACACGTGCCCAAGCTCGAAGACCAGCCGTGGCCTGCGTTTCCGGCGGACCTCATGTCGATCGCGATCGTGGCGGCGACGCAGTGCAACGGGCTCATCCTGATGCACGAAAAGATGTTCGAGTCGCGCATGTTCTTCGTCGACAAATTAGTGGCGATGGGTGCCCGCATCGTGCTCTGCGACCCGCACCGCGCGCTCGTGGCGGGCCCGTCGAAGCTGCGCGGCGCAGTCGTGGAGTCGCCGGACATTCGCGCCGGCATGGCGATTCTCTTGGCCGCGCTGTGCGCCGACGGGACGAGCACGATCAACAACGTCGGACAAATCGAGCGCGGCTACGAGCGGATCGACGAGCGGCTGCGCGGACTCGGCGCCAAGATCGCGCGGGTGGACGACACGAAGTGAGTCTCGACGTCCCGCGCGAGGAGATCGCCGCTCTCGCGGCGCTCGGCCTAACGGCGTTCACGACCACGCGACAGGCCGGCACGTTCGGTACCGCGGGCAGCGAGCCGGTGGGTGACGTGATGGGGCGCTGGTGGTCGCTCGTCGACGGTCTCGCCCCCTACAGTCCGCGGCTCGCCACCGCGCGCCAGGTGCACGGCAACCACGTGCTCGTGCACCGCCTAACGTGGGAGGGATGGCTGCGCGGCGGCGCCGCCGACGGCCACGTGGCGCCCGAGCGGGGAACCGCGCTCGCGATCACGATCGCCGACTGCGTGCCCGTGTTCGTGGCGCACCCGAGCGGCGCGTGCGCGCTCCTGCACGCGGGATGGCGCGGCACCGCCGCCAACATTCTCGCGCACGGCGTTGCCGAGCTGCGGAAGACAGGCCTCGACGCGCGCGACTTGCACGTCCATCTCGGGCCGTCGATCTGCGGTCGCTGCTATGAGGTAGGTCCCGACGTGTATGCGCAACTCACCGGACAGAGCGTGAGCGTCCCCACGCGCGTTGACTTACGCGCCATTCTGGCGACGCAAGCGCGGGAGCTCGGCGTCCGGAATATCACGATCGGCGAGCATTGCACGCGCTGCAACAACGATCGCTTCTTTTCGCACCGGGCGGGCGACTCAAGGCGCATGCTCGCCGTGATGGTTGCCAAATGACAGGGAAGCGCGCGCGGCGTGCGCTGGGTAAGCGCTGTCGCTGAGGGAACCGCGACGAGTCCCGTCGGCTACGGGTTGCTTTGTCCTCCCCACTTCCCCAAGCGACAGCGCTTCCCGAAGCGCGCGCAAGCGCGCGCTTCCCCGATCCTTGACTCTACCTAAGTCCAAATCTATAATTACTTACGGTTCCCCGGCACGTGGAGCGCCGGGCGGAAATGTGGGGACGACGCCCCACATTTTTTTGTTATTGTGACCTGCGATGCCCGTGA
>DATNAM010000020.1:0-33225 GCA_035572595.1 Gemmatimonadaceae bacterium
TTGGCACACTAACGCAGGCACCTCGATCTCCAGATTCAGCGGGCCGTACAGGTAATGCAGTTTCGCCTGCGGCGTCCGCCACTCGCCGTACGTCGCCTCGAGAAACGCCTCCGCGTTGCATGGCACGCGAACGCGTCGCCCCGCAAACCTCACCACCCGCGTCTCTCCGAGCACGCTCGGCGCGAATACATAGTGACAGATGCGCCGCGGGTCGGAAGTGGCATTCGTGATCGCCCAACCATCGCCGCGCCGGTGCACGACGTCGATGTCGACGAAGAGCCGCGGATGACGCGGATGCACCACCGACACCTTGTGCGCATTCGCGATGCGCGCCGCGAATCCGCGCGCCACCATCGCATCGCGCCACGCGGACAGTCGCGGCGCGTCGTGCTCCAAGACGCCGAGGTCGATGTCGCGATCGTTCTGGATGAAGCCGCCGTCGCGCACGTGGCCCAACAACGAGCCCCACAAGAGAAACGGTTCGATGCCGGCGCGCGCGGCCTCGTCGAGCGCCATGCCTAACACGCGCTCGCCGTGCACTTGGAGATCGAGCCCCTCGATCGACAGCCGGCCCGCGTGCACCGCAGCCCCGTATCGCGCGGTGCGCAGCGGGCGCCGCCAACCCATGCGCGCCGCCGCCGGCATCCACGCGTATCGCGACGGCACACGCGGATGCACCGCGAACGACCACACCTTCTCGAGCGACATACCGCTCCCGCGGACACCATTGCCGTTCGCCGGCCGATGTTCGGCTTCACATCGCGTGTAATCGTCGAGCGTGTCGATCTCCCACCACCCGAGCCCCGCGGTGTACACGGGCCACAGTCCGTCGCCCGCCATCAGCACGTCGTACGCCTGAAGCGGGAATCCGCCCGCGCCGCCGGCGGCGATCACTTCGCCTAACCGATCGATGAACCGCGCGCTGTCGGCCGCGCCGATCTTGACCAGTTGCGCGCTCTCCCCCACCGAGCGGTCGGCGCCGACGTCGCGGCTGTACTCCGCCACCCGCCCGCACGCGAGCGCTACGTGATACTCCTCACCCACGTGCTCGCGCAGCGGATCCACGAGACACGCGTTCGCACGCGACGCGTGGACAAATCGCCGCACCAGCGCCGGCGCGTATAACACATCGGCATTCTGAAAGAGAAATGCGTCGCCGCGCACGTGCGGTGCCGCCAGATGCAGCGAGACGATGCTGTTCGTGCTCGCGTACCGCTCGTTCACCACGATGCGACACCGATGCCCAACCCGCGCCGCGACCCGCCCTGCCTCGAACCCCGCCACTACGGTCACATCATCGATGCCCGCCCCTGCCAGCGCGTCAAGATGATGCTCGAGCAGCGGCTTCCCGGCGATCGGCAGCAGACACTTGGGCGTGTCGTCCGACCGCGAGCCCAACCGGGAGCCGCGCCCTGCTGCAAGAATGACCGCTTTTCGGCACGCCGCCATGTGGGCACGTCCCCCGGAAACCGTCGTCGGTTGGGAGCAGTCTGCACCCAAGCCGACAGTCGCGCCAGGGGAATCGTATCCCCCATGTCAACGCCGTCTTACCGTATCCACCCCACGGTGTCCGCCGGCCACTCCTGCACCTTCACCGGTTGCTGCATCTTCAGTTTGCCGACCGTGAGATGGACCACGTAGTCGCCCGGTTCCACGCGCTTGAGCTCCGCCGTCGACGTCGGACCGCCCTTCTCGCGCGGACGCGGCTTGTCGCGCGACAGATCCCACGTTGCCGTTTGCAGCCCCGCGTATCCCGGCAGCTTGAGCGATTTCACCGTGTCGCCCGCGGCCGAGGTAATCCGCACGTCCACCGGACCCGATTGCGCGTCCTTCAACCAGTACGTGATGCGCGCGCCGCGCGGCGGGTTAGGCGCGACGAACGGACGGCTGCCGAAGCTCGGGTACGTTTCGGCGTGCCGGTACTGCAACGCGGGCGCGATCGCGAACAGGTGCGCCGGCTCGGCGAGCAGCGAATCCGTCATCTCCTGCAGAGGCGCGATGTCCGCCACCCACATCCCGCGACCGTGCGTGCTCACCACCAGCTCCTTCTGCCGGTACGACTCGGCCATCTTCTCCACCGGCACCGGCGGCAGGTTGTGCCCGAAGCGTTCCCAGTGCGCGCCCTTGTCGACGCTCACGTACGCGCCCGTCTCCGTGCCTAACCAGAGGAGCCGAGGATTCGCCACGTCCTCGACGATCGTGTAGCTCCCGCCGTCCACCGGCAATCCCGCCGTCGACATCGCCGTCCACGTCTTACCAAAGTCCGTGGTCGCGTACGCATGCGGACGGTAGTCGTCGCGCGCATGACAATCGTACGTGACGTACGCCGCCCCGTCGGCGAAGCGCGATGCGACGATCGTCGACACGAAACATTCCGTGGGCGCGCCCTTCGGCATGTTCACGGTGACGTTCGACCACGTGCTGCCGGTATCGCGCGTCACCCACACCAGGCCGTCGTCGCTCCCGGTCCAGAGAATCGCGGCGCTGCGCGGACTCTCGGCGATCGAGAACAACGCATGATAGGATGTGTTCCCTTCCTCCGGCGCCGGATGGTCGCGCGTCGCGCGCGTCATGTCCGGGCCTAACACCTTCCAGTTGTCGCCGCGGTTGGTGAGCCGGAAGAGATGATTCGCGCCCACGTACAGCACGCTCGGATCGTGCTGCGACAACAGGATGGGCGCCGTCCATCCCCACGTGAATTCGTAGCCGCTGCCCTCGCCGGAATCCAGCGACAGCGGCTTGATTTCGTCGCGCTTGGACGTGCGCAGATCCACCCGGCTCATGCTCCCGAACTGGGCCTCCGAATACACGGTGTACGGATCGTTCCACGGAATCTGCACCCACATCCCATCGCCGCCGTTCACCGGATACCAATCGGCATCCGTGATGCCTAACGTATCGCGCGTGGCGCTGGGCCCGCACCACACGCCGTTGTCTTGCAGGCCGCCGCAGATCCGGTAGGGCGTCACCGAGCTGTCCACGATCACCGTATAAAATTGGCCGATCGGCAGGATCATGTGCGCCCACGCCTTGCCGCCATCGCGCGTCAGATACACGCCGCCGTCGTTGCCCAACAGCATGTGATGATCGTCCGCGGGATCGATCCAGAGCGCGTGATTGTCCACGTGCACCTCGTGCAGCGAATCGCGCGCGAACGTCTTGCCGCCGTCCTTGGACTCCAGCATCGGCGAGAACAACACGTACACGTGATCGGCCTTGCTCGGGTCGGCCACGATCGCGTCGTAGTAGTAGTGCGGCACGGCCTGGAGATCGTTCACCTGCGTCCACGTCGAACCATCATCGGTGGAGCGGAACACGCCGCCGTATCGCTGCTGCTGCGCGTCGGTCACGCCTTCGTCCACCTGGATCATCGCGTACACGGTGTGCGGATCGGCGGCCGTCACCGCGAGCCCGATGCGGCCCATGTGCGCGGCGGGCAGTCCATTGTGGCGGGCGGCGTCCGTTAGGCGCTGCCACGTGTGGCCGCCGTCGGCCGTCCGGTAAATGCCGCTCCCGGCGCCCACGCCCTCCATGTGCGAGCCGCCCCACCGCACGCGGTGCCACGCCGCCGCGTACAACACCTGGGGATTGTCGGGGCTCATCACCAGGTCCACGAAGCCGGTGCTGTCGTCCACGAACAACACCTTGCTCCACGTCGTGCCGCCATCACTGGTCTTGTAGATGCCGCGCTCTGCGTTCGGCCCCCACAGGTGGCCTAACGCCGCCACGTACACCGTGTTCGGATCGTGCGGATCGATCACGATCTTTCCGATCGACCGCGTGTCGGCGAGCCCCATGTGGTGCCACGTCTTGCCGCCATCCGTGGACTTGTGCACGCCGTTGCCCCACGACTGCGACCGCAAGCTGTTCTTCTCGCCGGTCCCCACCCACACCACGTTCGTGTCCGACGGCGCCACCGCGATGTCGCCGATCGTGGTGACGCCGAGCGAGTCGCCGATCTCGTGCCAGGTGATGCCGTCGTTGGTCGTCTTCCACACGCCACCGCCGGCCGCGCCCACGTAGATGGTGTTGTGATACGGCGTCGGCACGGCGAACGACGTCACGCGCCCGCTGTAGGCAGCGGGCCCGAGCGATCGCAAGTTGAAGCCGCGCAAAAAATGCGTGAGCGGCGCCGGCTGAGCCGCGGTGTCCGGTGCGGCCGCGTGCTGCCGCGGCCGTCGCGATTGTTGAGCGGTCGCGTGCGATGCGCCAAAGACAGCCGCGGCGAGCACGACAACAAAAGGCCTTGTCGTCATTGGATGGCGAAAAAAGTGGGAATCGCAGTCGGGTGGCGAAAGAGATAGCGCCGGGTCCGCGCACTCGCAACGAACGCGAGGCCGGCCCGGCGCTACCAATCAACAATCATCCTCCCACGGACGCCGGTCGGCCTTCTCCTCCTTCCGGCGCGCGCGGTCCAACTGACGATCGTACGCCCGCTGTTCGGTGGTGGACTCGACGAACACACGAACCTCGTTCGTGCGCACGCGGATCCGCGACCCGACGCGATCGTAGAAGACGACCCACTTGGGCCGCCACCGGCGATCGAGGACACGTTCGATGTAGCGCGCCACCTCGCGCGTCACGGACAGGTTGCCGAACGGTCCGGAGACCACCACGAAGTCGCCGTAAGGCGGATCTTCATCTTCCGCGGGCTCCAACAACGCCAGGACCCGGTTCAACATGTTCTCACTCAGGTGAAGGTGCACGGGACCGACATGGCCCCGATTTTCTGCGATCGCCCTCGCCGGTAAGGCGAGGTGCGGTGCGCACCTACGCCTGACCGATGAAGTCGCTCACGATCTGCGGCGTGGCCGCATCGAAGCCGACCACGTCCAACATTCCCGCATCGTCCGGGTCGGCAATGCTGAACCCGTTCGACGCCATCGCCACGACCACCAGCTTCGCGGCGATGCCTAACCGCTCGCGATACTGCCGCAGCGCCTGCGCCGGGTGGACGGACCCGGCCCACGTCTCGTTGTCGGTGTACACCACGAAGGCATCCACCGCCCAACGATGCGCCAGCGCGTCCAGCATCGGCACCGCGCAATCGGTGCCGCCGAATCGCATGCCGCTCGTCGCGCGCAGCACATCGTCCAGCCGCTGCCGCGGCGAAATCGCGAGCTCCGTCAACCCCATGTCGAACGCCGCGCCGTGCGTCGCCCGCCACCTCGACGGATACGTCCCCGTCGTGAACGCGACGAGCCGGTACCCCTGCTCCGACGCCGCCGTCACCAGCGCCATCGCAGCCGCCGCCTCCCGGCACGACACGTGGGGCAGCCCGAGCACCGGGCTCGCCATCGAGCTCGACACATCCAGCGCCAGCATGATGCGCTTCCCACTCGGCCTAACGTTGTCGAAGGCCAGGTAGAACGCTGCGTCCAACGCATCCACGACCTCGCGGACCGGCTTCCACGTCCGCTGCCCTCTCACGCCGCGCCCGCCGCCGTACGCCGCCAGCGCCGACAACACGGACACCGGGTGCACGCGCGCCCGGCGCACGGCCTCGCGGTCGCCTAACCGACCGGCGATCGCCCGCGCCGCATCGCTCCCCGGCGTGATCAACCCGACCGCAGTCATCACACCGAGATTCCGAATCAACGCCGCCAACGGCATCCGATCCAACAGCGCCGCCCACACGACCCGATGGCGCAACAACTCCGTCGGAATCATCTCACGCGTGAGGCGATAGATCCGGATCACCGCCGCCGCCTGGTTCGGCGACATCGTCCGCATCGAACGCACGGCCGCGATCCGCCCCATCACATCGGGATCCGCCAGACGCGCGCGCGCTGACCCGTCCGTCTGCATGCCTAACGCGTGCTGAAAGAGCACGTGATGCGTGTCCGACGGCGCTTCGGGATGGCTGAGCCGCAGTGCATCGCGATGCGACCACCCGTCGCGCGCCCGGTACTTGAGCATCTGATACGCCAGATCGGCCGGCCGCTTGGCCGTGTACCACCGCGCCACCGTACGCCGCACACCACGCCCCCACCCGCGAAACGCCGTCACGTACTGCAGCCAGTGGAACAGGTGCGTCCCCGTACGCGCCACCACGTGCAGCGCGCCGAGCGCCGCGGCACGCGTCGCCGCGTCATCGGCCGACGCCGCCATGGCCAGCACGAACAGCGCCGGATCGTTCCCGGGCGCCCGCCCCGACAAGCTCACCTCCACCACGCGCCGCACCACCCGCGCGCCATCTTCCGTTAGGCACGCGGCCGCCGCCGACGCGTGCTCGCGCGTCAACGCCCGCTCGCCCGCGTAATACGTCCCGCCCTCGGACCCGAGCACGAGGAACCGGTCCAGTCGCGCCCACGCGTCCACCGCCCAGACGTATCCGCCGGCATCGTTCGACACCTGATCCGTCCCCGGCAACGGCTCGCGCTGCGGCGCCACCAGACGCCGAAGGCGAGTGGCTACGTGCTGTGTGAAATCGATCATGGCTCGCCCTCCTGTGGCCTAACGTGAGCACCAGTGAGGATGCGCGGATGAATGGTGCGGTGGGCTCCCCTGGAATTCCGGGGGTCCGATACAGGATTGTCGATAACCCACCAGCGGCGACCCGCGCCCCTCGGTTGTGTGATCCGCCGCCGCCCAACGGAAACGGAGATGCGCACCGGACATGGGAGTCGCGTGTCCTCTGCCCGTGGCATCGCGCCCCCGCCGGAACGGTGACGGACCCTGTTCTTCCCTTCTCGCTTGCTCGGAGCCGGCACCGGCCGCCTAACGGTCAACTCCGATGCAAAACGCCCCGCCTGGCTCGTGGCACAGGCGGGGCGTGACGTCGCGCTCCTTCCGAACGGCAGCCAGCTGCCTACGGAGCGCACCCACCTGTGTCGTTGTGTGCAACATTGAAATCCTTCGCACGGTACGTCGGCGCGACGTGCCAGCACGCAGCCGAGCCGGAACGCGCCGGCGTGCGCAACGCGCGCGCGTCGGACGTGCTCATCCTCGAAACCGTGTCAGCGTCGAGCAAAATCACCGTGACGATCCATGCGAAGAGGTCCAAAGCGTTGTCGTAAAAGCAGAAAGTCGCGTCCCCGATGACACCCGATGCGCCATGCACATCGAATGCTGCCGTTTACTCAGCGCCTTCCGGCGCGAGCAACGACTCGTACATCGGGACGCGACTCCCAGGGCCGCCGAGTTTATACTGAAGGCGTTTCGTTGTCAAGAGCCCACTTCACGCAGACGCGATCCACCGATGCACGTTCGCTCTCCCACTCGCCTCGTACCCCGCGCCCGAATCACACTGGGCATGTTCATCGCCGCGACCCTCTGTGCGCTCCTCGGGCCGCGCACATCCGCCGCGCAAGACACACGGGCCCGCGCCCGCGCCCTGGGCGTTGCGCCCGGGATCTTCCGCACCGGACCGCTGGATGGAATCACCGACGTGCACGGCGTTCTCGTTGGGCAGGTGACCGTCACCGCCGGCGATTCCGTGCACACCGGCATCACCGCGATCCTCCCGCACGCCGGAAACATGTTCACCGACCGCGTGCCCGCCGCCGTGTACGTCGGCAACGCATTCGGCAAGCTCGTCGGCGCCACGCAAGTCAACGAGTTAGGCGAGCTCGAGACGCCCATCCTCCTCACCTGCACGCTGTGCGTCTGGCGCGCCGCCGATGCGCTCGTCGCCGAGATGCTCGCCCAACCGGGCATGCAGAACGTCGTCTCGATCAATCCCGTGGTCGGCGAGACCAACGACGGCTGGCTCAATGCCATTCGCTCGCGCGCCATCACGCCCAACGACGTGCATCGGGCACTCGCATCGGCGTCCAGCGGACCGGTCGCGGAGGGCAGCGTCGGCGCGGGCGCCGGGACGCGTGCGTTCGGTTGGAAGGGCGGCATCGGCACGGCCTCGCGCGTCCTCCCGCATTCACTCGGCGGCTATACGGTCGGCGTGCTGGTGCAAACCAATTTCGGCGGCGTGCTCCAGGTGCTGGGCGCGCCCGTCGGCCGCGAGTTAGGCAGCTACTCGTTCAAGAACGACGTCGCCGCCGAGCGCGGCGATGGGTCGATCATGATCATCGTCGCCACCGACGCGCCGCTGTCCGACCGCAACGTCGAGCGCCTCGCCGCGCGCGCCATGTCGGGCCTCGCGCGCACCGGCTCCGACGAGTCCAACGGATCGGGCGACTACGTGATCGCCTTCTCGACCGCCGACCAGGTGCGGCGCCACGTCGCCCTCCCCGCGCCGGGTGCCCAACCACAGCCGCCCGCACCGCGCCCAACAGCCGACCTGACGAACGACGACATGTCGCCGCTGTTCGAGGCCGTGATCGAGTCCACCGAAGAAGCGATTTACGACTCGATGTTCATGGCGACCACGGTCACGAGCAACGGCCACACCGTGGAAGCGATTCCGTTGGACAAGGTGCGCGCCGTGCTCGCGAAATATGGCGTCGCCACGCGCTGACGCGCCGTGCCGCGCTGGGTGGCCGAAAAGAACCCTAACGGACCGAGACGATCACCTCGCCGTTGGGCGCGTCCAGCGTCCACCGCGTCCGGCGGAGGTACTGCTGGACGTCAGGATGCCCGATCGGGAATACGGTCTCGGCTTTTACCACGAAAACGCCCTGCTCGTTCACCAGCGTCGGGATGCGGTACCCAGGGGTGCTTGCGGCCACGACACCCGATCTGCGGAGCAGCATCCGCCCGGCCACCGGATCGAACGTCGCGCCCATGGCCGCCAGCACGTCGAGGCCCACCACGGCGCCGTCGCGCGCGTGCTGCAGCTCGAACCGCACCGGCACGTTGGTGAGCGTAAACGCGCCCAACCGGATGGCGAGGGCCACGGCCGCCACTTCCGATGCGCCGCGCGCGCCACGCGAGGCGAAGCGGCGGATTTCGCGACGCGGCATCCATGATGGATCGAGCACCAGGCCGCGCACCCGCGCGTCGATGGTCGCCACCACGCTGTCCGCGCCTAACCGGAGCACCACCTGGCCGAGCAGATGGCTGTCGCTCACGCGGTAGTCGACCCACGCCGAATCGGGACCCGCCGTAGCCGGCGGATGCGCGCCCAGCCACTCCGCCCGCGCCCGCTCGGCGTACGGCAGCGGCGACGCCGGGAGCGAGGCCAGCGCGGCGTAGTCGCCCAACGCCTGATACACCGGCGCCAGCGCACGCGCCACCTCTGCCTGATCGGCGCCGAAGTACCGCGCCTCCTCCATCAGCACCGCGCCCACGCGCAGCGCTCCGCGCGACGCGAGGTACTTGCCTAACGCCAGACGGGCCGACGGATCGTGCGAATCCATCCGCACCGCGCGATAGTACAACGACTCGGCGCTGAACACGCGCCCGGCGATGAGCAGCGTGTCCGCGTGCGCGATGACCACACCTTCCTGCGCATGGATCGGCGCTATAACGCCGGCTGCGCAGAGAAGGCTCAACGCCATACGACGCACGATGATAGGATGTCTCACGTACAGGGACGCGACGGTTCCGGCGGTCGTAACGCCGTTCAGCGCGAGACGCGATAGATGGCGCCGGCCTGATCATCGCTCACCAGGACCGACCCATCCCGGTACACGATGACGTCCACTGGACGTCCCCAGCGGCTGCCGTCCGGACGCTGCCATCCGGTGACGAAATCGTCGTACGACACCGGCGCCCCGTTCACCACGTGCACGCGCACCACCTTGGCGCCGGTCGGCGTGTCCCGGTCCCACGATCCGTGAAACGCGAGCAGCAGATCGCCCCGATACTCCGCCGGGAATTGCGTCGCCGCGGTGAGAAACGTCATGCCTAACGGAGCCGAATGCGCCTGCATTTCCAGCGCCGCCGGCACCGTCGGCGCGCAGCGTGCCGCGTCGTGGTACTCCGGATTCGCCACCGCCGCGCCGTGCAGCGTGTAGCAGTACGGCCACCCGTAGTCGCCGCCTTCGCGCAGAATGTTGATTTCCTCGGGCGGCAGGTTCTGATGATCGGGCGCGAGATTGTCGCGCTCGTTCTGCGACACCCACAGCGCATGCGTCGACGGCTCCACCGCCATCCCGACCGCGTTCCGCAACCCCGACGCGAACCGCACGCCGTTCTGCCCGTTCGCATCGTAGCGCATCACCGACGCCCGCTCGGGAATCGTCTCGATGCACAGATTGCACGACGAGCCGATCGACACGTACATCATGCTGTCGGCGCCGAACACGATCGTTCGCGTCCAGTGCCCGCCGCCGCCATCGAAGTGATTGAGCGCCTCCGGCGACCCGGTCGCACGGCCATCGCTGCCTAACCGGACGCGCACCACGCCGTTCGTGTTGGCGATGTACAGGTAGCCGCCGTGGAAGGCGAGCCCGTGCGGGCGATCGAGGCCGTCTACCGCCGTGGCTACGCTGTCGGCCACGCCATCGCCGTTCACGTCCCACACCCGCGCGACTTTCCCGGCCCCCGGTTCGCTCGCGTACACCGCGCCATCGGCGTCCAACGCCATGAAGCGAACGCCGGGCAGATTGCGCGCGAAGTACGCGACCCGGAATCCGTCAGGCGCCGTGAGCTGGCCGGTGAGCGCCGCGCTCGCGCTGTCGACCGGAGCGGTCGGCGACGCACCGCGATCCTGGCTCGAGCACGCCGTTGCCGACACGAACAGGATCACCGCCGCGCACGCCCATCGCCGCATGGCTCCCTCCGGGATGTCCCGTCCGCTCAGGAATCGGACGCCGCGTAGACACCGTCGAGCGCGCTCGCTCCGTTAGGCATGCGCTGCGCCCGGCTCTCCAACGCCTCCGCCTCCCCGCGCTCCACTTCGGCTGCCGCGTGGGCAGCGATCTTCTCGAGGCGCGCCCGCGCCACGCCGGCGTCGCACAGATACTCCTCGTACAGCGCCACCGGATCGCGCCGCCCCCACGTCGAGAACAAGCTCGGCGAGAACGTCTGCCGCGCTTCCGCTTCATCGTGCGTCGCGTGCCCGCCCATCCGGAACGTTTCGGCGATGAGCAACGCCGGACCCTCGCCGCGCCGGCACCGCGCCACGGCCAGCGCGGCCGCCGCATAGGCGTCCAGCACGTTGTTGCCGTCGAACACGCCGCCCCACATCCCGTACGCCTTGGGCCAGTCGGCGAAGTTGCCGCGCCCCGCCGCCGCGTGATGCTGCTCGAGCTTCGTGCCTAACGCAACCTGGTTGTTCTGGATGATGAACACCACCGGCGCCCGCTGCACCGCCGCGAAGTTGAGCCCCTCGTGCGCCACGCCGGCCTTGGTGCTGCCATCGCCGATCCACGTCATCGCCACCGCATCCTGCCGGCGCAGCCGGAACGACAGCGCCACGCCGGTCACCACGGGCACCACGTCGCCGACGTGGCTGATCGGCGCCAGCACGCCCTGCGCCAGATCGCCGTAGTGGCCGTCGCGCCCGTGCGACGGACCGTCCGCCGTGCCCATGTACGCACGCAGTGTGTCCGCGACGGTCATGCCCATCTCGAGACACGCTCCGCCGTTCCGGATCATCGGCGCCGCCACGTCGCGCACCCCGCCCAACACCGGTCCGCGACGCAGCGCGTGCACCGGACCGATCGTCGCTGCCTCTTCGCCCGTGCCTAACCACGCCTTCGAGATGACGCCTTGCCGCACCATGCGCTTGAGCGCCACATCCGTCAGCCGGTTGCGTACCAGCCCGCGATAGAGCGCCAGCCGGCTCGATTCGTCGAGCGCATCCACCACCGCCGCGCGCGCGGCGTCGCGCGCGAGTGTCTCGCGAAATGCGTCCACGTCCGAATCGACGCGCGTCCACGCCGTGTACTCCGGCGGATCGAATGCCGCGAAGCGTTGCATACTCTCAAATTAGGGACGAATGTCGCCGGCCGGCAACGCCGGCCGAACCGGGCCGGGCCGTGGATCAGCGGTCGCGCACCGCGGCCCCGAACGCCGCCGCGAACAACGGCGCGGTGGCGTACCGGTCGTCCGGATCGCGCGACAGGCTGCGCAGCAGCACCTTCTCCACCGCCGCCGGGAACCCCAGCTCCGGTCGCATCGCACGGATGGGCGTCGGATCGCCCTTGAGCCGAGCGATCATCATGTCCTGCTGCGTCTTCCCGGAGAACGGCAGCTGCCCCGTGAGCAGCTCGTACGTCATGAGGCCGAGCGAATAGATGTCGCTGCGCGAGTCGAGCGGCTTGCCGCGCAGCTGCTCCGGACTCATGAACTCCGGCGTGCCTAACACAATGCCGGTGGCCGTCAGCTTGCGCACTTCCGCGCCCATGCGGCGCTCCTTCGCCAAGCCGAAGTCCATCACCACCGCACGCGTGGTGCCATCGGGCTTGGGACAGAGCATCACGTTCTCCGGCTTCAAGTCCCGGTGCACGATGCCCAACTCGTGCGCCACGTGCAGACCCGCCGCGATCTCGGACACGAATTGCGACACCACGCCCAACGCCAGCTGCCCTTCGCGAATCGCCCGATCGCACAACAGCTCGCCATCCATGAACGGCATCACCACGTACACCAGGCCGCCCGGCGCTTCGCCTAACCGGACGATGTGGCACACGTTGGGGTGCGCGAGCTTGCCCGCCAGCTCCGCCTCGCGCCGAAGCCGCGCCATCGCGTTCGTATCGCGGCTCAAGGCCGGCGACAACATCTTGATCGCGAAACGCTTGCCCGTCTTCGTGTCCGTCGCGCGATACACGAACGACATCCCGCCCTCGCCGACCTTTTCCTCCACGCGATAGCGACCATCCAACGTCTGCCCAACGAGCTGCGCCAACTCCGCGGCCGGCTCGCGCACCTCCGTGGCCGGCAGCGCGCCCGACGCCCGCGAGCGCCGGCTCGCGCGGGCGGTGCGTGCTTCTTCCGGCTGCACCGTCTCGAACACCCGCGCGTGCGACGGCGATCGCGACGGCGTCTCCGGCGCGACACTTGGCGCGGGCGTTGGCGGCGGCGGCACCGTCACCCGCTCGAGCTTCGTCCCGTCGCGCGTGCAGAACCGCGCTTCCTCGGGGTACCGCGTCCCGCACGTCGGACAGTACGTGGCGTGCGTCACGAGCACACCCGGTTCCGGCCCTGCGCCTTCGCGCGATACAGCGCTTCGTCGGCTACCGCGATCAATTCTTCCGGCGAATTGACGCGCGGTGACGGGACAGTGGCCACGCCGATGCTCACCGTCACGCGCAGCCACCCGTATTCGCCGCCCGTCACCGGCGGCGTTTCCTCCACCCGCGCCCGAATACGCTCGGCTAACGCAACCGCGCCTTCCTCGCCCGTCTCCGGCAGCACCACGACGAATTCCTCGCCGCCGAACCGCGCCACGATGTCCACGGCGCGCGCCTCGCGCTGCAGCACGCGCGACACCCCGCGCAGCACCTCGTCGCCTACCACGTGACCGTACGAATCGTTGATCACTTTGAAGCGATCGAGGTCGACCATCAACACGGAGAGGTGCAACGCATATCGCCGCGCGCGCTCCACCTCGGAGGTCAGCCGGTCCACGAGCGCACGCCGGTTGTGCGTTTGCGTGAGCGGGTCGGTGAGCGCCAAGACCTCGAACCGCGCCTTGTCGGCGCGCGTCGACTCGATCATCTGCGCGCGGCGAATGGCCGCCACCGCCGCCTGCACCACCTGGACCGCGAACTCCACGTCCGGCGTGCCTAACGGCGCCTCATCGAGCAGCGTCCGCAAGAATATCACGCCCGCCTGCTCGCCGTCGAGCCGGAACGGCAGCGCCACCACCGACCGGTACGGCACCAGCGTCCCCGCTGCCGCCCAGTCGAGCCGCACGTCGTTGTAGAGCGCGCTCGCATCCACGTCTTCGATGAGCACCGGCTCGCCGGTTTCGAGCGCCGCGCGAATCTCGGGATACCGCTCCAAGCGGATCTCGAGATGCGCCAGGCCCGGCGCCTCGTACGCCGCCGCCACTACACCCACCTGGTCGCCCGGGCGCGCGAGCACGAGCGAGCAGTGCGAGATGTCCAGCGCCCGGGCCACGCGCCGCACCAGAATGTGGTACAACTCTTCGGAGGAGAAGTCGCCCGTCACCTCGTGCAGGATGTCGACAATCTTGCGGCGGTTCTCCGCCTCGGCGCGCACGCGGTCCAGCTCGACCTCGGTGGACCGGAGCGCCGACCGCGCGTGCAGCAGCTCCTGCCTAACGCGGAGCTGCATGCGGATGCGCGCCAGGAGCTCGCGGACGTGGAACGGCTTGCTCACGAAGTCGGTGGCGCCCAGACTCAGCAGGCGCGCCGTGGCTTCGTCCGTCGGCAGCGCCGATACGACGAGCACCGGCATGTCGCGCCACCGCGCGTCGGCGTTGATGCGGTGCAGGAGGTCGTACCCATCCACGCCGCGCATCATCACGTCGAACATCAGGAGATCGGGCTCGTGCTCCATGAGGGCGTCGAGCACGCGCTCTCCGCCTAACGTTACGGTGACGTCGAATCCCTGCTCCTTGAGGAGCCACGAGATGGTGCGCGCGAGGACGTCGTCCTCGTCGGCGATGAGAATGCGCGGCCTATCCATCCGCCAGTAGCTCGCGGAGCCCCGACCACTCCATGTTCCCACCGCTCAGAATCGCCACCGTCACGCCGCGCGGCTTCACCACTCCCGACCTGAGCGCCGCGACCGTGATCGCCCCGCTCGGCTCCGCCACGATCTTGAGCCGGTCCAGGAGATAGCGAACGGCCTCGCGCATCGCGCCGTCCTCCACCAACACCACGTCATCGATGTAGGCCTGGTGATGCGCGAAGGGAATCGTCCCGATCTCCACCGCCAGCAGGCCATCGGCCAGACCCGACGTGCGCTCCAGTCTAACGGGAGCCCCGTGGGCGCGGGCGCGGGTCAACTTGGGCGCACCCGCGGGCTCCACGCCGATCACGCGCGCCCGCGGCACCATTGCCTTGACCGCGGTCGCCACGCCCGCGCTCAACCCGCCCCCGCCCACCGGCACGAGCACCGTGTCGACGTTAGGCAGATCCTCGGCGATCTCGAGGCCGGTCGTGCCCTGGCCCGCGATGATGGTGTGGTTGTCGTACGGCGGCACCAGCGTCAGCCCTTCGGATTCCACCAGCTCGGCGGCCCGCGCCATCCGGTCGGCCGTCGTCGTCCCCGCCAGCTCGATCCGTGCGCCTAACCGTTGGGCGCCGGCGCGCTTGGGCGCCGTGACCGTGGTCGGCATCACCACCGTGGCCGGCACGCCGAACAGACGCGCCGCCAACGCCACCGCCTGCGCGTGGTTGCCCGACGACGGCGCCACCACGCCCCGCGCGCGCTCCTCGGGACTCAGACGCGACAGAAACGTGTACGCGCCGCGGAACTTGAACGCGCCACCGCGCTGCAGCATCTCGGGCTTCACGAACAACTGGCCCGGCTCGAGTCCGATCGATCCGGCGAGCTCGTCCGCCGGCAGCAGCGGCGTACGCACCGCCACGCCGCGCAGCGCCGCCGCGGCGGCGCGAATGTCGACAAGACTAACGAGACGCGTGCTGGTGGACGGCGCGACCGACGTCATGGCTGCACTCTGCTAAGAGAGACCCCGGCGCGCCAGAGGCACGAAACGATCCGCCCGTGCACTGCGCCGGAGCGTGCGCTGCTACTCCTCCTCCTCTTCCGGCGCCAGCGTCACCGGCTCGTCTCCTTCGTCGGCGCCGCCTTGCTCGTCGTCCTCGATCACCACCCGCGCCACATCGCACACCCGATCGCCATCGTCGAGGTTCACGAGCTTCACGCCCTGCGTATTGCGCCCGCTCACGCGAATCCCCTTCACCGGCATCCGGATCACCACGCCGTGCTTCGTGATCAACATCAGCTCATCGTCCGGCAGCACTTCCTTGAGCGCCACCACATCGCCCGTCTTGTCCGTGCGATTGAGCGTGATGATCCCCTTGCCGCCGCGCTTCTGCACGCGATACTCGTCGATCGGGGAGCACTTGCCCATCCCCTTCTCGGTGACCACGAGCAACGTCGCCTCGCGCTTGATCACCACCATCCCCTTCACCACATCGCCCTCACGCAACTCGACGCCTTTCACACCCGTCGTGTCACGCCCCATCTCGCGCACGTCCTGCTCGTGGAACCGGATCGACAGCCCGTGCTGCGTCGCGAGCACGATGTCGTTGTTGCCGCTCGTCACCTGCACGTCGATCAGTTGATCGTCGGGCTCGATCTTGATCGCCTTGATGCCGGTCGTGCGCGGGTTCGCGTACTGCGACAGCGCCGTCTTCTTCACCGTGCCCTGCCGCGTCGCGAACAGCAGATGCTGCGTCTCGCTGAACTCGCGCACCGGCACCATCGCCGAGATCGTCGTGTCGGCCGACACGTTGATCAGGTTGACCACCGCCTCGCCCTTCGCCGCCCGTCCCGCCTGCGGAATCTCGTGCACCTTGAGCCAGTAGCAGCGCCCGTCGTCGGTGAAGAACAGGATGTAATCGTGCGTCGATGCGATGAAGAGATGCTCGATGAAATCTTCATCCCTGAGCGCCTGGCCGTTGTTCCCGCGGCCACCGCGCCGCTGCTTCTTGTACGTCGATACCGACGTCCGCTTGATGTACCCGGTGTGCGACACGGTCACCACCATGTCTTCTTCGGCGATCAGATCTTCGATCGTGAATTCGCCCTCGTCGCTCGTGATCTCCGTGCGGCGCTCGTCCCCGAACTTGCTCGAGATCTGCTGCAGCTCGTCCTTGAGGATCTTCATGCGCCGATCGCGCGATGCGAGAATGGCGCGAAACTCCTTGATCTGCCCGCGCACCTCGGTGAGCTCTTCTTCCAACTTCTCGCGCTCGAGACCGGTGAGCTTGGCGAGACGCATGTTGAGAATCGCGTCCGCCTGCCGCTCCGACAGCTTGAACCGCCGCTGCAACTGCGTGCTCGCCTGGGGCGTGTCCTCCGCCTTCCGAATGAGCTTGATCACTTCGTCGATGTTGTCGACGGCGATCTTGAGCCCTTCCAGGATGTGCTCGCGCTCGAGGGCCTTGTCGAGATCGAACTGCGTCCGCCTAACGATGACGGTGTGGCGGTGCGTGATGTAGTGCTCGAGCAGCTCCTTGAGCGGCATCACCTTCGGCACCAGCTGGCCCGTATGCGAGTCGGGCACCAGCGCCAGGTTGATCACGCCGAACGTCGCCTGCATCTGCGAGTGCTTGTACAACTGATTGAGCACCACGCGCGGAATCGCGTCGCGCTTGAGCTCGATCACCACGCGCATGCCGTCCCGGTCCGACTCGTCTCGCAGATCGGACAGGCCCTCCACCTTCTTCTCGCTGTGCAGCGCCGCGATCTGCTCGACGAGCTTCGACTTGTTGACCTGGTACGGAATCTCCGTCACCACGATCTGCGACTTGTTCGACGACTCCTTCTCCTCGATTACCGCGCGCGCCCGCATCACGATCCGACCGCGCCCCGTCTCCTGGTAGTCCTTGATCCCCTGACGCCCGTAGATGTACCCACCCGTCGGGAAATCCGGCCCCTTGATGAACTTCCGCAGATCGCCCGCCGTCGCATCCGGATTGTCGATGAGATGCATGACGGCGCTGACCACTTCGCGCAGATTGTGCGGCGGAATGTTCGTCGCCATGCCCACAGCGATCCCCGACGATCCGTTCACCAGCAGATTCGGGAACCCCGCGGGCAGCACCTTGGGCTCCTGCAGCCGGTCGTCGAAGTTAGGCGCAAAGTCGACCGTGTTCTTGTCGATATCCGACAGGAGATCGGTCGCGAGCGGCATGAGCCGCGCTTCGGTGTACCGGTACGCGGCCGCGCCGTCGCCATCCACCGACCCGAAATTCCCCTGGCCGTCCACCAGCGGGTAGCGCAGCGAGAAATCCTGCACCATGCGCACGAGCGCGTCGTACACGCTCACGTCGCCGTGCGGATGGTACTTGCCTAACACATCGCCGACCACCGTCGCCGACTTCTTGTACGGCCGCCCCGGGACGAGCCCCAACTCGTTCATCGCGTACAGCACCCGGCGATGCACGGGCTTGAGACCGTCGCGCACGTCCGGCAACGCGCGCGACACGATCACGCTCATCGAGTAATTGATGAACGACTCTTTGATCTCTTCGTCGATGAGCCGGGAGACGATCCGTTCGCGGTTATTTGGGGCGGTCATGCGGGTACGGCGGAGGAGAAAGTGCTGGGGAAGGTCATAGGCTGAAATCTAATCCGCGACGGTCCCTCGGACAACGGGCGACGCGTAATCTAAGCCCTTGTAGGTGCGCGGCTTACGAAGCTGTCCAGGCCGCTGGCCGGCCGCCCTACTTTCGTGCGGTCGACCCCGTCCCGTCGCCATCCATCACCTCGCGCACGGCCGCGGCATCGCTGTCGCCTAACCCGGCCGCTACGGCCCGCGCGAACTGGTCGCGGATCACCGCCGTCGCCGGCAGCGCCAGCCCATGCTGCTCGGCGTTCGCCAACACGAGCTCCAGATCTTTGAGCATGAGCCGCGTGCTGAATTGCGGATCGTAGCGGCGCTCGAACAGCAGCGGCG
Source organism: Gemmatimonadaceae bacterium (assembly GCA_035572595.1). Lineage (GTDB taxonomy): Bacteria > Gemmatimonadota > Gemmatimonadetes > Gemmatimonadales > Gemmatimonadaceae > JADGGM01. The sequence continues at coordinate 18,410 of DATNAM010000020.1, forward strand.
ACTTGTACCCGACGAAGGGCGACGCCAGCACCGAGCTCAATAGCGTCTCGCGGAAGAGCTCGAGCGGCAGCCCCGCGCGATGCGCTGCCGCGATCGATTCACCCAGCAGCTCGATCGTCCCGCCCACGAGCAGATTCATCACGAGCTTGAGCGCGCTCGCTTGACCGATGTCGCCCGCGCGAATGATCTGCTTCGCCAGCACCAGCAGCATTCCCGACGCGTCCGCCACCGCCGTCGTGTCGCCGCTCACGATCGCGACTAACGTACCCGACGAGGCCTGGCCAACGCTGCCCATCACCGGCGACTCCAGGTATGGCAGCCCCTTCTCGCGGCACTGATCGGCGAATCGCACCGAGTCCGCCGGCCCGATCGTGGACGCATTCACGACGATCGTTCCGCGTCGCGCGCCGGCCAACACACCGCGGTCTCCGCCTAACACAGCCGACACCGCCGGCGGATCCGACACCATGAGCACCACCACGCGCGACCCGGCCGCCGCGTCCCGCGGACTGTCCGCCACGCGCGCGCCACGCTTGATGAGCGCATCGGCACGGCCCGGCGTACGGTTCCACGCCGTGACCAGATACCCAGCGTCCACGAGCCGGCTCGCCATCGGCTTCCCCATGGCGCCAAGCCCTAAGAACGCGATCGGCGTGCCGGTATCCATGACACCAACTTACAAACTGGCGGCCCGTTAGCCAGGGCGCCTCGCCGTCAGTTGCGCGTCCCGCGGCGTACGTCGAAAATCGCGCTCCGCCTGCACTGCGGACAGATGAGCCATTCGCGACGACGCGCATAGCCGAGCCCGAAGGATCCTCCACCAATCGGCCGCGTGGTCATCGCCACGTGACAGCGCGGACACACCGGCACGTCCCCACGTATCAGCGCGTCTCGAATGCCGGCCTGTTCCGCCGCGTCGTACTGCGCGCGGTCAGCCATCGTCCACGGGAAACGCCGGCCGCGCGCGTGCGTCGTTGGGCTGCTCGATCGGAGCGGAATGCATGGGACCCGCCGTCGCCTCGATCTCGCCGCGCGGACCCGGGTTGCTCAGGATGGCCGAACGAAATCGCGACAGCTCGAACCGCATGTGCATGGCGACGATCGCGTGCCCGACCGTCCCCCACGCTAACGCGGCGAGCGGCGACCCGCCTTCTACCTCGTACGACCGGCGGACCAGCGTGTCGGCGCCGTCGGCCACGAAACTCCACCGCTCCTGGCCGCGCCATGACCCGTCGTACACCAGCACCACCTCGCGATCGCTCGTCGCTTCCACGACGTAGTCGAATCGCATTCCTCCGAACAATTCGAGCGCGAACCGGTCGCCCACGCCTAACGCTGGCGCCGAGGTGCGCGGCACCAGATGCACGTCGGGCGCCATCCATTCCCGGGCACGATCCACGGTAAGCAGCGCACGCATGGCCTGCGCCGGCGTCGCCGGTACAACGATGAGCTCCTCGACGCGATTCATACGCCTGCCAACTTCGCGCGCACGGCGTCGGGGATCGGAATCGTGCGATGCGCTTCGTAGTCGTACATCACCTGCACCGTGCGGCCCTCCGCCACGACGCGATCTCCGCCCGTGGCCCGAATCACGTACGACCAGACCCACGCCTTCGTGCGCACGTCGCTCGTCACGATCTCGATATCGAGCGCCTGTCCAATCATCGCCTCGCTCACGTAGCGCACCGTCGCCTCGGCGACGATGAACGGAAAGTCCGCGTCGCCACCCATGGAATCGACCCACGCGCGATGCCGCGCCATCTCGAAATACGTGAGGTAGACCGCATTGTTCGCGTGCCCCTTGGAATCATAGTCCGCGTAGCGCGTCTCCACCGGCATGCGCATGTCAGTCCGCTCCGCCGACGCGCACCACGATCTTGCCGAAGTGTTCCGGCGACGACAACCGCTCGTACGCCGCGCGCCCCTGGTCGAGTGAAAACACCGAGTCGACCACCGGCGCAAGGTGGCCGCGCTCGAACGCGCCCAACATCGCCTCGAGCTCACGATCGTTGCCCATGGTCGATCCCAGGATCGACCACTGATTCCAGAAGAGGCGGCGCACATCGATCTCGACCATCGGCCCGCTCGTCGCCCCGCAGGTGACGAGCCGCCCGCGCTTGCCTAACGCTTGCAGCGACTGCGCCCACGTCGCCTGCCCAACGGTATCCACCACCACGTCGGCGCCGCGCTTGTTCGTTCGGGCGCGCACCTCGCGCCCCACATCCTGCGTCCGATGGTTGAACGCCGCGTCCGCGCCTAACGCAAGGGCGCGCTCGAGCTTGGCGTCGCTGCCCGACGTGACCCACACGCGCGCGCCCTGCATCTTCGCGATCTGCAGCGCCGCCAACGCCACCCCGCCGCCGATGCCCCAGATCAGCACTAGATCGCCGTCGCGCACTGCCGCCCGCGTTATCATCATGCGCCATGCCGTGAGCGCCGCCAACGGCAATGCCGCCGCCACCTCCCATCGCACCGACGACGCGATACGCCGTACGTTGGGCGCCGGCACCACCACGTATTCCGCGCACGTACCCGGCACATGCTCGCCGAGGATCTTGTACGACACACAGAGCGGCTGCTCGCCGGCGCGGCAATACTCGCACGTCCGGTCGCTGATGCCCGGTTGAATGAGCACGCGATCGCCAACAGCCACGTCGCGCACGTCCGGCCCAACGGCGTCTACGATGCCCGCGCCATCGGATCCCACTATCCAGTCCGGCGTGATGGTCACGCCGGGCAGGCCGCCAAGCACGAACAGATCGAGCCGGTTGAGCGCCGCGTCGTGCACGCGAACGCGAACATCCGTGCTCGCACGCAGTTCCGGAACCGGCAGATTCTCGCGCACTTCGAGACGGTCCAGTCCTCCATGCGCGGAGATGGTGAGCGCTCGCACGATGATGTCGTTGGGTTATATTTGGAGAGTGAATGCTACCGAACGCTCGTGCGTCGAGCAACGCGCCGGTTAATACCGTACTACCACACGTGTCCACGCGATGATTTCGATCAAAGTGCCGCCGCTCGGTGAGTCGATCGTTGAAGCGACGATCGCACGCTGGGTAAAGCGCGAGGGCGACACGGTTGCGCAAGGCGACACCATCGTCGAGCTCGAAACCGACAAGATCACGGTCGAGGTACCGGCGCTCAAAGCCGGCACACTCGTGAAGCGCCTTCATCAAGAAGGCGACGTCGTGAAAGTCGATGACGAGCTCGGCCAGATCGACGAGACCGCTATTGCGCCGGCGCCTAAAGCTGCCGCGGCAGCGACACCTGCACCGACTCCCAGTCCGACACCCGCAACCGTGTCATCGGCACCGGCGTCCACTCCGGCTCCGCCGCGCGCCTCACCCGCTGCGCGTCGTGTTGCCGAAGATTCGGGCATCGATCTCGGAGCTGTGAGCGGCAGTGGCCGCGGCGGCATGGTCACCAAGAGCGATGTGGTCGTCGCGCACGGCGATGGCGCATCTGCGCACGCAACGCGCACCGCTCCCGCCGCGCCGAGCATCCCTGCCGCGCCGAGTGTGCCCGCCCCTCGCCCAACGACGCTGCCTATGCAGCGGCCGCAAGAACGCGAGACGCGCGAGCGGATCACCACCCGTCGCAAGCGCATCGCCGAGAACCTCGTGCAGGCGCAGCACGCCACCGCGCACCTCACGACGTTCAACGAAATCGACATGTCGGCGGTGATGGGAGTGCGCGACCGCCTCAAGGAGCGCGTCGAGAAACAGCACGGCGTAAAGCTGACGTTCATGCCGTTCTTCGCGCGCGCCGCGGCCATGGCACTCGAAGCGTACCCGGTGGTGAACGCGCAAATCGATGGCGACGCCATTGTCTACAAGCACTACGTGAACCTCGGCATAGCGGTGGCGTCGGATCAGGGACTCGTCGTCCCGGTCATCAAAGACGCGGATCGCATGGGCATGGTCGAGTTCAGCCGGACTCTGTCGGCGGTCGCCGCGCGTGCGCGCGACGGCAAGCTGACGATGGACGACCTCACCGGCGGTACGTTCACCATCACCAACGGCGGCGTGTTCGGCTCGCTCGTGTCGACGCCCATCCTGAATTATCCGCAGGTCGGCATCCTGGGTCTGCACAAAATTCAGGACCGTCCGATCGCCGTGGGCGGGGAGGTGGTGATTCGGCCCATGATGTACATCGCGCTGTCGTACGATCATCGCCTCGTGGATGGCCAGCAGGCCGTGCTCTTTCTGGTGCGCGTGAAAGAGTTGATGGAGGACCCGGCCGCCATGCTCATCGATTGATCTCGCGCGCCGTGCGCGGGCATGCAGCTGTGCCCGCGCACCTCCCTGTTCCCTGGTTAGGCAATGGCTGATTCGCTCTCTCCCGACGTCGTCATCTTGGGCGGCGGCCCCGGCGGCTACGTGGCCGCGATTCGTGCAGCCCAGCTGGGCCTGTCCACGGTGTGCGTCGAGATGGACGCCACGTTGGGCGGCACGTGCGTGAACGTCGGATGCATTCCGTCCAAGGCACTGCTCCAGTCGTCGGAGCACTTCGAGTTTGCGCGGACGCACATGGCCGAACATGGCGTGCGCGTTAGCGAGGTGACGCTCGACCTCCCGACGATGCTCACGCGGAAAGAGCGCGTCGTAGCGGCCAACACGCGCGGCATCGAGTATCTGTTCCGCAAGAACAACATCACCTGGGCCAAAGGACGCGGCACGCTGCGCCCCGGGAACGTCGTCGAGGTCCAAGCGGTAGATGGAACGGTGACCACCTATCGCGCGCGCGATGTCGTCATCGCCACCGGCTCAGTTCCCATCGCACTGCCCTTCCTGCCGTTCGACGAGGACCGCGTGCTATCCAACGTCGGCGCGCTGGCAATGCGCGAGGTGCCTGAGCACCTCGTCGTCATCGGCGGCGGCGTGATCGGTCTGGAGCTCGGCTCGGTGTGGCGTCGGTTAGGCGCCAAGGTGACGGTGGTGGAGCTCTTGCCCACCATTCTCGCCGGCAACGATACGGAAGTGGTGAAGGAAGCGGACAAGGTGTTCCGGGCGCAGGGACTCGCGATTCGCGCGGGGACGCGCGTAACGGGCGCCGAGCGCGACGGCAACCGCATTCGCATCGACGTCGACGCGAACGGTACCAAGGACACGCTCAGCGCCGACCGCGTGCTGGTGGCCGTTGGCCGGAAGCCGTCACTCACCGGAATCGACGCGGCCGCCTTGGGCCTGGCGACCGGCACACGCGGCGAGATCACGGTGGATCCGCAGATGCGAACCAACGTGCCGCACATCTATGCGATCGGCGACGTGGTCGGCGGGATGCTGCTGGCGCACAAAGCCGAGGAAGAAGGCGTCGTGGCGGTCGAGACGATCGCCGGCCGTCGCACGCACATGAACTACCGGCCCGTGCCGTCCATCGTCTACACGTGGCCGGAGATCGCGGCCATTGGTCTAACGGAGCAGCAGGTCAAGGAAAGCGGGCGCGAATACCGCGTGGGGCGTTTCCCGTTCTCGGCGAACGCTCGCGCGCGCACCGCCGGCGAGACGACGGGCTTCGTCAAACTCATCGCCGATGCGAAAACCGACTTGCTGCTGGGCGCGCACATGATCGGGCCGACGGTATCCGAATTGGCGGCCGAGCTCGTGCTCGCGTTTGCGTACGATGCCTCGAGCGAGGACGTGGCCACGACCATCCACGCCCATCCGACGTTGAGCGAGGCGACCAAAGAGGCGGCGTTAGGCGTCGAAGGACATTCGATTCACATCTAGACCATCGACGGCACAAAAAAAGGCGCCCGCTCGAGAGCGGGCGCCTTTTTCGTCGAACGCGGGTTGCGCTTAGCGGCCTTTGGTGAGCGCAGCGCCGATCGCCATGCCGACCGCCACGGCGCCGGCCGTCGCGGCCATTGCCACCATCGGCGTCACGGTCACTTGACGCTTGTACCACGGGAGGGCGTTCGGCGCCTCCTGGGGCAGCGCTTCCATGATCTGGCTGAACACGTGCACCGGCGTTTTCATCTCGCGGCGCACCTCCACTTCCTTCTCGATGCGAAGCCAGAAGTCGACGTCGCGCGCCGTGGCGCGCGTCCGCGCCTCGCTCTCCGGCACCTCGCCATCGAGCCATGCATTCAAAGTCGCCGTCCCGGGATCACCTGCTAACGGGACCTCACGGTCGGACAGCGGATGCGCCACGGAAGACTCACGCGTCTTGGGCGTGTCGCTCCGGCGCTCTCGGGGGTCAAGGTTATCGAGCATCAGGCGTATTTTTCCTCTAAAAGGACCTGGAGCGCTTCGCGTGCCCTGTGCACGCGCATTTTGAGTGCCCCGACAGTGGTGCCTAACAGATCCGCCATCTCCTCGTACGACCGGCCTTCGACGTGCTTCATCACGAAAGCCTCTCGAAGCGACGGCGCCAGCTGGGCCAATGCGCGATCCAGATCCGACCGCAGCTCGGTTCGGTCAAGGTCTTCTTCCGGCGTCGCAAATGCGGAGGGCTGATCATCCTCCTCGTAACTCAAATGCGTGCGGCGAATGTTCTTGAGCCAGTCCTTGCACCCGTTCGCCACGATCCGGAAAATCCAAGCATCGAAACGTCCATGCACCTCGGCCAGATGCTGGTACGCTTTTATGAATGACGCTTGAAGGATGTCTTCGGCGACATCCGGACTTCCCGTCATGCCGAGCGCGTGCCGATACAACGGATCGCTGTAGCGTCTGATCAGCATTCCGAACGCATTGCGATCACCCGCGAGCACACGCCCGATAACTTCATGATCCGCTTCCTGCGAATCCGCGGCGCGAGGCGCAACCATCACTGAGGTCGTTTTCACGCCGCTAGTGTAACGCTTCATACGCCCAGTGGACAGCCCTGACAGGCTCGGGAGCGGTCGCACGAGGGTGGCCATGCTGGTGGGACGAGCAGAATGGCCGAACGTAACGTCCCGAAGGACTACCGAAGTTCTGCATGATAGAGAAGCTCCCGTAAGGCATCGGCGCGGTAGCGACGCTTTGCGTGATCACGATCGGCGCGGTACCGGCGGTATTCGCGCACGAACCGGCGACTCTGTCCGCCGACTGCGGCATCACTGAGTACACGTTGCAGCACATCTTCGTTTAGCACGCCCTCCGAGTTGTAACTCACCAGCACATGTCGGGCCCCGGTAGCGGCGAGCAAATCGCGCAGTGCGCGCTCCGCTCCCTTCGATGAACACCACGCGCTCCGAGTTGTGCCGCCAGGGTCGCGGATCAATCCCGTCTTCCCGCGCACTACCGGAACGTCGTTGAACCAACCGCGCGCGATGACTTCGGGAATATGGTAGTAGCCGGCGTATTGCCGGCTGTTGTAAGGCGGATCGATGTACAGCAGCTCGATCGGACCGATCTGGGTCGCGGCCTTCTGGGCGTCGCCGTGATGCGCGGTCGATCCACGCGCGCCGCGGATCGGACGCCGCGGCTCCAGGTCCAGTGCGCGTTTTGCGTTGGGCTGCCACGACTTGATGTACGCGGCGTAAACACCGGCGGTGTTCGCCACGCGGTCCGCCGCTTCGAGCAGCGCGGCCAACAAGATGTAAAACGCGTCGTCTCCGACCAGGCCCTCGGCGCGCCACTCGTGCAAGCGCCTGCGGATCGCGTCGATGCGCATCGCGTTCTCGTCCGTGAAGTACATGCGGCCGCCGGCCGGCCCGTAGTGCGCGGCGATGAATCCGCGCTCGGGTTCGAGCCAACGGGTGAGATACTCGCACACGCTGGAGAGCGCGCCCGGTCCGCGCCGCGCCACCGCGGTGCGAAACCGCTGCGAACGCATCGCGCGTCGCAGGTCCGAATCCCCCGCCCTCAACTCGGCGAAGCTCGGCACGCGCTGCGCGACGACGTACGCGCGCTGGAACACGTACGAGTACGACATGATGTCGCTCGACGCGACGCGCCAGCCGCACGCCTTGAGCTCGCGGCCCACGACGGCCGTACCGGCGCACGCATCGTGCGCAGCGCCCGGACTCAAGCCGAGCGACGCCACCGCCTCGAGGATGAACGGCAGAAGCCGCGTCTTGTTACCGATGTAGCGCACAAGCCCGCATGAGAGAGCCGTGAGGGCGCTTCGCTTCGTTAGGCATCGAACACCGCCCATCCGCGGGCGCGGATGTCGGCGCCGTGTTCATCCAGGCGCGGCGGCGGGTAGCGCACGACGCCCGGCACGGACGGCGCGACGCCCGTGAGGGGAGAGGCTCCCGCATCCTGCAGCGCCTCGAGCACCGTGCGCACCGTGCCACACGGTACACCCGCCGCGTCGAGCGCGGCCGCCGTTTCAGCGGCCGTCCGAGCGCGAACCCGCTCGGCGACCGCGCCAACCACACGCTCACGATCCGTCACGCGGCCGGCGTTGGTCGCAACGGCTGGATCCGCGGCGAGATCGTCCAGGCCTAACGCCAGGGCACACGCGCGCCACTGCGTGTCGTTGCCGACCGCGATCACGATCGGACGGTCGCTTGCTTCGAACAGCTCGTACGGGACCAGGTTGGGGTGCGCGTTGCCCCATCGCGCGGCGTCGCGACCGGTGACGAGCGCGTTCTGCGCGACGTTCACCAGCGCCGCCGTGGCGCTTTGCGCCAGCGACGTGACGACGTGTCCGCCGGTCCCGGTGCGGGCCGCCGAGACTAACGCGGCCAGTGTCGCGATCGCGGCATCCTTTCCGGCGATCACATCGGCGAGCGCGACGCCGACTTTCATCGGGCGTCCGTTGGGCTCGCCGGTGATCGCCATCCAGCCGCGCTCCGCCTGCACGACGTAGTCATAGCCAGGCCGGTCGCTTTCGGCGCCGAAGCCGGTAATCGTGCACCACACGAGCCGCGGTCGGCTGGCGAGAATGCGGCTGCGATCGAGTCCATATCGCTCGAGGGTGCCGCGCCGGAAGTTGTCGACCACGACATCGGCGTCTGCGAGCAGCGATTCAATGAGTGAGCGGTCTCGCGCGACCGCGAGGTCGGCGGCGATGCTTTTCTTGTTGCGGTTGATGCTCAGGTAGTACGCGCTCTCTCCGCGGCTGTCGAACGGTGGACCCCAGGTTCGCGTGTCATCGCCGGCGCCGGGTCGCTCGACCTTGATGACGCTTGCTCCGAGGTCGCCCAGCATCATGGTACAGAGCGGGCCGGCGAGCACCCGACTGAGATCGAGGACTCGTACTCCGTCGAGCAACTGATTCTTTACTGTCGTCATTCAAGCGCCATTATGTCGTTAATCACTCTTACTACGGAGCTATATAGCTGGAGACATGCCCGAATGGCTGGGGCGAGCTCGAGCGGTCGACGACTTGCGTAGCTGACGTGAAATCATATACTTACCGGCGCCTAACCCAATGGCTCGGACAGGATGGCGATGCGCCCCTTCGGCGCCCCGCGGTCCGACCGCGTTGCCCGCGACTTCATACACGCTGCGTCACCTCACTGCCCGATAGGGAGCGCACTCCGCATATGGTGGACAAGCCGCAAGCCGCAGACACCAAGGTCTCCGACCTGCCACCGGCCACGCCGCCAGCTCAGCCCGTCGCCCCTCGACGCGGCCCCGGTCACCGAAGCACCGACGCCCGCGACACTGTCGCGGAAATGGCGCTAAGGGCACAAGAGATCAGCCAGGAAGCCGGCAGCAAAATCGCGCAAGCGATCAAAGATGTCATCAATGCCGCCGCGGGCCTCACGGGCTTCACCATCGAGAGCGCGCGCGACATCGTGCAGTACATGGTGCGCCGAGGCCAGATGCCGCAGGAAGAGGCCGATCGCATCATCCGCGAAGCCGAAGAAGCGCATGGAAAGCGCAAAGCCACCGGCAAGGTACCGATGCCGCCCAGTCCTGCGCCCGTCGTAGTGACACCGCCGAAAAAACCGGCGCCTGCCGCCGCACCGGCGCTGGCGCCTGTCGACAAGACCACGGTGCAGCATGTGCCGCCTCCTGCGCCGCCCAAGCCGCCCGCCAAGGCGGCCAAGACGGCTCGTCCCGCGCAGGCGGCCAGGCGGCCGGCGGCCAAGAAGGGTCCGGCCGCTGCGTCGCGCCCCAAGGCCGCCGCGAAAAAAGCGGCCAAGAAGAAGCGCTGAGTCATGGGCCGTTAGGCGCGCCGACGTGGCGCGCGACAGTTAGCCATTCGAGAAACCCAGCCACGGCCGCCGTGTCCTCGAGCGAGAACTCGGCGGCCGTGCGTGCGCCATCGCCGTTCGTGACGCGCGCGGTGACGGCGCCGGCCACCGACGCCCGCAAGCTCGTGAACGCGTCCTCGTCCGTGGCGTCGTCGCCCAGATAGACCACGGCGCCGCGGCCTGCCGGTACGAGCTCGCGCGCCAGCCGCACCGACACCGTACCCTTGCTGACGTCTTCGTTAGGCCGAATCTCGAAGACCTTCTTCCCTTCCATCACTCGCAACCCATGATGCGACGCGGCACGCTCGACGGCCGCGCGGAGCTCGGCACCCGCCGACGCGTGGGCCAGCCGAAAATGCACGCTCGCCGTCCAACGCTTGTCTTCGATCAGCACGCCCGGGATGGGCGCGGCCACGTCCACGATCTCGCGCAGGGCCGCGGCGACCGCATCACGCGCATCGCCTAACGCTGTACCGTCCAACGGGCTGCCATCGGGCCGCAGAATCTCGAATCCGTGGTTCCCGACCACCCACGCGCCGGCCACGCCGGCGATGCGCGCGACGTCCGATGCAGCGCGGCCCGACACGAACGCGACGGTGATATCGGGATGCGCGGCGAGAGCCGCCACCAAACGCTTGGTCTTCGGGGGCACCTGGGCATCGGCCGGACGCGGGGCGATCGGCGCAAGCGTGCCGTCGACGTCGAGCATCAACAGGAGCGGCGTCCGGGCGAGCCGTTCGGCAACATCGGCAGCGACCGGAAGCAGCGGACGCGTCACGCCGCGCCGGTCTCCTGCGAACGCTCGGCGATAATCGCTTCGGTGCGGCTGAGCACCGCGGCCAGCCAATCGAAGATCGTTCGGCCTCGCAGCTGTGTGCGCATGCGATGCATCCGCACGCGGCGCTCGCCGTCGCCCATGCTCACCGCGCGCCGAATCCCTTCGACGAAGCCGTCGATGTTGAACGGATTGATGAGCACCGCGCCGTCGATCTCTTCGGCGGCGCCGGTGAAACGGCTCAGCACCAGCACGCCGCGCTCTTCGATTTGACAGGCGACGAATTCTTTGGCGACGAGGTTCATGCCGTCCTGCAGCGACGACACGAGACACAAATCAGCGGCGCGATACACGCCGGCCAGCAGCTCCGCGCTCACGTTCTCGTGCACGAGCACGATCGGCGTCCACGTGCGCGTGCGAAAACGCGCGTTGATCTCGAGGACGCCGCGCACCATCTCCTCCTCGAGCGCGCGATAGGCGGAGATCTCCGATCGCGACGGCGTGGCCACGAGCAGGAACGTGAATCGCTCGCGCATTTCCGGATGCTGTTCCCAGAGCAATCGCAGCGCGCGCAGGCGTTCGGGTATGCCCTTCGTGTAGTCCACGCGGTCCACGCCTACGCCTAACCGGCAATCGTTCTTCGCGTAGCGCGACCGGAGACGATCGGCGAGCGCGCTGTTGACCGGCGTCGCCGCGAGTCGCTCGTACCGATCCACATCGATGCTGATCGGATACACGCCGATTTCGACGACGCGTCCCTCGAAGTGGATGGTGAACGTTTCCGAATCGATCTCGGCTTCGGGAATGAACTCCGCCACGCATCCGAGAAAATTGAGCGCGTATCGCTCGGTGTGAAATTCGATGAGGTCGTTGCCTAAGAGGCCGCGGAGCAAGGCTTCATCGACGTCGACCGGCAGCAGGCGGAGAATGTCGGCCGGCGGAAACGGGATGTGCCAGAACTGATGCAAAAGCTCGGGCTCGACGATGTCGCGGATCATCGACGCGGCGAGACCAAAATGATAGTCCTGAATCCACACCACGGGCTTCTTCTCGGCGCGTCGAATTTCATCGGCCACGGCGCGCGCGAACTTCGCGTTCACGCTTTGATAACGCTCCCAGAACTCGTTGCGATACGTGAAATGCTGAACGAGCAGATGGCAGAGCGGCCAGAGCGAGCTGTTGGCGAACCCGAGATAGAATCCGTCGATCTCGGCGGCGTCGAGGAAGACGCGATGGAGCGCGTAGGCATTGGTCTGCGGCGGGACGCGTAGTCGCCCGTGTGCATCGGCGGTGTGTTCGTCCGCGCTGCCCGAGCCCCATGCGACCCAGACGCCATGCGTGGCCTGCATGGTCGGGTCGAGCGCGGAGACCAAACCGCCCGGCGGTTGCCGGACCTCGATCGCGCGATCGCCACCAATCGCTTCGACGAACCGGTGCTCATACGGCTCACGGTTCGACAGCATGATGAGCGTCCGGTCAACGAGGTATCGCGAAAGGTCTGGCATCGGGCCCCTGGCGCACAGACGAAGAAACTGGAAGCTCTATCATGGCCGGCACTCAACAGTCTGGCAATCGAGCGGGCACGGGCTACTTTTCCAATTCTCTCCGCCGCGACCCCGCTACCTACGATGGAATATGCACTCGCACCAACGGTTTGGCGCTCGCCGGCGCATCGCGCGGCAGGTTGCACGCCATCGTTCGAGCTGATCCGTGCGTGAGGTGACGGCGCGCGCGCCGGTGCGCATCGATTTCGGCGGCGGATGGACGGACGTGCCGCCGTATCCGCAGGAGGAAGGCGGATGCGTGTGCAATCTGGCGATCGCGCGATACGCGACGGCCCGGCTCGCCGAGGGCAGCGTTGGGCTTCACGTCGACGCGCACGAGGAGGACCAGGCGTTGCCGCGCGCGGCTCTCGAGCGGGCAGGCCTCGAGCACGTGACGCTGCAACTCCGCAATGACTTTCCGCGCGGGGCGGGTCTGGGCGGCTCGTCGGCCGCGGGCGTGGCGATTCAGGCGGCGTTCGCGGCTTGGCGCGGTGAGAGCGCCGCTCCGACGTCGCTCGCCGAGCGCAGCCGCGAAGTCGAAACGCAGGGATTGCGCGTTCCCGGGGGGAGCCAGGACCATTATGCGGCTGCGTTAGGCGGAGCGCTCGAGCTGCGATTCGGCGATACGGTCGAGGCGCGGCGGATCGCGCTGGGCCCAGCGCGTCGCGCCGAGCTCGAGCGGCGCTGCATCGTGGTGTACACGGGCGAATCGCGGATCTCGGGACACACGATCACGGCGGTGATCGATGCCTATCGCGCGCGCGTCGCTCGTGTGACCCAGGCGCTCGACCGGATGAAAGCCTTGGCGGGGCGCATGGCGCACGCGCTGGAGGCGGGGTCGCTGGACGAGCTGGCGTCGTTAGTCGACGAACATTGGCGTTTTCAGCGCGCGCTGCACGACCGCATCTCCACGCCGGGCATCGAGCGGGTGCTGGAGGTGGCGCGCAAGGCCGGCGCGGCCGGCGGCAAGGCGTTAGGCGCATCGGGAGGCGGCAGCGTGCTGGTCATTGCGCCGGAACATGCGGTCGACGCGGTGCGCGCGGCCGTGGCGTCGGTGGCGCTGCCGCTGGCGTTCACGATAGACACCGACGGCGCGCGCGCGGCAGACGTGGCGGTGCCGGCGTGACCGTGTCCCGCGGCGACGTCCTCGCGCTCACGCGCGCGCTCGTGCGCATCGATTCGCGCAACCCGTCGCTGGCGCCCGGCGCACCGGGTGAAGGGCCGATTGCCCGGGCCCTGGCCGACGTGCTGCGCGCCTGGGGGTTCGCTGTGGAAGTGCACGACGCCGCGCCTAACCGGCCAAACGTCGTGGCGCGCGTCGGGCCGGCGGGCGGCCGAACCCTCATGTTCAACGGCCATCTCGATGTCGTCGGAACCGATGGCATGACGCACGCGGCGTTCGCGGCGGATGAACGCGATGGGTCACTGTGGGGCCGCGGGTCCTCCGACATGAAGGGCGGCGTGGCGGCGATGTGCGCCGCGGCCGCACGGGCCTCCGACCGAGGACTCGACTGCGAAGTGATCATCACGGCCGTCGCCGATGAGGAGTGGGACAGCGCCGGCACGCGCGCGGTGATCGCGCGGGGCGTACGCGCCGACGCCGCGATCGTGACCGAGCCGACGCGTCTGGCGATCGCGCCCGCACACCGCGGCTTCGCATGGACCACCGTGACCATTCGCGGACGCGCGGCACACGGCAGCCGCTACGACGTGGGCATCGATGCGATCCGCCACGCGGGATTGCTGCTGGCCGAATTGGACGCGCTCGAGTCGCGCGAGCTCGCGGCGCGCACGCATCCCCTGTTAGGCAGGGCCTCGTGGCACGCGTCGACGATCGACGGCGGGTTAGGCATGTCGACCTATCCGGACAAGTGCACGCTGCGCATCGAACGGCGCACGCTGCCCGGCGAGACGCCGGCGCAGGCCTTCGCGGAAGTGCGCGACGCGTGCGCGCGGGTGCACGCGCGGCGTCCGAGCTTCGACGCGGACGTGACGCTGGACCTGGCGCAGAACCCGAGCGACGTGGCAACGGACGCGCCCGTCGTGCGCCGGCTCGAGCGCGCGCTCGCGGCGAGCGGCGAGACCTCGCGTATCGAAGGACTCAGCGCGTGGACCGATGCGGCGCTCCTCAACGAAGCGGGCATCCCCGCGATCTGCTACGGCCCCGGCGACATCGCGCGCGCGCACGCGGCGGCCGAGTGGATCGAAGTGGACGAGATCGAGCGCGCGACGCGCGTGCTGACCGCGCTCGCCCAGTCGTGGGCTCACACGGAAGAACCGGCGTGGCGCACTTGACCCCGGCGCAGTACGATGCGTTGGAGCGCGCGATCGCGCATGCTTCGCGCATCGTGGTCATGCGTCGTGGGACCGAATACGTGATCATACCGCGGCGGCTCCGCACCGATGGCCGTCATGA
>DATNAM010000021.1:0-5496 GCA_035572595.1 Gemmatimonadaceae bacterium
AGCGACGCGAGCATGGCGCCGTCGATGACCGCCGACTCGTGGTACTGTGTGCCGCCGTGCACGATGCGATGGCCGACGGCTTCGATCGCGCCGGCGCCGTTGGCTTCGCGGAACCGCGCCAGCAGCGCGCGCACGGCCGCCGTGTGATCGCGCAGATGGAGCTCGCCCTGCGCGCGGCGGCCGCCCACCTCCACCGACCACGCTGCGTTAGGCGAAGACACGTGCTTCACGCCGCCGCGCCCCAGCACGGGGAGCGACTCGTACGGCGCCGCGCCCGCGTGGGCGTCCAGCAGCTGCAGCTTGACCGACGAGCTGCCGCAGTTCAGCACCAGCACCCTCACGCCTAACGCCCTCCTCTCGCGCGCGCGGTCAATCGACCAGCTTGTTGTCGCCCGGCGGCGCGCGATGCCGATACTGCTCCACCACGCGTCCGCCCACGAGGTGTTCCCGCACGATGCGCTCGGCGCCGTGCACGTCGACGCCGGCGTACCAGACGTCGTCCGGATACACCACCACCATCGGACCATGGCCGCACTGGTTCATGCACCCGGCGTGGTTCACACGCACGACGCCCTTGAGCCCCGCCGCCGCGGCGCCGCGCTTGAGCGTCGCGTGCACAGCATCCGAACCCTGCGTGGGACACGTGTTGCCAGACGTGCACACGAAGACGTGATACTTGTATTGACCCATGCCGGAAGATAGACCGCTCCGGACTGCGCCGCATTCCCGGCCTCGCCCGCGAGCCGTCCGCGCGCCACCTTTCGCACATGACTGCTCCCGCTCCCAAACCTCAGACCGTCGAACCGTGGCTGCGCGGCCCCGTTGCCGGCGTCGACGGCTTTCTGCAACCGGCCGCGCACGCGCTGCTCCAGGCCTTGGAAGATCTCGAGCGCGCGGCGCGCGATCTCTCGCCCGATGAGTTGGCGATGCGTCCGGGCGGCGCTGCGTCGGTGGCGTTTCACCTGCGACACGTCGCGGGCAGCATCGGACGGCTGCTCACGTACGCGCGCGGCGACGCGTTGTCCGACGAGCAGCGTCGCGCGCTGGTGGCCGAATCGACGGGCGGCAACGCACCGGGCGACGCGGCCGAGCTCATCGCGCAGCTGCGCACCGCGATCATGGGCGCGATCGACACCATGCGCGCGACACCGCGCGAGCTGCTGCTCGAGGCGCGCCCGGTCGGGAGGCAGGCGCTCCCATCGACGGTGCTCGGTCTCATCTTCCACGTGGCCGAGCATACGCAGCGGCACACGGGCCAGGCGATCGCGACGGCGAAGGTCGTGCGCGGCTTCCGTTAGGCGGCGGCGGGTCCGTCGTCCGTGGGTCGGCCCGATGCCGCCGCGCGGCCGAGCAGCAGCTCGCGCTCGCGCGCGTTCTGGGTGAGCGCGGCCGCGCGCTCGAATTCCGCACGCGCCTCGTCGTGGCGGCCGAGTTTGGAGAGGAAATCGCCGCGCACGGCGGGCAGCAGGTGGTAGCTCTCGAGCGATTTCTCGGAGCGCAGCTCGTCGACGATCTCGAGGCCGGCCTCCGGTCCGAATGCCATCGAGACAGCCACGGCGCGATTGAGCTCGACCACGGGCGAGGGCGCGAGCTGGGCCAGCGCGTCGTAGAGGGCCGCGATGCGCCGCCAGTCGGTGTCGGCGGCCGACAGCGCTTCGGCGTGGCAAGCGGCGATGGCCGCTTGCAGCGCGTACGGGCCTAACGCTCCGCCTAACTGCCGCACGCGATCGAGCGCCGCGAGGGCGTGGCGGATGAGCACGTGGTCCCAGCGCGCGCGGTTCTGGTCGAGCAGGAGAATCGGCTCGCCGGACGGGCCCACGCGGGCGCGGAGACGCGACGCCTGGATCTCCATGAGCGCAACCAGCCCGTGGGTCTCCGCCTCGTTGGGCATGAGCCCGCCCACGATGCGGCCCAGGCGCATCGCTTCTTCGCACAACGAGGGGCGGATCCAATCATCGCCGGCGGTGGCCGTGTAGCCCTCGTTGAAGATGAGGTAGATCACCTGGAGCACCGACGCCACCCGCGTCTCGAGCTCGGCCCCGCGCGGCACCTCGAACGGCACGTGGGCTTCGGACAGCGTGCGTTTGGCGCGCACGATGCGCTGCGCCATCGTCGCCACCGGCACGAGGAAGGCGCGCGCGATTTCCTCGGTGGTGAGTCCGCCTAACAGACGGAGCGTGAGCGCGACGCGCGCCTCGGTGCTGAGCACCGGGTGGCAGGCGATGAACACCAGCCGCAGCAGGTCGTCTCCAATGTGGTCGTCCATCGATTCGGCCAGGGCGGTCTCGGGGGTGGTCTGCTCGTCGTCCACCTCTGCGCCTAACTGTTCGTGCTTGCGGTCCAGGAGCTTGTCGCGGCGCGCGTGATCGATCGCGCGGTGCTTCGCGGTGGCCATGAGCCACGCACCCGGGTTGTCGGGAATTCCCGATTCGGGCCAGCGCTCGAGCGCCGCAACGAGCGCGTCCTGCGCCAGGTCTTCGGCCAGGCCCACGTCGCGCGTGAGGCGGGTCAACCCGGCGATCAGCTTCGCCGACTCGATCCGCCACACCGCTTCGATCGCGCGATGCGTGTCCGACACTACGGCATTTCGTGAATGAGACGGACCTCGCTCTCGCCGTCGCCGGCCACGCGCAGGAAGCGCTTGGTCCATTCGACCGCCTCTTCCTTGCTCTTCACCTGGAAGATCGCGAAACCGCCGATCACTTCCTTCGCTTCCGTGAACGGGCCGTCCTTCACCGTGATCGACTCTCCGATCCGCCTAACTCTGAATCCCTTTGCCGTCGGCTGGCATCCTTCGGTGGCCAGCAGCACGCCGGCGTTCGTCATGTCCTGAATCAGCCGCCCCATGTCCGTCATTTCTTGTTCGGTGGGGGGCTTCCCCGTCTCGGGCGTGCGGTAGACCGCCAGATAGCGCATCGTCGTGCCCTCGTTAGTTGTGGTCAGCGTGCGTTCTTCTTCGCGATTTCAGCGCGGATGCGCTTCTCCCGCGCCTTCGTCTCCGGCGTGAGGTTCGCGCCGAAATCGTCGCTCTCGAAAACCTGGCGGATCTCGATGTCGCCATCCTTGAACGGCGCGCGCTTGATCCACTCGATCGCTTCGTCCTTCGATTTCACGTTCCACAGCCAGAAGCCCGCGATGAGCTCCTTCGTCTCGGTGAACGGGCCGTCCACCACCTTCGCCTTGCCGCGACTGAAGTGAACGCGCGCGCCCTTGGAGCTGTCGAGCAACCCTTCTCCGGCCAGCATCACCCCGGCCTTCATCAACTGTTCGTTGAACTTCGTCATCTCGGTCAGCTCTTCGGCGCTGGGCAGCTTGCCGGCTTCGCTGTCCGCATTCGCCTTCACAATGATCATGAATCGCATTGTCGTGTCTCCAGCTCAGGATTCAGGTCTTCGAAACTCGAAGCATTCTGTTGTAACGTCGAACGTTGGGTCACGATTTCGACGATGACCGCGCAAACCTACCGTGCTTGTGGCGACACGCGGGCGGCCAGCACCGAGCGATAAGCCGCGCGATACACGATCGCGAGGTGCAGCTCCAGCGCGAACACGACGGCCGCCATGACAATACCGGACGGCAGCAGGAACACGTGGAACGCCACGATGTTCACGATGACCGGCGCCAGGAGCAGGAGCGCCAACGGCACGTACCGGTTCGCGAGAAGCAGTGCGCCCGCCAGCAGCTGCGTGCCCGCCAGCAGCTTGAAGAAGTACCCGGTCTGCATCATCGCCATCATGAAATCCAGCGCGCCCTTCGGCATCGACGCCGGCGCGGGCATGAAGTTGAGGAAGCCGTTGAGTCCGGCCAGGAAGAACACGAAACCCAACAGTCCGCGCGACACGGCGGGCAGACGAAGCAAAATGGCGCGCACCACGGAACCGCGGGCGGAGCGGACGTCGGCGTTGTCACGGGAAACGGCGATGCTGGTCATGGCGTGCCTCCAAAGTTCGTGTCGTCGAGTGAATTCCTGCCTTCACTAGCACGTCGAACGTGACACGCCGAAATCGACATCATCCCTAAGTTTCTGTTGCTCCGTAAGATACGGCTGGCTCTACAGTAGCGCGCGGAGACCAGAGGTCTATCTGAATCGCAATCCACACCGCCAAACACGGCGCCGCGCGAAGCCCCACCAGCGTCGAGAGCACGAGCACCGTGCGCCACCACGCCAGAGGCGACATCGCGTACCAAATTGCCGCGCCCGCAATCGCAATCACGTACGACGGTCGCTCGGCTTGGTGGTTGAACAAGACCACGTACACGAGTACCGAACAGAGGTAGAGCCGCAGGAACCGCGGGTCGCGCCACGACCGCCGCCGCGCGACGAGCGGCGCCAGCAGCACCACCGTGCCCGCGAGCTGGACCGGCCAGTTAGGCCACGATCCGCGCGCCACGTGCGACAGGAGCCCCATCACCGATGCGCCGCGCGCCAGCGCATCCACCGATTCGACGCCGGCCCACCAGCGGTACTGCTGCGCCAGCAGCGGCGCCGGGATGATGCCTAACGGGAGCACGAGCAGCGCCGCGCCCACCGCCGCGAACCGCCACGCAAACGCCCACCGCGCGCGATTCGGCAGCGCGAACGTGAGGCCGGCTAACGGAAAGAGCTTGATCGCCGCACCCACCGCGATCGCGATCGCCGCGCCGGTGAGCCGCCGCCGCTCGAGCGCCGCGAACGCCGCCACGATCAGCGCCGCCACGAGCGCGTTGGACTGCGACGCCTGCGCCGCGATGAATACTTCCGGCAGAATCACCGCCGCCGCGATCGCCGCTTGGCGCCGCGGCAGCAACAATCGCACGGCGCCGAGCAGCGCCAACGCATTGAAGAGATCCCACACCAGCAGACCCACCGCCGGCGGCAATATTGCGATCGGCGCGAACAGCACCGCGAACGTCGGACTGTACTTGAAGAGATCGTACCCTTGCGCGGAATCCGACGCGTACAGATTCCGGTGCGCGATCAGGTGATAGTACGATTGGCGAAATACCGGGAACGTCCAGTGATGATGCGGCGTCACCGTGCGCGTGTACCACGCCGCGACGGCCGCCACCACGTACGCGCCGATCAACCACGGCATCGCGTGATCCAACCACGCGGCGGCATCCGAGCCATCGCTGTGCGCGTTCACGTCAGATCGATTCGAAGGGGGTTGCCGCCAACTGCGAGCGGCGCGAGGTTGTCGCCATGGCGACCGTCGATGACTTCCTCACGCTCGACATCCGCGTCGGTACCGTCGTCGCGGCCGAGCCGTTTCCCGAAGCGCGAAAACCGGCGATCAAACTGCGCATCGACTTCGGCCCAGAGTTGGGCGTGAAAAAATCCAGTGCCCAACTCACGGTCCATTATACACCCGAGCAACTCGTGGGACGGCAAGTCGTCGCCGTCGTCAACTTTCCTTTGCGACGCATCGCCGGATTCGAGAGCGAAGTCCTCGTCCTCGGCGCGATGCCGACGGAACGCGAAGTGATTTTGCTCGCGGTCGATCGCGCCGTGGATGA
>DATNAM010000022.1:0-6496 GCA_035572595.1 Gemmatimonadaceae bacterium
TGATCGGCGCACTCGGATTCGGCATGTCGGCCGCGACTGCGGGCTTGCCGCACACGCCATAGCATAGCGTTAGGCGTGTGGGGCGGGAGACGCGCGGAGCGCGTCTCCCGCCCCACGCGTCCGCCAATCGCCGCGTTAGAAACCGAACCGCAGTCCCGCCGACAACGCCCAGTTCTGCGTCACCGGCGCGCGAATGTCCGCGCCCGATACGTCCTGCAAGTTGAACCGGCCAATGTAGTCCTTGGCCATGAACCGCAACCCGATCGACCGCGCGATCCGCGCGTCCAAGCCCACGCCCGCGTTCCACGCGAAGTTGGTCGCGCTCGTCGACGGCACGCCCGGACTGCCGTCGTCGAAGTCGAAGTGCATCGCGCCCGCGCCTACCTGGAAGAACGGCTTCACCGATCCGCGCCCAAACGGCCCCGTCGGCACGCTCAACTGCAACCCGCCATCATATAACCACACGTTCGTGTTCGCCGCCGCACCCGATTCGGCCAGCGGGATGTCGACCCGGGTGTTCGACCGCGCGTATCCGACGTTTCCATAGAATGAAACGTTAGGCGCAAGCTTGAGCCCCAGCTGCGCCCCCACCACCGCGGCATCGTCCGACGAGAAGGATGAGCCCGTCCGCCTGCTGAAGAAATCGCCGAACGTGAGGTAGCCCACGTACGGCGTGAATTGCACTACGTCGTCGCTCGATTGGTCGATCACGCGCAGCCCGCGCTGCTGCGCGCTCAGCGGCAGCGCAGCAGCCACGAGCGCGAAAACGGTCACGGCAGCGCCGGTTCCTATACGCATCGGTTCCTCCAGTGCGAGATGTCGTCCGCCCACACCTCGCACCGAAAGCACGCGTCATGCCCACTCGCGCGCCGCGCACGCTACGCCGTTGCTATCGCGTCACTTGCGCGCCGCACCGTCCGATGCACGCCGGCCTCTTGCTGTCCTCGGCCTGGGACGGAATTGTCCACTCACCGCGTCGCGCGAGCGGTTGGCTCCACGTTCCAATTGATGATCGCGTTCCACACGAGCGGGAACTCGTGGTGGTTGAGATAGCGGTGCAGCGGATCGAACGTGAACGCCACCACGTGGCCGTGCCGCACGGGCACATCGAAGATCGCACCCTGCCCAACGATCTCGTCCTGTCCGCGCACCATGCCCGACACCACGTACGGCTCCTCCGCCTCGTGCGACTTCGATTTCGCGGCGGTCGAGTCGTGCGGCGCCGGCGCTGTCGCCGTGTTGGGCTCGCCCATGATCGGGCCGGTTTCCTCGGCCGCGGGACGCTTGGTGCCGTATTGCAGAATCAACATCGCGCTGTCGCGCGGCAGCACTTCGTACAACGGACCGTTGCCGCGGAACACCGTGGTCGTATCGGGGAATCCGTAGAGGATCGGCGACGCATGCCGCTCGCGCACGCGCACCACCGATCCCGGATGGAACAACGTGCGCGTGTTGTGCGGCGACAGCGCGCTCGCGATGCCCGACTCCGCCACCAGTCGCGTCGCGGTCTCGAGCGTGATGATCTCGCCGCCGTCGTCGACGAACGCGCGGAGCGCCGCGAGGCCGGCGAAGCCCGGGCCGCCGGTAATGTCGGGACTCGCGAACGGCGTGCCCAAGTTAGGCGTGGCGCTCGTCTTCTGGAACGGCAGCGGGCTGAAGTCGCGGTTCACCCCGTTGATCATGCGGTCGAGCGATCCGCCCATGTTGGGCACGAGGATCACGTCGAACCGCTTGCGCAAATCGCCGCGCCGCAGGTCGTCCTTGTCGATCGACACGTATGGGATGCCTAACTGATCGAACGTGTAGCGCGACCAGCCGGCGTCCTGCGTGTCGTACCACGAGTGGTAGATCGCGATGCGCGGCAGGCTCACCGGATGCGTCGGCACCTGCGGCGCGTGGTCGGTGCTCACGAGCGGCAGTCCCCACCGCGTCGCCAGGTCGCGCGCCGCGTCGGCGCCGGCGTGCTCGATCACCACGGACCCCGCCGGAAAACTGTCCGTGCCGACGACGAACGCGTGCTCGGCTACCGCGGCCGACGCCGCGTGATCGCGCTCGCGCAAGTGGAAGAGCGCGGGTAAGACTTCACTCTGCGCCCGATACGCCAACAGGTACACCGGCCCGGACCCGCGCACCGCGCCCGCGAACGCGACCGTATCGTGCAGCGCCTGGAGGCCGGTCCAATGGAGCACGGCGGTGTCGTTCACGGCGCGGACATCCACGCCGTACAGCGCGCCTAACGTCCAGGCGATGTCGTCGTAGGGCGGATACTGCGCGGTGCTCGGATAGCTCTGCGTGCTGAGGAGATTCACCGCCAGATCGCGGTACGGCTGGTTCAGCTGGATCACGAAATCGCCCGACGAGTCGCCCGTCGTCCGTTGGGCAATCTCGATGTGCTGGCGCTCGAGCTGGTTGATGAGATACGCCACGCGCCGCGGATCGCGCTGGCGCGCGAAGCCCGGAATGACGTACGCGTGCGGCATCTCGCTGCGCCCGCGCGCCAGACTGTTGACGCCCACCTGATAGAAGTCGTGCAGCATCTTCGATGCGTTCGTCGCCGCGTACGTGAGCGACGCCAGCACGCCGGTTTCCTGATAGTTGACGTTGTCGCGCGAGCTCCAGTACACCTTCTTCGTCGGCGGCCACGAGCGATACCACTCGCGCGACGTCACCGGCGCACCGGCGTACCGCTCGTCCGACAGGTCGCGCAGATACGTGTCGCCGCCGTCGTTGCCGAACGTCTCGAAGAACCGCCCAACCGAGTTGTGGTTGTTGGCCACCCACATGCCGTATCCCGGCCACCACCCGTCGAAGAATCCCCACGTCCACACGCCCGGCAAGCCGGCCGCGCTCATCGTCGTGATGTCGTTGTTCGCCAGCACCTGCCATTCGCCGATGATGATCGGGTCGTTGTCCACGTTGTAGGGACCCGTGCCCGTGGACACGTACAGCAGCGGCACCGACTCGTGCAGATCGTGCATGACTAACGGATGCCAATCGTAGTAGATGTCGAAAATCGCCTTGGTGAGCGCCAGCGAGATCTGCAGACCGTCGCGATTGTTGTCGTGGAGCGCGTAGCGGCCCCACACGGGCGACGAGCGCGGGAATCCGTCATCGAACTTCGGGCGGCCCTTCGTGTAGTGCAGGTACCAGTCGACCTGCTTGTCGCGCCCGTCCGGCTCGCTGACCGGATTGATGATCGTGATCACATGGTCGCGGATCATCGCATCGGTGGAGTCGTCGCCCACCGCGAGCCGGTACGCCAGCTCCGTTAGCATTTCCGGCGAGCCCATCTCCGGCGAGTGCAGACCGCCGTTCAAGTAGTAGATCGGCTTCGCCTCGCCGATGACCGCCTGCGCCGAATCGGCCGGCAGCACGCGCGGATCGGCCAGCCGCCGCATGAGTGCCTTGTAGTGATCGAGATTGCGCATCGTCGCGTCGTCCGCGATCACCACGAGCACGATGGGCCGGCCTTCCTCGGTTGTCGCGATGCTGTCGACGCGCACGCGCGGCGTCGCTTTGGCGAGCGCCCGAAAGTACGCGTAGAGATCTTTCGTGTAGTGCATCACGCCCGGCGCCCCCGCGATGCTGCCGAAATACTTGAGCGGGCTCGGCACCGTCTCGCTGGCCGGCAGCGTCGCTACCGCTTGCGGCAGGAACCGCGGATCGGTCGTCGCCTCACGGACCAACCGCGCGTACCCGGTGTCCAATGTGGCTCGCGCGGGCCCCGGCTTGGGCTTTGCCGACTCGACGGCCTGCGGAGCGGGAGCCGGCGCCTGATAGGCCGAGGCCGGCCCTTGGAAGACTGCGGCAGCGGTCAAAATGAGCGTTAGCGAGAGCACGGGACGGGTCTGGGCTGGAGGATGGTTCCGGGGACGTTCTGAGTATCACCAAACGCACGGTCCATCAACCCCTTCCGGCGTTCCCCCGGGGGGTCCGAATCGTCAATTGACGAGGCTTCATCGATCGGACATGAGAGGAGACGCGGGCCATGCGAGTATTTTTGACTGGAGCAGCCGGACCACTCGGACGCGCTTTGACCGAGGTCTTTCGCGAGCGCGGAGACGCGGTGGTCGGACAGGTTCGCCGCCGGAGCGGCATCGGCGTGCTGCGGAAATTGGGCGCCGAGCCGGTGATGAGCGACTTGACGCGCGCGCGGCTGCTGGCCGATGCGATGCAGGGCTGCGACCTCGTCGTCCATGTCGCGCAGTTCTTCGATTTCTGGGCGCCGCAGGCGTCGACCTTCCACGCCGTGAACGTGTACGGCGCCGAAAACACGCTGGCCGCCGCGCTCGAAGCGCGCGTACCGCGCGTGGTGTACGTCTCGTCGTCCCTCACCATCGGCGAGGCTCCGGGCTACTGGGGCACCGAGCGAACCGTGCACCGCGGCTACACGCACACGGCGTACGAGCGCTCCAAGCTCACGGCCGAACACGCCGTGCTTCGCTATCGCGCCAAAGGCGTCGACGTCATCGTCGTCAATCCGAGTCTCATCGTGTCGGCCGGCGACTCCGGGTGGCTCGGCCGTCTCGTTAGCGATTTCGTGAGCGGCAAACGCCATCGTACCGGCGACGCGCCGATGGGATGGATCTGGGCGCGCGACGCCGCCACCGGTATCGCCCTCGCCGCCGACAAGGGACAGAGCGGCTCTCGCTACATCCTGAACGCCGAGACGATGTCGACGCGCGAGTTCATGACGCGCGTGACGAAAGCCGCCGGTAAGGCAGCGCCGGGCATCACGCCCAACTGGATCACCACCGCCACCGCCACGTTCTCGACGGCGGCGGCATCGCTTTTCGGCGGACGTCCTCGCATGCCGCTCGACGAAGCGCGCTTCGCAACATCCGGCTTCCGCGTGGACGGCTCGCACGCGTGTGCCGCGCTCGGACTCGAGTACACGCCGATGTCGCGCTATCTGCCGTCGATCATCGGCAGTTATCGCGGAAGCGCGAAGCTGCTCGCCGCCTGACGTCACGAGCTCCGCGCGCGCACGCAGGCGGCGCGCGCGGGAGCTCTACGCGGCGACGCATCGCCGCGACTCACCACATCACACATCGCGACACCTCGTGCAACACCGCGTTGCAGTGCGCGACGCGCGCGCGCGGCAGCACGTTCGCGTGTCGACGCACGCGAGCGACACGTCTCCGCGCGCTGTTACGCGCTGTCTCGCAAATCTTCCTTGATTGAGCTCGCGCGAGTGGACCGCGAGCGGATTGATGATCGCATTCAGTCGAGGCCGCATCGTGCAGCTCACACAATCGGACAACCGACCGCTGTCGCTGGTGCCGCCACCGCTTCCCGCCGTGCGCGCGCTGATTCTGGCCGGCCATGCCGATACGGCTTCGCTCCTCGACGACTTCGTAGTCCGCTCCGGGCTCGCGCCCGTGCACGCGCGTGACGACGAGCCCGTCGACCAAGCCATCGCACGCACGCGTCCGCGTGTTGCGATCGTCGACTTCGATCATCCGTGCGCGCTCTCGTCGCGTCTGCCCGAGCAGTTGGGCGCCGTGGGTGCGCGCTTGCTGTTGTGCGCCGCGCTGCACCGCAATGCCGAAGCGCGCGATCGCGCGCTGCGCACCGGCTCGCTGTATTTCCCGCTGCCCATCACGTTCCGCGACTTCGATCTGGTGCTTCGCACGGCGCTCCTGCTCTAACGGAACGCGCGCGTCGCTCGTGCCACGCGCATCGCAGCGCTGAAACTCCGCAGCGGGTCGGACGTACGGCAGGGCGTCTTCGACTCATTGCCCTCCCATGCTATTTGCAAGCCCTCGAGCCCGCCGATTCCTCGGCGTCGCCGGCTCCGTGGCCGCCTTTCTTACGGTCGTAACTAACGCTCGCGCCCAGACACCAGTGCCGGCCGACACCGCAGCTCCGGCGGCTGACACCGCGCACGACGGTGCCCTGCATCTCACCATCCATGATGTTGGCCTGGCAATCGGCAACGCCCGCCACGTAGACGGCATCCGACTCAACTATCGCGATGCCGGGCACTACGTCGTTCACGGATTGAACGCGACCGTCTGGACCACCTATCCGCACGCGGACGGTGTGGTGCAAGGCATCGCATTCGGCGTACCGGTCACGCAGGCCCGGCGTATCGATGGACTTGGCGTCGGCGTCGGCGTCGGTGCGGACGACGATTTCACCGGCGTTGCGCTCGGCGCGGCCGGCGTCGGCGCCGGCAAATCGCTTCGCGGCATCATGGTAGGAGGCCTCGGCGCGGGCTCGGGGGAAGACGTGAAAGGCATCTCCATCGGCGGCCTCGGCGTCGGCGCGGGCAAGAACGTGCGCGGCATAATCGTGGGTGGTCTGGGCGTGGGCGCGGGCGAGACTCTCGAAGGCATGTCGGTCGCGGGACTGGGCGTGGGTGCCGGCCAGAGCTTGCGCGGTATCACCGTCGCGGGCATTGGCGTGGGCGCCGGCGACAACATCGTGGGCATCACGTTCGCCGGCTTGGGTGTGGGCGCCGGAAACCGGATCCGCGGGCTGACGGTGGCGG
>DATNAM010000023.1:0-4562 GCA_035572595.1 Gemmatimonadaceae bacterium
TCGGGGAGGCCGAGTCCGGGGGAGAACCCGACGAAGCTGCACGCGAACGACATTGCCGACGTGATCGTGGGCATGTTGTCGCTGGACGACCGGGTGTTGATCAAGGACATCACGGTATGGGCGACGAACCCGAAGGACTAACGCACGACGGACGTTCGCGCCGCCTCCGGCGCGTGCAGGGCGGTGCCTTTGCCGCCGACCTGACCGGTGCGCTGCGGCAGGTGCAGCGACATCGGGCCTTCGCCGCCGCCGCCGTGCTGACATTGGCGTTAGGCATAGGCGTGACGACCGCGATGTTCACGATCGTGCGCCGGCTGCTGATCGATCCAGTGCCGTTCCGCGATGGCGATCGCATCGCCCGACTCTACGAGGGCATGACGGGCTTTGGATTCGGCGGTGGCGCCGGTGCTCGGACAATTCTGATGATGCCGCCGAGCGGGGTCGCTCGCGCGTGGCACGACCGGTCGCGGGCGTTCGAGCAAATCGTGTTGCTGCAGTCGCACGAGGACGTGCTCCTTGGCAGCAGCGCGGAGCCGGAGCTCGTTCATGCCGAGGCGATGTCGGCGGACGTGCCATCGTTTTTAGGCATCCGTCCCGTGCTCGGTCGGAGTTTCGCCGCGGCGGAAACGATGTCCGGCTCCGAGCCGACCGTTCTCTTGGGATTCGGCTTGTGGCGCAGCCGGTTCGGCGGCGCTCGAGGCGTAGTAGGCCACACGATCGACGTCGACGGAACGGTGCGCACTATCATTGGCGTCATGCCGCCGGGGATCGAACTGCCCGGAACGCCACCAGTCGGATTGTGGCTTCCTCTCGTAATATCGAGCGACACCGACATCGTCGTGCCGTGGGCGAGGTTGCGCCGCGGCGTTTCGGTGCAGACGGCACAGCGCGAGCTCGCCCAGATCATGGCGACCATGCCGACGCACTCGAGAGCGCCGCCGTCAATCCCGACACCATCCGCTCAGGTGGTTCTGCTGCGCGACTATCTTGGCGCCCATGTCGAGAAGACCATGGCGCTGGTCGCGGGAGCGGTGGGCCTGGTGCTGCTCATCGCCTGCGGGAACGTCGCCAATCTGCTCCTGGCGCGCGCGGCCGGCCGGCGGCGCGAATTGTCCGTGCGCACTGCGTTAGGCGCGAGTCGAGGCCGGTTGCTGCGCCAGTTCGCGGTGGAAAGTCTGTGCATCACGATTCCCGGCGGCGCCGTGGGGGTGCTCGTCGCATGGCGCGTGATGGCCATCGTCGACGCGACGAGACCGGCCTCGCTCGACGCGCTCGACGCGGCGCGGTTGGACATGACCGCGGTATGGTGGACGGTCGGCATATCGGTGGCGACGGGGCTGGTGTTTGGCTTGGTGCCGTTGGTGATCGGCGCGGGCCGCAACCCGGCAGACGTACTCAAGAGCGTTTCGCGGATGGCGTCGGGAGGTCGCGATGCCAGCCGACTGCGGACCTCGCTCATCGTCGGCGAAATCGCTCTCTCTGTCACGTTGCTCGTTGGCGCGGCTCTCCTCATTCGTACCGTGCGAGCGTTGCAGCAAGAAGACGTCGGGTTCGATCCACACAACCTGACGGCACTGCTTGTGTCCCTTCCAACGTCGGGGCACACGGCTCACGCACAAACCGAGGCCGTGATGCATCGACTCGCCGAACACGTGCGCCGCCTGCCGGGTGTTGTGGGCGTGACGATCGCCGGAGGGGCGCCACCCTTTTCGGGCGTGATGTTTGGCGGGCGCCTCGAGATTTCCGACCGGTCGCTCAGCGCGGGTGACTCGGTGAGGATGCTCGGCTACAATACCGTGCAGCCGGACTATTTCGCCATTCTCCATCTTCCGGTCGTCGCAGGACGGATTTTCGACAGCGACACGGCCGCGCACGCGGCGATGATCAGCACGGAGATGGCACATCATTTCTGGCCGGGACGCAGCGCGTTAGGCAGGCGGTTCCGGCCGGGGCCGTTGGAGCCGTGGGAGACCGTGGTCGGCATCGTGGCGGAGACACGGGCACCCGGTGTGGCGGCAGCGTTGCCGTATCAGGTCTATGAACCCCTGACGTTCATGTGTTGCGCGACGCTGATCGTCCGGACGCGAGGCGCCTCACCCGCGCTCCTTGCGACGACAACCCGCTTGGCCACACGCCTGGATCCGGACGTGCGTGTCCATGCGAAACCGATCGACGCGGAATTTGCGGCGCTGTTTGCGGGACGCCGCTTCACGATGATGGTGTTGTCCGTGTTCGCGAGCATCGCGTTAGTCCTAACGGCTGTGGGCCTTTACGGCGTGATCGCGTATGCGGTGGTGCAGCGAACGCGGGAGATGGGTATCAGGCTGGCACTCGGCGCGACCCCGTCGGCAATCACGCACCTCGTGGTGTCGGATGGCGCGAAGCTCGCAGGTGCCGGGTTGGGAATGGGCGCGCTTTTGTGTTTCGTGCTGAGCCGCATCGCACGGGCATCACTCGCGGACGTAGGACGGTTGGATCCCGCGATCTTCCTGGCCGTCGGTGTGTTGATGTTGGCGACGGCGGTGCTCGCCTCGTACATCCCCGCGCGCCGCGCCGCGCGCGTGGACCCGGCGATCGCGTTGCGGTCGGAGTGAAGGCGCCGAACGCGGCGCGGGCGACTTACTTCCAGCGGAACAGTTTGAGCGCCACCAGGAAGCTCACCACCAGCCACGCGAGCGAGATGCCTAACTCGCCGGCCACGTGGCCGAGCGGGGCGCCTTGCAGCATGTTGGCGCGGAGCGCGTTGTTGACCGCGGTGAGCGGCAGCGCCTGGATGAACGGCTGCATGGTGCGCGGGAAGTTGGACGCGGAGAAGAAGACGCCCGAGAACACCCACATCGGGAGCATCACGAGATTCATCAGGCCCGATGCGCCTTCCACCGTGCGTGCGCGCGACGCGACCAAGAGACCCATGGCGCCGAACGTGAGCGAGGCGACGAGGCAGATGAGCGCGAGCTCGATGAAGGATCCGCGCAGCGGAACGCCGAAGATGAGCGCGCCGAAGCCCAGCAGCGTCACCACCTCGAAACACAACATTGTCAGCCGCGACAGCAGAAACGACGCGAGATACTCGGGCTTCCGCATTGGCGTGGCGATGAGGCGTTTGAGCAGCTTCTTCTTGCGGGCGTCGACGATGGCGAAGCCAATGCCCCAGATGCCGCTGCCCATGAGGTTCATGCCTAACAGGCCGGGGATCACGAAGTCGATGTAGCGCGAGCCGCGTTCGCGGACGTGCTGGTCGGACGCGGCGACGGGGTCGCGGCGGCCGGCGGCGCGTTGGACCGCGGCATCGGCGACCAGGCGGGCGGCGCGCGCTTCGGGGCGCGTGTCGTCGTAGCGATACGACACGGATCCGTTACCGTTAGGCACGACGAGGAGCGCGATGTCGCCGGTGCCGAGGGCGCGCGTCGCGGCGCTGTCATCGAGGACGTCGACCGTGAGCGTCGAGTCGCTGCGCAGGGCGGCGGCCAGGGGCGCGGCCCCGGGCGCGCTCGACAGCACCGCGACGTGCTGCCGGTCGGCGGGTCGATTGCGGAACGCGATGCCGAGTCCGGCCGCGAGGAGCACCGGGAACACGAACACCCAGAACACGGCTTCGGGCTCGCGCAGGAATTCGCGATAGCGGACGAGCGTGAGCTGCGCGAGCGAGCTGTCGCGCAAGCGGCGGCGGCGTCGCGGAGGCGCGGGCGTTTCGCGCGGGGGCGGAGCGAGTGTCGTTTCAGTCATCGCGCAGGTGGCGTCCGGTGAGCGACACGAAGACGTCCTCGAGGGTGGCCGAGTGCGTGCGGAGCTCGGTCATCTGGATGCCGCGTTGGGTGAGCTCGCCGAGCAACGCGGGGACGGCGCGGTGGAGCTCGGCGACGTCGAGTTGATAGCCGCCATCTTCGGCGCGCGCGTCGAGCACGCCGTCGACGGCGCGCAGCACGGGCAGGTCGATGCGGCCAGCGTTAGGCGCAGTGAACGTCACGACGTGCTCGGCGCGCCGCGCGCGGATGAGCTCGCGCGGCGTGCCGAGCGCGATGACCTTGCCGTGGTCCATGATGGCGACGCGGTCGCAGAGGCGTTCGGCCTCATCCATGTAGTGCGTGGTCAGCACGATGGTGCGGCCGGCGGCACGGAATTGCTCGATGAGATCCCAGAGTTGTCGCCGCGCTTGCGGGTCGAGTCCGGTGGTCGGCTCATCGAGGAAGAGCAGCTCGGGGTCGCCGACGAGGGCGCACGCGAGTGCCAGGCGCTGCTTCTGCCCGCCCGACAGTCCGCCGACGCGCGAGTGTTGTTTCTCCTCGAGCTGGACGAGGGCGATGACGTCGCCAATCTCGCGGCCTTCGCGGAAGAACGAGCGAAACAGGCGAACGGTCTCTTCGACCGTGAGCTTCTCGGAGAGCTGCGTCTCCTGGAGCTGGATGCCGAGTCGTTCGCGGAGCTCGCGGGGGTGCTCGGTCCAGCGCCGACCGAGGACCAGGACGTCGCCGCTGTCGGGCGCGGTGAGTCCCTCGCAGATCTCGATGGTGGTCGTTTTGCCCGCGCCGTTGGGCCCGAGCAGCCCGAAGCATTCGCCGGTG
>DATNAM010000024.1:0-8007 GCA_035572595.1 Gemmatimonadaceae bacterium
GCGCAGCACGGGATGAACCTGCAAAGCTCCACCCTCAAGGAAGACGAATCGGGCGAGCCGTTTCACGTCCAGCAGGCCCGCCAGATCCGCATCTTCCGGCAAGCCTGGACCGATGCCGGGCATACGCGCGAGGCGCGCGTCTCGGTGTCTCGGTCCATTTTTGCGCTCATGAACGATCAGGATCGCGCCTACTTCGGTCGCGACGAGAGCAGCGATCAGATCGGGATTCTCGACAACATGCGGGCCGTGTTCGGCCGGTCGTATGCGGCCGAGCCTGACGAGTTGGTCGAAGCGCTGCGGGGCGATGAGGCCATCGCCGAAGCCGACACGCTCCTCCTGACCGTGCCTAACACGCTGGGCGTCGAATACAATGCCCACGTGATCGAGTCGATCCTGACGCACGTCGCGCCCGCTCTGGGCTGGCGATAGATGGCACCGGTTCTCAGTAGGCGAAGCGCGTGCCTCCGTACAGGGTGGCGCTGCCCTCGCTGGACACGACGTCCAGGATGAGGCCGAACGTCCGCGTCGGGAGCAGGATCCACACGCCACCTCCGATTCCGGTGTGCCACGTGTTCGATGTCTCGGTGCTGAGGTAGACGCGGCCGACATCCACGATGCCGCTCACACCGAAGTCCCAACGCAGGATGAACGGAAGCGTGCACAACCGCGCGCGCGCCTCGAGATTGCCGAACGCCGACGCATCGCCGGCGTATCGCTGCGGACGCAGCCCGCCGACCGTACTTTCGCCGCCGATGAACGCAGCCTCGAACGATGGAAACGGCCCCCAGATCTTCTGGCCTCCGGCTCGGGCGGCGATCGTCAGTGCGCCCGATTCGAACGGCGTCCAATAGGTCGACACGGCGCCCCCGATCCCACCGAACGACGCATTCGCGTCCAACAGACCGGGGAAATACTTGCCCGTCAGCGACAGCAGAACGCCGCGGCGCGGCGCCACGGGTGAATCCCGCGTGTCGTGCAAGTACGCGAACTGGACGCCGAGCTCCTGAAACTTGGGCCATCCGAACGGCCGGTCGCGATTGATGAAATTGTTCGCAGTGGTATCCGTGGTGACACTCTTGTACACCACGCCGGCGGCGAGCGTGTCGGCGCGCTGGAGACGCCACACCAGAGAGGGCGCCAGCCTGTATAACACCTGGCTCGAGGTATAGAACCGCCTGTTGGCGGCGGTGTCGAGCGTGTTGT
This sequence comes from Gemmatimonadaceae bacterium, assembly GCA_035572595.1. Taxonomy (GTDB): domain Bacteria; phylum Gemmatimonadota; class Gemmatimonadetes; order Gemmatimonadales; family Gemmatimonadaceae; genus JADGGM01. The sequence continues at coordinate 1,204 of DATNAM010000024.1, forward strand.
TGCCTAACCCATAGAACCGTTGAAACGCGAAGCCGGTGCGCTCCGCGTCCACGTGCAGTCGCAGCGCGCCGAGGTGGAAACGCAAATCGCCGTGGTATTGCACGGCGTATTCCCTGAGCGCGGTGGCGTAGCCGATGCGGAGGGACTGGCGCGAATGGAAGGGCGCATAGTCGCCCTCGTACCCGGTGCGCTCGACGCCGCCGCCGATCAGGAGGCCGAGGTTGCCGAACAGATCGAACCACGGGAACGGCGCGTATCGCACGCTCTCCACCGGCCTAACGGGCGACGCGCCGCTCGCCGGAGAGTAGGCCGGCGGCGCGAAACCGCCATGATCGATTGTTGGCTGCGAGGCCGAGGTGTCCGTCGCTACGAGGGCGGCGCCCGCGCTGTCGTTCACGATGAGTCGCGGTGCGCTGGTGGCGGCGGAGTCGATGATCGTCGCGCCGCCCGGCCCCGTGATCACGCGCAGCGTTGGGCCATGTCGCGCGGCGCCGCGCAGCGCCACTACCGGACGTCCGCGGCCGAGGAAGACGCGAACCTCTTTGGTTTCCCGCCGAAGGAAGCGGCGGTGAAAAAACGGCGGCACGGCGACGTCGAGCGCGCCGTCGTCAGCTCGTTGGGCGACGACCGAGTCGGCGTCGTTAGGCGCGTACACGTCCGGATGCTTGGCGAGCAGCGCGTAGAGCGAGCGTGCGGCGGCCGGCAGACGGTCGCGGCGCATCTCGAGCGCGCGTGCGAGAGCCGGTCCGGACTGTGAATTCCATGGCGATGGGAGCGCGCGCACGGCGGCATCGATCACCGAATCGGTGAGCTCGGTTTGCATGGCGCGGGCGAGCGAGTCCCAGACGGGCCACGCGAGCTGGCCGAGGAACCGCCGGTCTAAGGCAAGCTGATATCGGCTTTCGCCGAGGCCGGCCGGGTACCGCCCGTCGAAGACGGTCAGGATCGGCATCGCGACGCGCGCGAGCCGCGCGACGAGGCCGTCGAAGCGCGCGAAGGCGAGACCGGTGCCTAACGGTACCGGCGTCCACCGCGGCGGCGTGCCTAACGAGCGCCACCGCTGTGCACTCGGCGCGACGTGGGGCTGCCCAACGTACACGTCGAACAGGCGGGAGAGGAGGAACGCGCGCTCGTCGACCGGAAACGTGCCGCCGGCGGCAAGCCGGGCGACGAGCGTGTCGGTGGTGATCGCGTCGCCGGCGTCGCCGGCCGGGTCCGGACGAAGGTAGCCGAGCCGGCCGCCGAACGCGACGCGGTAATTCCCGAGTACGCTATCGTACGGGAGCACCGTCATCGTCGGCGTCGGCTCGTCGATCCCGACGGCGCGGGCGAGGGGCGCGGCCACGTACGGCGCGCCGGGATGGAGGCCGCTCACCAGATCCTGCAGCGGGCCAACCATCTCCTCGGTGCGGAGATTGCGCGGCAGCATCGGCCTCAGCCGCGGGTTCGTGAGGCGGAAGATGTACTCGGCGTTGCCGGCGTCGGTTAGGCGGAGCCGCGTGGCGGCTGAGAGCGTGTCCGCGCCGGCGGGGCGGAGGCCGCCACCGAGCGTGCGCAGATCGAGGACAGAAACGCGGAGCGTATCGGCCCAGAGCGCGCGGTAGCGCGCGCCGAACAGCCATCGTTCGAGCCAGCCCAGCGGGCCGCCGATGCGATACTCGGGGCCGGGCGCGAGCGTGGCCGTGTCACCGGGCGCGGCGAGCGCGGGTGGCGGCCGCTCGGTTTGTGCGCGCGCCGCGACTGTGATCGTCGCGATCGCGACGGAAACGATCGCGCCGATCAGCCGTCGACGTGGCAGCCGTTGGCGCACGATACTCGTCGGTTGTGCTCGGCGGACCGAAGCGTTAGGCCCTTCTTCATCCCTGTATCGCTTCAGTATCATTGAAACGTTGACACAGGACTGTCTACCGAGCCAGATCAGGACGCGGCGCGACGAGCCGCGATGGCGAAGTGCAGAAAGTATCGGGACAGTCCCGCGGCTGAGTCTGGCGACACGGTGTCGTCGAAGAACAGTCGGCAGAACTCAGATCGTGCGCGGAGGATCTCGCGGCGTCGTGGCCCGCGCCACCGGTCGTCGGCGGCGGTGAAGTCGAACAGATCCAACGCCCGGGCGAGTGCGCTGTCGAAGCGCGACGTATTGCCAGCGGCGTGCGCGCGAATTGTGCGGTCGACCTCGCTGCCCACATGGGCGAGTTGCTCCGTGAGTGTCAGCGTGTGCCAGCGCCGTGCCGTGTCGGGATGGAGCAGGCTTCCGGTGTTCATGCGTCGCGAACCAGTTCAGCGTGTGATCGGCTCATGGATGATGCGTGGATCACCGGGGCTCATGGGGTCGTAAGGTAACATGGACCAGTCGCCGAGCGCACTGCGGAGGCACGCTTCTGACCTAGCGATGATGACACGGGTTCGGTCCTAACGAACGCCGAAGTACTACGGTCACCTGTGTCCAGGTGTGTGGTGGCCCTTCGGCGGCTTCGGGTTAGGCGGCGGCTTCGGGGCAGGCGGCTGCGGCGCCGGAACGGCAAGAATCGCCGCGCTGCCGGATGCGTTGCCGCTTCTGGCTGTGATGATTGCGGAGCCGGCGCCGACCGCTGTGACGACGCCGCCGGCGGACACGGTCGCCGCCGACGGCGTGGCGGAGCTCCAAGCGATTGGTGCACCCTCGATCACGCGGCCTGCGGCGTCCTTCGCCTTGGCGGTCAGTGTGGTGGTCTTCCCGACGGTGAGCGTGGCGCGGGCCGGTGTGACCGTGACGGTCGCGGCCGCCGGCGGCTGCACGACGACGACGGCGCTTGCCGACTGCCCTTCGCTGGTCGCGGTGATGGTGGCGGAGCCGGCCGCTACGCCCGTGACGAGACCACTGCCATTCACCGTCGCGACGTTAGGCAGATTGCTGACCCACGTCACCGTCCGGTTGCCGAGGGGGTGGTGGTTGTCGTCGAGCGGCGTCGCCGTGAGTTGCGCGGTGCCCGGCAGCACGATGGTGTCGCGGCTCGGAGATACGGACACGGACGCCACGCGCGGCGGGAGCACGGTGATGGTCGCAATGCCGGACGCGCCGCCGGCGCTCGCGGCGACCTGAGCGGTTCCTTGGGCGAGGCCGGTCACGACGCCGGCGTCGGAGACCGTGGCGACGGACGCTTTGCCGGTGTTCCAGAAAACGTGTTGGCCGGAGAGGGCGTGGCCGCCGGGGCTCATCACCGTTGCTTGCAGCGTCGTGGTCGTACCGACGGCGATGGTGTCGGCCGGGGGCGTCACCGTCACCGACGCGACCGGTCCGTTGGGCGACATGCTCGAGCTGCACGACACGATCGCAAACGCAGACCACGCGGCAGCGGCGATTCCGGCGCGACGGGATGGGCGGAGCATCAGGCGCCTCACGGGCCATGTCGGCTGCGCGTTGTCGCACCGCCGGCGGTTCACGTCGCCAAGCTGTGCAAGGCGCGCGCCGCGAGCTACCGACGGCCGAGAAGGTCGCGCACTGAAAGCGCCACGAGGACGAGACCGGCAATGAGGCCGGTTGCTACAGCGAACCAGTACGACCCCGGGTTGTCGGCACGTGCGAACCGGGCCCGCCGCATCGAAGTGGTTCCAGTTCGGATGTCGTGTCGAGTCAAAAGCAGGGCGGCTACGCCAAAGAAGAGCTCAGCGCAGCCGCGGCCGACCGGCCCGATGTGAATCGGGTGCCAGCGCGAATACAACAGTGCGGCCGCGCCCAAACCTACGAGCGCCCAACCTATTCGCTTCTGAGACGCGGTCGGCACACCAAGCGGGTTCGGCATATGGGTTCAATCCGTGCCGTGTGCGCAGAATTTCGTGGCGGCCCGTTGGCTCCTAAGATAACGTGGGCTGCTTGTCGACGGCGCGGTGGTGCGATCGGTGCGAGTCGTCAGAGGGATTTGGCGAAGATGAGTTTGTCGTCGCCGGCGCGGTAGAAGTTCGGAATGCGCGCGACGAGTTCGTAGCCGCCGCGCTCGTAGAATTGGATCGTGTTGCCGTACGATTCCTGCGACGACGTTTCGATCAGAAGCAGCGTGCCGTGTCGTTGGCGCACTTCGCGCTCGGTGACCTCGACGAGGAGCCGGCCGAAGCCTTTCCCTTGCGACGCGCGATCGACCGCAATCCAGTACAAGTCGAAGGTGGACTCGGTGAGCGGCGTGGGTCCATAGCAGACGTAGCCCTGCACATCGATGTGCTCGGGCTCGGCGCCGGCGCCGGCGTCGAGGACGAGGCAGTAGTAGTCGCTCGACTCGCCGGAGGCGAGCCATGCATCGACGAGCTCCAGGGCGGTGGCGATTTCGACGGGCGTGAAGTTGCCGGTGGATTCGAGGATGCGGGCGACGGCGGGCCGGTCGCGGGCGCGAAGCGGGCGGATGGCGGCGCCGGGCGCGGGCGGGTGCGTGCCTAACGGAACGTTCATTCGGTGCGGATGGCCACGAGCGGGTCGACGGCGGCGGCGCGGCGGGCGGGAAGCCAGGATGCGAGCAGGGCGACGGCTACGAGGATCGCGGCGACGAGGGCGAGGACCGTGGGGTCGCCCGGGGCGACGCCGTACAGCATACTGCGCAAAATGCGCGTGGCGGCCACCGACACCGCGCCGCCTACGGCGACGCCGGCGAGGGAGACGGCAATGCCCTGGCGGGCGACCGACCGCCTTACTGTGTTAGGCGCGGCGCCCAGGGCGATGCGGATGCCGATCTCGCGGGTGCGTTGCGCCACCGAGTACGCGATGACGCCATACAGGCCGACGGCGGTCACGACCAGGGCGACCAACGCGAAACCGACCAGGATCATCATGTACGCATGCTCGGTTCGGGCCAGATATCCCATGAGGCTGTTGAGCGGCGCAAGGTAGTACGGGTGTGCGCCGGGCGCCGCGTCCTCCACCGCATGCTCGACGGCCGGCGCCATTGCCGCGGGATCGCCGTGGGTTACGCGCACGACCAGCGAGATATTCTGCGCGCCCTCCGCCGCGACCGGAATGTACGTGGCCGGCTCCGACAGCGGTTTGTCGCTATCGGTCCGCGTCGTCTCGACGACGCCGATGATCTCGAGCGGCTGGGCGTAGCCGGCGACCGTGAAGCGCCGCCCAATTGGATCGAGGTCGCCAAAATATTTCTTGGCCATCGCGTCATTGACGATTGCCACATCCCTGCGCGCGACATCCTGTTGGGTGAATCCTCGGCCGCGAATCACGCGGATGCGCAATGACGTGAAGTAGTGCCGGTCGACTCCGGCGACGAGCGTGTAGTCATTGATGGAATCCGGCAGCACGCGACCGGGGATCCGAAGGTTCGCGAGCGAAATGGCGCCGCCGAACGGTGCAGTCGTCGATACCGACGCATCGGTAACGTTAGGCAACGCGCGAAGCCGCTCGGCGATCCGGCGCGCCGCGAGCACGCGAGCCACGGTGTCTTCCGCCGGGAGGCCGAGGTCGATGTCCGCCGTTAGCACGCCGTCGGCGCTGACGCCGGGGCGAAGCTCCATCAAGTGGTGGAAGGTCTCGAGCAGCATTCCGGCGCCGGCGAGAAGCACCACGGACATCGCGACCTGACACACGACCAGCGAGTTGCGCAGGCTCCCACGGCGCCGGCCGGCGCTATGACGCGACGTTTCACTGCGCAGTGTGGTCTCGAGCGCATCGCGCGACACGCTGAGCGCCGGAACCAAACCGCAGACGACGCCGACCGCCACCGCGGCAATGATGCTTGCGAGCAACACCGAGGGATCGAGCGACACGAGCGAGTGCCGCGGCAGGTGCAGCGTGTCGGCGTCGGCCACGAACTTGGCGATGAACGCGGCCGCGACGAGTCCGGCGACCGCGGCCAGGCCCGCGAGGAGCAACGCCTCGGTGATGAGCTGCCGCACGATGCGGCGCCGGCCCGCGCCTAACGCCAGCCGGACTGCGATCTCGTGACGGCGCGCCGCGCCCCGCACGAGCAGCATGTTGGTGACGTTGGCGGAGGCGATGAGAAGCAGCACGGCCACGCACGCCATCATGATGACGAGATGCGTGGCCACGTCCTGGACGATGCCCGCGCGGACGGTCGGTGCCGCGACGTACATGCTGCGTAGCACGCGCACGGCGACCGTGTCGGCGGCGAATTCCGTGCGGAGCTCGGCCAGCGCGTGCTCCGGCGAGACGCCGTCACGGAGCCGGCCGATCACGTCGAGCCCGAAGGTGTATTCATTGGTCTTGAACTGCTCGATGTCCGGCGACTCGGATATCCAGAGCTGCGTGTCCTCGGGGAATACGAAGCGTTCCGGCATGACGCCGGTGATCGTGTAGGTGTCGCCGTCGAGCTCGATGGTCCGACCGACCGCGCCCGGATCGGCGGCGAAGGCGCGCTGCCAGTACGCGTACGACAGCACCGCCAGGTGTGCGTTGGCGTCCGGGTGATCGGCCGGGCCGAAGCCGTGTCCCAATAGCGGCGCGCTGCCGACGACGCCGAAATAGTTAGGCGTGACGGAGGTGACGTGGACGACGTGTGTCGTCGGCAGCCACCAGGGTCGCGGGAGCTTGCTGTGCGGTCCTAACGGAATCGTTCGCGTGGGGCTCGCGCCGGCGAGGTCCGAGAAGCTCTGCAGGTTCTGCCGCCATCTCAGGTATTCCGGCACCGAGACGAACATAATCGCGGGCGCGCGGCCACTGGTATCGTTGCGCACCAGCTCCAGGTCGAGCACGCGGTCGGGTTTGACGATCGGCAGCGGCCGCACGAGCACGGCATTCACGACGGCGTAGATCGCCGTGGCGCCGCTGATGCCAAAAGCAAGCGTGAGGGCGGCGACGATCGAAAATGCCGGCGC
>DATNAM010000025.1:0-5154 GCA_035572595.1 Gemmatimonadaceae bacterium
GCGGGATCGGGATAGAAGTTGAGTCGCACGCGCGGGCTCGCCTGGTGTTGGTCGCCCGCGAACGGTGCGACGTGCGAATCGTACCGCACGCCGGTTCTCAGCTCGAACCATTCGACCGGCGTGATCGAGGTCTGCGCGTACACACCCACGTCGTGTCCGGACAGCTTCGAATTGGATATCGGTCCCGCGCTTCCGTCAGCGGCCACGGTGTGAAACACCTCGTGTCCAGTCGTGACCGAAGGGAGGGCGCCGACCTTCAGGCCTAACGCATGGCTGAGGCGCAGCGTGTAGTCCAGTTTCGCGCCGTACGTGTCGAACCCGCGGTCCTCGCTCACGTTGTACGGCGTGGTGTCCGGAAAGAAAACGAACGACGGCACATCGTTAGGACCGGGCGAGTACGTGAGACTGCCGTGCCGGGCGAACGCGCCGATGAATAGATCGGACTCCGACTCGTCGGAGGCGCTGTCACCGTAGAACTGGTGGTGCCACGCAAGGTTCGCGAAGGAATTGATGTCCTGCTGCCTGTCGTCGATTTGCGCTTGCGACGAGTCGAATGGCGTGAGGAAGTGCGTGCGCGCCCAGCTCAGGTCCAACGAGAAGACGTCGCGGGCCGTCGGCCTGAACTCCACCTTGCCGAAGCCGAATACGTCCTGGCCGCTGTTGTGAAAGTTGGTGGGTTTGTCGTTCACGGAATCGGCCACGACGGGTTCCTGACGCATCGCCGTCTCCTGACGCGTACCCGACAGGAAGAACCCCCATTTCGCGACGTTGCTGCTCAGCGACAGTGTCTGCCCATTCGTTTGATACGAGCCCGTGTAGGCGCTCAGGTTCGCATGAAAACCGCCCGTCGGAATCTTCGTTTCGACATTGACGATGGCCGCGTTCTTGTTTCCGTATTCGGCGTCCCATCCACCCGTTTGGAAGTCGATGCGGTTGGCGACCGTTGGATCGAACAGCTCGTTCAAGCTGCCGGAGATGCCCGCGGGCACCGGCACGCCGTCGATGTAGTAGGTGTACTCCGCGTGTTGGCCGCGGATGTGTACTTCGCCGGTCGGCGCGCGCGCCGCGCCTGCGATCGACTGCTGCAGGATCTGCGATGTCGTGTTGGTCGGCGTGCCGTGATAGCGGTTCTGATCGAATACCTGATCGCCTGTGCGCGTGTCGACGGCGATCGGCGTCGACGCTGTGACCGTAACGGCCTCCAGGTTCACCGGTGCCGGGACTAACCGAAAGCCGACTGTCACATCGCCGCCCGAGGCCGGCATGTCGACATCGCGCGCTGCGGCACGATAGCCGATGAATCGCGCTTCCACGCGATAGCTCCCAGCGGCGAGTCCATGTATCCGGAACGCGCCGAACTGATCGCTGGCGGTGCTGGCGACGGGCTGGCCATTTCGCCTAACCGTGATCTCGGCTCCGTACAGGCGCTCGCCCGATGCGCTGTCGGCCACGGTTCCGGCGAGATCGCCGCTCGTCGTCGGTCCGTGTGTCATCCCGGGCGTCGCGGACACGCGCGCCGGGGCCGTCGCCAACATCACCGCGACGAGCGCGGTACTCATCTGATGCACAATCGACACGCCCGACTCCACGTTGAGAGTCGTGCATGCTACGATGGGGCATCGATCGAGCCTAACGCTATTTCACGAATGGTCGTCTGCGGCGCACCATCGGTCGAGAACGTACAACGGGTGACGAAGGCTACAGCCGCAGTACGTGCTCACGGAGAACGCGCGCGCGTTGCCGGCTCACCGGCAGCTGTTGTCGCGTAACGAGCGACACGAGATAACTGCCGCCGGGCATCGGCGTGATGCGCTGCACCATCGAGAGATTCGCGAGAGCACTGCGCGAGAGACGCACGAACATCGCCGGATCGAGTCGGGCCTCGATGTCTTTGAGACGATAGTTGATCACGTAGCGAGATCCCTTGGCGGTGAACAGATACAGTAGCTCGCCGTGCGCCACGATGGACGCCACATCGCTTACCAACACCAACACGATATCGTCGCCGTCGCGGACCGGGATGCGATGGAGGTATTCGATCGCGCCGCCGCCGGCCGCGAGCACAGCCCTACGCGCTCGCTCGGCCTCGCCCTCGTGCAGGTCGTCGCGCTCCAAGCGGCCGCGGGCCCGCTCGAGTGTGCGCGCGAGACGCTCGGGATCGACTGGCTTCAACACGTAGTCGACCGCGTTCACTTCGAACGCGCGCACGGCGTATTCGTCGAACGCCGTGACGAAGGCAAAGAGCGGCAACACCGACTTGCGCACGAGACGAGTGACGCTCAGGCCATCGACCTCGGGCATCTGCAGGTCCAACAGCGCGAGATCGGGTCGCGTGGCTTCGATGAGTCGCACCGCTGCCGCGCCTCCATCCGCCTCACCCACCAACTCCACGTCGCGACACGCGCGCAGCGCAGCGGCGAGAAAGGCGCGCGCCGGCCGTTCGTCGTCCGCAATGAGAACGCGCAGCACCTCCGTCATGCCGCGCCTGCCGCGGCGAGAGTCGGCAACGGCACACGCACGATGACGGTGGTGCCGACATCGGGCGTGCTATGGATCTCGAGTGAGGCGTCGGCGCCGTAGCAGCGCTCGAGGCGGCGGGCGACCGTGGACAGCCCGATGCCGGTCGCGCGTCGCTGCGCGAGCTCGCGCGGCGCGACACCGACGCCGGTGTCGCGCACGGTTAGGACGAGTATCGCACATCGATGACTTGCGTCGTCGGCTGCTTCCGCGCGCGCGTCGACCACCACCGCGCCGCCACCGAGTCGCGGAGCGATCCCGTGTTTCACTGCGTTCTCGGCGAGGGGCTGGAGCAGGAGCGATGGAATGCGGCACGACCGCACCGCATCGTCCATGTCGATCGAGACGTGCAAGGCATCCTCGAATCGTGCGCGCTCGATATCGAGGTAGGCGCGCACGATCTGGATTTCGTCGGCCACGGTGGTGAACTCCCCGTCCGCCCGGCGCAGCACGGCGCGCAGCAGCGCCGTTAGGCGAAACAGCGTGGTGACGGCGCGGTCGGGCGCTTCCTGAATGAGCTGGCCGATCGTCGTGAGCGCGTTGAACAGAAAGTGCGGGTTGAGCTGCGCGCGCAGGGCCTTGAGCTCGGCTTCTGTAGCGAGCTGCAGCATTTCCCGCTCGCGCGCATCGCGCGTGTAGCGTTCATCGCTCACGCGGATCGAGTCGATGCGCCGGGCGGCCGCGAGCGCGACGCGCTCGAGCAGCGCGATGTCGTCGGACATGAGACGGCGACCGCCGGTCAACGGGCCAATGTCAATGATGTAGGCCGGGGCTTCCGCGGTCGGGACGCGGATGCTGGCGCCTGGCGCTCGTCCGGCGGGCGACCCCTGCCAGTCAGCGCGAACGGTGTCGCAGTCGGCGCCGCGCCACGACACGCGCGCGGCGGACAACGCCGGTCCCAACGCCTCGCACGCCACGCGCATCACTTCGTTAGGCGATTCGATCGTCGCCAACGAGGCGGCAAGTTGCGCGCGAATCTGGCGATAGTCGGCACGCCGCAGTACGACGCGATCGACGAACCGATTGACGGCGGCACGCAACGTCGGGTAGGCGAGCGCGGTCGCGATGCCCATGGCGAGCAGCGCACCCACACCAACCGGTTGCGTCCAATCGCCGGCCATGTGCGGCAGCACATAGGGCGCGGCGATCGCGACGTAGAGCGTCATCCATATGCCAATGAGCGCCAGCAGTGTCAGGGCACGTTTGAGAAACAGGTCGGCGAGGGCGAAGCGGTAGTCTTGATACAGGATCACGAGCGCGAGGGGCAACGATGCGTGGTGCCCAACAAGCTCGATGGGCCACGTGTCGGTGGAGGTGGCGTGCTGTCCCAGGTGCAGAGCCATGACGGCGAACGCCGCCAGCGCGACAGCCGACAGAGCACGTCGCACCGCAGGTTGTCGCGACGAGTAGAGCACCAGCAGAGCGAGGATGGCCAGGTAGCCGATCGTGAGCAGCACCATCGCGGGGCGCCACGGCAGCGCGTCGTGATCGAGCGCGGCCCGCACCTGCATCACGCTCGCGACGGCACTCACGACGTAGGCTGCGGTCACGACCGACCATGCACGGCCGTGCGAGCGCGCGTCGTTCGGGAAGGCAGAATGAACCACGACCGCCGGCAGGAATCCGAGTGCCGAGAATGCGAACGCAGTGAGCAGCGGCGGCGGCGGCGCGACGCCGAGATCGCGGAGCCCGTAGATGACGAGGGCGCCTGAGTTCCACGCCAGGCCGAGGAGGGCCGTCACGAGGGGCACGCGATCGCCGCGTGCAGCGAGTGGCGACTCGTCGCTCGGGAGGTCGGCGCGCAGCGTCATGACGCCGAGCATCGCATACAGCACGATGCCGGTCATGAAGCCGACCAGATGGATGAGCATTGTGGCGTCGTTCGGGATCATCACGGGCGGCAGCGCGCCAAGTCAAACTGTGGAAGCGTAGTGCGTGTTGCGGTGCCCGAGCAACCGCATTTTCGTGAGCGGCGCTGCCGGGCCAACGAACAGCCAGTTGGGGCACGCGAGCGGTGGGCGCCCGCTGGGCCATTCCGCCGGTCGCGCCGCGCAGCGACGTTACGGGTCGGGCGTGGGCGAGCAGCCGTTGGACGCAAACCTTCTTCCAGTTCTTCGGAGTGCGAGCAATGGATGTGATGACGACGCTACGCGACATTCCCCCGATCGTCGTGTTGATCATTGCCACGACCCTGGAAGTAACGGGCGATGCGATCGTGCGTATCGCCCTCTACGCCTATCCGGGCGTGACGGCGGTTCGTTGTGGCTTGTTCGCGTTAGGCGCGGCGCTGCTGCTCGGGTACGGCAGCTTCGTGAACCTGACCGCCCTGGAGTTCCGTCATGTCGTCGGGCTCTACATCGCGACGCTGTTCGTGGTGTGGCAGATCATCAACTTCGTGTTCTTTCGGACGGCGCCGACGGTGCCGATGATGGCGGGCGGCGCGCTGATCGTGGCGGGCGGCCTTATCGTCGCGTTCTGGAAGATCTAAGTCCGCGCCGAGCCGCCCTCGACGCCGGGGCGCCTAACGCGTTCCGTCGTTGATCAGGCCGAGCGTCGAGAGCGCATCGATGAGGCTGCGGATGGTGTCGGTGGCAGAGCCGCCCGACACCCGGGGCCGTGCGACCGGCGCCGCGCCGT
>DATNAM010000026.1:0-3341 GCA_035572595.1 Gemmatimonadaceae bacterium
TGGACCAACTGCTGTTCTACAGCCGCACGGGCAGCGGAGCGGGCGACGTGCCGTCAAGCGTACGCGACGCGCTCAGTAAGGCAATTCAGCTCAAGCAATCCATCGCGGGCGTCGAGGGAGACATCAACGCGCGCACTCAACGCGTGGCCGAGATCACGGTCGAGCAGAACCGGATTCGCGAGAACATGAAGGCGGTCGCGCAAACGACGCAGTACTACGAGCGGCTGCTGGCGAAGCTCAACGACCAGGAGTCGTCGATCGACAGCCTCGAGAAGGACCGGGACTCGCTCACCGCGAGGCGCGACTCGTTACGTCGGGAGCTCGACGAATATCTCAACGGCCTAACGGTGGAGTGACCACTCCGGCGCGCGGCTCGCCGCCTCGGCCGACGTGATGACCGGATGGACCTCGAAGTCGAGCGCACGCACCTGGATGGCGTGCCTACTCCGCCCGGAACGCCCGCGCCGGATCGATCCGGCTTGCCCGCCGCGCCGGCAGAAACGCCGCCAACGCCCCGATCGCCACCAGGAGCGCCGGCGCCGCCACGAACGCCACCGGATCGAGCGCCGACACGCCGAAGAGCAATGACGAGAGTCCCCGCGCCGCCGCGGCCGCGAGCAGCACGCCCACGCCCGCGCCCACCGCAACCAGCGTTAGCCCGTCGCGCATGAGCAGCCGCACCACACTCTCCGGCCGTGCGCCGATCGCCAGCCGGATCGCCACCTCGCGCCCGCGCCGCGCCACCGCGTAGCGCACCACACCGTACACGCCGATCATCGCCAGCACCAGCGCCAGCCCCGCGAACAGCGCGAACGCCACCGCGCCTAACCGGGCCGGCAGCAGCATGATGCCCAGGTGCTGCTCCATCGTCTTTGCCTGGATGATCATGAGCGATGGGTCGAGCGCGCGGAGCGCGGCCACGGCGCGCGTGGTCGTCGCCGCCGCATCCCCCGTCGATTTGACGATGATGTTGAAGATCGGCGACCCGCCCTGCGAGAACGCGCCGATGATGAGCGGCCTCGGCGCCTCGCCTAACGACCGCACCTTGGTGGTCTTCACGACGCCGATGATGTGGTAGACGGCCGAATCGGTGCGGAACGTCCGTCCCACCGCGTCGGCGCCGGGCCAGAACTGATCCACCATGGCCTGATTCACGATCGCCACCCGGTCCCGCGCCGGCGTGTCCGACGAATTGAACAGCCGGCCGCTCACCAGCGTGAGCCCCGCGGCGTCGAAGAAGCCGGAGTCGGCGCTCGTGTTGTCGATCTCGAACGCCGTAGTCCCCGGCGGCGGCTGGACGCCATCGACATTGATGCGCTCGGCGCTGTTGGCTAACGAATTGAGCAGCATGTTGCTGATCACGCCCACGCCGCGCACATCGTCCTGCGCGCGCAGGCGCCGCTCGATCTCGGCCACGACCTGCGGCTGGCGGGCGGCGGGATACCGGTCGATGGGGAGGGCGACCCACACCAGACCGCCCGGCGCCGAGCCGAATCCGGCGTCGACGTGCGATTGGGCGGCGAAGCTGCGGAGGAACAACGCCGCCGTCACGAGCAGGACTAACGACGCCGCGGTCTGCGCCACCACGAGGCCGCTCCGCATCGAGAACCGCCGGCCGTCGCCGCCTGTATTCTCGCTCTTGAGCGTCCCGACGACGTCGGGGCGCGTGGCCTGGAGCGCCGGCAGCAATCCGAACAAGACGCCCGCGATCACCGTCGTGCCGATCACGAACGCCAGCACCTTCAGGTCGAGAGCGACATCGAGGTTGATCGGGAGTGGGATGGGGAGATCGGCCGTGAGCAGCGCGTGCAACGCGAGCCGCGACAGCGCGATGCCTAACGCACCACCGGCGAGCGCCACCACCAGCGATTCGACGAGGAGCTGCTGCACCAGCGCGCGCCGCGTCGCGCCGATCGCCAGCCGCACCGCGATCTCGCGCCGCCGGTCGCGCGCCTGCGCCAACAAAAAGCTCGCGAGATTCGCGCACGCGATGATGAGCACGAGGCCGACCACCACCATCAGCGCCGTGGCTGCGGGCACGACCACGTTGTCGATGATCGGATCCACCGCGATCTTCGACAGCGGGGTGACACGCACGCTCGCGCCGGGGCCCCACTGCTTGGGATGCAGGCGACGCATGTCGCCCACGAAGCGCTCGACCACCGCCGACGCCGAGGCGAGCGAGGCGCCATCCGCCAGCCGCACCTTGGCAAAGAACGAGTATTGGCCGCGCTGCGTCAGTTGGTCGAAGCTCGAGGGCTCGACCGTGTTGATCATCTGCATCGGCACGTACACCGAGGGCAGCAGCCCAGGCAGCAGTCCTTCGATAGCCTTCGGTGCCACGCCGACGATCGTGAACGCGCGTCCGCTCAAATGGACCTCGCGCCCAACGACGCCCCGATCGCCGCCGAAGGCACTCATCCAATAGTTGTAGCCGAGCACCGCGACCGGGTGCGCACCGCGCGCGACGTCATCGCCGGGTCCGAGCAGTCGCCCAACGACCGGCCCGAGTCCGATGAGCGGGAAGAACTCGCCGTTGACGAGCTCGCCGGGGAGCGATTCGACGTGATCGCCGGCGTCGCGCGGGAACATGGTGAACTGCGAAATCGACATCTGGCTGAACACGCTCGCCGACTGGTCGCGCAAATCGCGGAGGTCCGGATAAGCCATCGGTCCCTCGATCTGCCCTTGCGCCAGCATGTCGAGCTCGGCGACGCGCTCCGAGTGGGCGATCGGCGTTTTGTGGAGGATGATCGCGTCAATGAGGCTGAACGCCGCCGTGTTGACGCCGATGCCGAGTCCGAGCGAGATCACGGCGATGAGCGTGAAGCCGATGCGCGAGCGCAGACGGCGGATGGCGTACTGCAGATCGCGAAGAAGTCCGTGCATCGAGAGGCTCCGGCCCAGGTTCACGCAGTGGCTTGCCGACGACCACGCTGCCCTACGACCGGAGGAGCTGCTGGTTTCAGCGTGCATCGAGCGCTGTGAACCCGTCAGCGATTAAAGCATGTCCATTGCGCAAGAACGCCTTGACGACGCCCCTGGACCGGCGCGATACTCGTGGGCCTCGCATTTCCACGTGCCGTTCGAGCGTCAACCCATTGAGGTCGAACATGCGTGCCGTCCTGCTTACCGCGTTTCTCGCGTGCGGTTCCTGCCTCCTTGCACCCCGCCTAACGGCGCAGACCGTGGACCCGTGCACCCTCCTCACCGTCGCCGAGGTGGATGCCGTGGTCGGGATGAAGTCGCTGCCGGGGAGGCCGTACCTGGGCAGCAAAATCATCTGCCTGTTCTCGCCGGATACCGCGTCGTTCAGCGACCAACCGGTGGTGAATCTCATG